>JAIEPJ010000153.1 GCA_019749835.1 Phreatobacter sp. | reverse complement strand
TTCGTCATCTCCGCCATCGCCAGGGACGTGCCGATCCTGGCCATCTATCGCGGCGTCATCCCCTTCGTCGCCGCAGACATCCTGCGGCTCGCCCTCGTCGTCGCCTTCCCGGCGCTGGCATTGTGGTTGGTGAATGTTCTGAGCTGAGGCCTAGTCGACGACGACATCGACGAAGAGTTCGGATGTGCCGCTGCCGATGCTGCTCGTGCCGGTGACGGCGAAGACGAAGCGGTCTGTTCCGATGAAGCCGGGATAGGGAGTGTAAACGACGCCGGTGCGCCCGTCGGCGACAAGCCGTCCGCCGCGCGGCCGCTCGACGATGTTGAGCGAGTCATAGCGGCTCTGTCCACCAGCCTGCAGGCTGATGCGGCAAGGCTCGCCCGAGACGCTCATGGTGATGTGACCGGGTTGACCCATGACGAAGGGGCGGGCCGCGACGCTGCAAAGCGCGGAGGCCGAGGACGGTGTGACAGCGAGGGCGGTTACAGCGATGAACGCAGCGCGTAACGGGTGCCGCATGGACAGCCTCCTTGGCCTCATGCCCGAAGATCGGGCGCCTGACTAAGCCCGATTTCTCGGACATGGTGGCCTTTGCGGCCCCGTCAAGTCCGGCTGAGCCGTTTCGCGTTTGCCCTGGCGCGCCGTGCTGCCGGACGGGCCGCGGCGACGCCGATGGCCAGGAGGCCGTGGGCGACGTCATCGGTCGACATCCTGCCGGTCGCCGAGCGCATGGCGAGGCGACCGACCTCGAAGGCGGCGTCAAGCGACCCTTGGGTCGCCGCGTCCATCTTCTCGGAGATCATCCGCATGGCTTCGCCGCGTGACGACATATCCCAGGCCGTGGCGGGATCCGACATCAACATCACGCGGTGGGTGATGGTCACCGCTGACGCGACGGCCGCTGAAGCGGACAGGGTGGCGGCGCCCATCGCGGCCTCGGTGAAGCGTGGCATGTACCAGAAGAACAATGCGATCCCTCGGCCGACCAGACAGGTTGCGCAACGATAGGGCAGTTTGCGACCCTTTGCGCGAATTTCCACCGGGGTGCCCGCGCATGGCTGCCGCGCTTGACGACGTTCTGCCGAAAGACCCGGACTTCGAGGTGCGGGCTCGCGCCAGCTTTGCGCGGCAGAGCATGATGGCGACGCTCGGCATGAGCCTCGAAACCGTCGTTCCCGGTGTGGTCGAGATGGCGATGCCCTATGCGCCGCATATCCTGCAGCAGCACGGCTTCGTCCATGCCGGGGCGCTCTCGGCGCTGGTCGACAATGCCTGTGGTTTCGCGGCGATGACGCTGATGCCGAAGGGCTCGGGGGTGCTCACCGTCGAGTTCAAGGTGAACATGATGTCGCCGGGCAAGGGGGACCGCTTCATCGGTATCGGCCGTGTCGTTCGGCCTGGCAGGACGATCATGGTGACGCTCGGCGAGTGCTTTGCCGAGACGCGCGGAGAGCGCAAGCTCATCGCCATGATGACCGCCACCATGATGGTGGTGGACAGCCCCGGCATCGTCGATTGAAGGAGCCCCCATGACCGATCTCGTCGTCGAGCGATCCGGACCCGTCACCACCTTCATCCGCACGCGGGCGGCCGCGCGCAACGCCATGAACCCGGAGGGGGCGGTGGCCCTCACCGAGGCGCTCCTCGCCTTCGAGGCCGACGAGACCGCGAGCGTCGGTGTCCTGTGGGGCGCTGGCGGGGCCTTCTGTGCCGGCTTCGACCTGAAACATGCCGCGGCCGCTCCCGGCGGCACGCCCTTCGGCGGCAATCTCGATGTTCCCGATAGCGACGCCGACTGGCCGCGTGGGCCGATGGGGCCGACGCGCCTGCGACTGTCCAAGCCCGTCATCGCCGCCATTGCCGGACCGGCGGTTGCCGGCGGCATGGAACTCGCGTTGTGGTGCGATCTCCGGGTCATGGAGGAAGACGCCTATATGGGCGTCTATTGCCGCCGCTGGGGCGTGCCGCTGATTGACGGCGGAACGGTGCGCCTGCCGCGTCTGGTGGGGCAGGGCCGGGCGCTCGATCTCATCCTCACCGGACGCAAGGTCGAGGCGGAGGAGGCGTCGCGGATCGGGCTTGCCGACCGGCTGGTACCGAGGGGAACGTCTCGGGAGGCTGCCGAGGCGCTGGCCCACGAGATCGCCCGCTTCCCGCAGGGGTGCCTCAGGGCCGACCGCGACTCGGCCCTGGCCCAGTGGGACCTGCCCATGACCGAGGCGCTGCGCAACGAGTGGCGCACGTCCTCGGCCATGGCGGTGACGGAGGGCATCGCGGGTGCCGGACGGTTCGCTGCCGGGAAGGGCCGCGGCGGCGATTTCGGGTCGATCTGATCAGCGCAGGGCGGCCTTGATGACATTGTCGCCGACGCCGACCTCGCGCGCCGTGGCGGCGATGGCGTCCCAAGTGCCATCGGAGAGCGGAACGCCATCCTGCAGCTTCTTCGCCCGCGAGCGAAGCTCCGCCTCGCCGGGAACGAGAACCTCGCCTCCGGCCTCGACCGGTCGCGCGCTCTTGTAATAGGCGACATAGTCGGCGCATTCGGCCGGGAAAAAGCCGTCGGGATCGACCACCTTCGGATCGATATAGATCGACATCATGCCATTGCAGAAACGCTTGTCGGGTCCGGTCGCACCGGCGCCGGTGAGCGCCCCGCCGAGGATCTCGCACATGAAGGCAAGGCCCGAGCCCTTGTGCTCGCCGAAGGCGCGGATGGCACCGGGACCGTTCATCGGGTCGCGGGTGCCCGGTCCAGCCGGATAGGGCCCATAGAGCACTGCGGGATCACCGCTCTTCGTGCCGTCCGGCGAGATCAGGGCGTCCGAGGGGATGGGCTTGCCGCCCATGGAGGCGACGAGGACCTTGCCCTCGGCCACCAGGGAGGTGGCGAAGTCGAGCAGGAGCGGCGGTGCGCCCGGCCGCGGCACGCCGATGCAGTATGGTGCCGTCGACAGCCTGCGGTCGACCCCGCCATAGGGTGCGACCAGGATCGATCCGACGACATTGACGAAGTGGATGGAGACCAGGCCCTCGGCCGCCGCCATCTCGGCGAAATCGCCGATCCGCCCGAGATGGCCCGCCTTGCGCAGGGCGACGGCCGCGAGGCCATGCTGCTTGGCCTTGGCGATGCCGATGCGGACCGCCTGTGGGCCGACGGTCTGGCCAAAGCCGTAATGGCCGTCGAGCACCGTGATGGCCGGCGTGTCGACAATGGCTGTCACGGACTTGCCAGCCTCGACGCGCCCTTCCTTGAGCCAGTCGACATAGCGCGGGACACGGGCGACCCCGTGGCTGTCGTGCCCGGTCAGGTTGGCCTCGGTTAGATAATGGCCGATGCGGCGTGCTTCGTCCCCGTCGCAACCGGCCCGCTCAAAAATCGTCGCGACCAGTGCGGCAAGGCGCTCTGCATCGACAATGGCCATGGACATCCTCCTATGTTGTTTTGTGTGATCATGGACGCGGGGAGGGATCGCCGATAGGGCCGTGCCGGCACGGTCGGCCTGCATCACCGGCGCTTCCGGTCGGGGCTGGCGCCGTCTAGGCTGGCGCCATTCAAGGAGTTATCCATGCCAGTCGCGATCCCCGCCCTGACACCCGGCCGCCTCGCGCGCCCGGACGGTGCCGTCATTCACTACGAGGTCGGCGGTGAGGGCCCGGTCGTCGTCTTCGCGCATGGGCTCGGTGGCAATCATCTGAGCTGGTGGCAATCGGCGCCGGTCTTCGCCGCGCACAACAGGGTGATCGTCTTTTCCCACCGGGGTTTCGCACCATCGACCGCCCCGGGAGGCGTCGCCGATCCACAGCTCTTTGCCGGCGACCTGATCGCGCTCCTCGATCATCTCGCGGTCTCCAGGGCTGTGATCATCGGCCAGTCGATGGGCGGCTGGACCTGTGTCGAGACCGCATTGGCTGCTCCGGATCGCGTCGCCGGTCTCGTCATGGCCTGCACGACAGGCTCCTTCGATTACGACCGATTCGGCGATCCCGGCGTCGCGGCCTGGCGGCAGAAAATGCCCGCCGTGCTCGCCGACCTCTCCGCGCGCGGGATTCATCGGGCCGCAGGTGCCCGGATGGCGGAGGACAATCCCCCGCTCCACGCCCTTTACCAGGGTATCGACCGGCTGACCTATGGCCTCGACAAGGAGGAGGTCGGCAAGCGCATCCGCACCCTGCGCGTCCGTGGCGCCGCCGACGCCGCCCGCATGACCTGTCCGGCGCTTTTCGTCATCGGGTCGGAGGATCCGCTGATCTGTCCGCGGGGGATCGAGCTCGTGGCCGACACCTGGCCGCAGGCGCGGACCCACCTGGTCGCCGAAGCGGGCCATTCGGTCTATTTCGAACGCGCTGCCTTGTTCAACCAGCTGGTTGCCGAGTTCCTCGTTTCGATCCGATGGGCCTGATCAGTTCCCGAGGAAGGCGCGGGGCGCCACCGGGGCTTCCTTCATCAGAAGGATCGATACGCGCCGGTTGGCAGCCAGATAGGGATCGTCCGGGAACAGGGGCTCGCTGTCGCCCTTGCCGGTGACGGCGAAGATGCGGTCGGGCGGCAGGCCCTGCTCCTCCAGAATCATCCGCACAGCATTCGCCCGATCGGCGGTGAGATCCCAGGGGCCGTAGCCCGGGCGGCCGAGGACACGTGCCCCTGAGGTGTGACCGGTGATGGTGACCCGATTTGAGAGCTGGCGCAGAGCCGGGGCGAGGGCGGCGATGAGGCGGCGCGTCCGTTCATAGGGTTCGCGGCCGTCCGGCGGGAACATGGCGCGGCCGTCCTGGTCGACGATCTGGATATCGAGCCCGTCCGGCCGCTCTTCCATGATGATGTTTTTGGAAAGCTCGGCGATTTCCGGGAAGGCCTGCAGGGCCTGGCGCAGGCTGGCGGCGGCCAGGGCCATGCGGCGGTCTGCCATGGCGTTGATCGCGTCGGGATGGCGTTCGTCGGTCCGGGGCGCGGGACGGTCGGTCGGGGATTCCGGCGAAGAGGACAGGTTCTGGATGAAGGGGCGGGTCGGGATGCCGTGCAGTTCGACCATGCCGGTGAGCTGGGTGTTGCTGGTCGTGCCGAAAGCCTCGCGGAACGACCCGGTCATCATGTGCTTCTTCTTGTCGTCCTGGCTCGACGTGGCGACGATGACCACGAAGAACGACATCAGCAGCGCCATGAGGTCGGCGAAGGTCACGAACCAGCCGTGACCACCAGCGTGCCCGTCTCCCTTGCGTTTTGCCATCGTATCCTCAGGCCGCTTCGGCCATTTCGTGGCGGTCGTGCTCGCTCAGGTAAGCGAGAAGCATTTCCCTCACGATCTGCGGGCTCTTCTGGTTCCGAATCTGGATCACGCCATCCATGATGATCGATCGGCAGAGGTCCTCTTCCGCCATCTTCAGATGGCATTTGTCGGCGATGGGCATGCAGACCATGTTGGCGATGACGGCGCCGTAGAGCGTCGCGAGGAGCGCCATGGCCATGATCGGCCCGAGCTTTGAGGGATCCGTCATGTTGGCGAACATGTTGACCATGCCCAGCAGCGTCCCGATCATGCCGAAGGCGGGCGCGCAATCGCCGATGGAGCGGTAGATTTTCTGAGCTTCATCCAGCTCCGCATAGACCTTGTCCTTGTCGGTCTCCATGGCCTGGCGAATGAAATCCACATCGTAGCCGTCGGCGATATAGCGGACACCCTGGGCCAGCGTTGGATCCGAGACATCCAGCTTCTCCAGGGCGTTTGGTCCCTGCTTGCGGGCAACGTCGGCGATCGTTGCGATCTCTTCGACGAGTTGGCGCGGGCTGATGGTGCGCATCGCCATGGCCGCCTTGAAGCCCATGGGAATGCCGTGCAGAACCACGCCGAGAGGATAGCGGGTGAGTGTCGCCGCAAAGGCTCCGCCGAAAATGATGATGACGGCGTGTTTGTCCGCGTACTGCGCGAAATTGCCGCCATCGATGATGATCAGTCCGACGAGGACGGCGACACTCGCGACCAAGCCGAGGACTGTGGCGATATCCATCGAAGACTCCGAACGCGCACCCTTGCTGGCATCGGACTTTAGAAGGCGGCGCCTAAGACTTGTTTAAGGTTGCCAGGGTGTTGCCGGTTTTCGGACGACTTGCGGAACCTGCCTTCCGAGGGCTAAAGGGCTTTGATCATGCACGGAGAGCGGTTGCCATGAAGTCACTGATCCTCAGGGGTTTGACGATCGTCGCCATGGTCGGGCTCGCCGGCTGCGCGCAGACGCAGACCTCGGCGCCTCCCGGACCGCCTGTCGTCAATGCGACTCCGCCGCCGCTGCCGCCCGATCCGGCTCTGGGTCCGCATGCGACCCAGGGCGCAGCCCAGCCACAGGGCGGCCGCCGCACGCGCTGAGGCGCCACCATTTCGCCACGGCTTGCCGGTCCTCTGCGTCAACCCGTCGCTGAACAATTCCGGGGTGCCCCTTGGCCGGCTTCCGCCTTCCTCACTTCGCCCAGTCTGACAAGGCCAGCGAGGCCGCGCCGATGCAGGCCCATGGCGGCTTGGAGCGGCGGCCGCCGGACGAAATGATGCCCCATGCAGTGCCGGCCGCCTGAACGGACCCCTTCATGATCAAGCACGTTGCCCTCGTTGCCTTCGCGGCCCTCCTTGCCGGGTGCGTGACCGCGCGCGAGACCCCCGCCGTCACACCCGTCGCGGTGCAGCCGGTTCCCGTCGGACGTGTCGAGACATCGGCGCTTCCGGCGCCCGCGCCGGCGGGCCAGCCCACAACCGCCGCCGCATCGTCCCCGTCATCGGCCGTGCCACTCTCCACCCGCAGTGCGGTCTCGGCACCATCGCGGCTGGAGGTCGACGGGATGCGCACCGCTCCCGGAGCGCGCGAGAGCACCTCGCTCAGCAATGTTTCGCGGGTATCGACCGGTGCGGCGACCGGTGGCAATGCGCTGGGCGGCACGATCATGAGCGGCCAGGGTGCCGGCGCGATCCCGACGACGATCGACCGCAACAGGGAGCCGGTGCGCCGTGTCTCCATCCCCCGCGATCCGGTTGGCCCTGGGACTGCGGCGCCGGTCATCGCCCCGGAATTGCGCGATACGACGGGCCGTTCGATCCGCAACCGGCAGGAAGTGCAGTTCTGAAAGGCGTTCCGACGGCAACGGACGTCGTTGCGCCCAGGGCCACGCGCGGGCTATAGGGCGGGCTCATTCGACATGAGGTTCGACGCGCGTGGCCGATGACAACAAGAGCGGACTGGGCGAAACCGTCCGCGTGGTGATCCACGCGCTGCTGATCGCCTTCGTGATCCGCACGTTTCTGTTCCAGCCGTTCAACATCCCCTCGGGATCGATGAAGGACACGCTGCTGGTCGGCGACTACCTCTTCGTCTCGAAATTCTCCTACGGCTATTCGAAATATTCCTTCCCGTTCTCGCCCAACCTGTTCGAAGGGCGGATCATGGGGTCCGTCCCCACCCGTGGCGACGTGGTCGTGTTCCGCCTGCCGCGCGAGCCCGACGTCGACTATATCAAACGTGTGATCGGCCTGCCGGGTGACAGGATCCAGATGATCGCCGGCCAGGTCCACATCAACGGGACGCCGGTCCAGCGTGAGCGGATCGAAGACTTCATGGACAACGAGGACGGCCGTCAGGTGCGCACCCGCCGCTATCGCGAGACGCTGCCGAACGGTGTCGCCTATACGACGCTCGACCTCTACGAGAACGGTTTCTACGACAACACGCCGGTCTATGAAGTGCCGCAGGGCCACGTCTTTGTCATGGGTGACAACCGCGACAATTCAACCGACAGCCGGGTCCTGAGCCAGGTCGGCCCGATTCCGCTCGACCACCTGATCGGACGGGCCCAGATCCTGTTCTTCTCCCTCGAGGAGGGTGAGCGCGCGTGGGCCTTCTGGCGCTGGCCCTGGTCGATCCGCTGGACACGGTTCGGAAACCTCGTGAGGTGACGGGGGCCGTGGCGCCGGGTCGGAAATCCAAGGGCCAGCGCGCCAGCCTCGAGGAGATCGAGGCGCGGATCGGTCATGTCTTTACCGACAAGGGGCTGCTCGCGCGGGCGCTGACCCATCCGAGTGCCGTCTCTGGCATCGAGAAACGCTCGGGATCTTATCAGCGGCTGGAATTTCTCGGGGACCGTGTTCTCGGCCTCGCCGTCGCGGCCATGCTGTTCAAGGCCCTGCCCGATGACGATGAGGGTACCCTGTCGCGACGACTGTCCGACCTGGTCAGGGCGGAGACCTGCGCGGAGATCGCCGTCGTGCTCGGCCTCGGCGACGGCGTGCATGTCGGGCCCACGGAAAGCCAGACAGCTGTCGGCCGCCGTCCGGGCGTTCTCGCCGATCTGTGCGAGGCCGTGATCGGGGCCATCCATCTCGACGCGGGTTGGGCGGCTGCCGAGGCCTTCGTCATCCGCAACTGGAGCGGACGCCTCGTCGCCAATGCGCCGCCGCTGCGCGACGCAAAGAGCGCCCTGCAGGAATGGGCGCAGGGCAGGGGGCTCGCAACGCCGGTCTATAAGGTCGTGGCCCGCGCCGGTCCCGACCACGCGCCACTCTTCACCATGGCCGTGATCATCCCCGGCCTCGCCGACGGCATTGGTGAGGGCGCCGCAAAACGCCAGGCGGAGATCGCCGCTGCGACATCCGTCCTGGTGCGCGAGGGCGTCTGGTCGGCCATGCCGCAACCTGGAAACGCACCATGAGCCAAGACGTCACCCGTTGCGGCTTTGTCGCCATCATCGGCGCTCCAAATGCCGGCAAGTCGACGCTGGTCAACGCGCTGGTCGGCGCCAAGGTGACGATCGTCTCGCACAAGGTACAGACAACCCGCGCCCTCGTCCGTGGCATCGCCATGGAAGGGGCCTCGCAGGTCATCCTGGTCGATACGCCGGGGCTCTTCTCGCCCAAGCGCCGTCTCGACCGCGCCATGGTCTCGGCAGCCTGGGGGGGCGCTGCCGATGCCGATCGGGTGCTCGTCCTGGTCGATGCCAAGAAGGGGATTGATGAACCGGTCGACGCCATCCTCGACAAGATCGGCGATATCCGCCAGCCGAAGGACCTGGTGCTGAACAAGGTCGATCTCGTCGAGCGGCCGAAACTCCTCGATCTCGCCACGGCCATCAATGAGCGGGCGACCTTCGACCAGACCTTCATGATCTCCTCGACCACCGGGTCGGGCGTCATGGACCTGAAACGTCACCTCGCGGCCGTCGTTCCCGCCGGTCCCTGGCACTATCCGGAAGACGAGATTTCCGACGTTCCCGCACGCATGCTGGCCGCCGAGATCACCCGCGAGAAGCTCTATCACCGCCTCCACGACGAATTGCCCTATGATGCCACCGTCGAGACGGAAAGCTACGAGGAGCGGAAGGACGGCTCGATCCGCATCGAACAGACGATCTATGTGGTGCGCGAAGGGCAGCGCAAGATCATGCTTGGCAAGCGTGGCGACACCATCAAGCTGATCTCGACAACGGCGCGCGAGGAACTTTCGAAGCTGTTCGAGACCAAGGTGCACCTGTTCCTGTTCGTGAAGGTGCGCGAGAACTGGGGCGATGATCCCGAGCGCTACGAGCGCATGGGTCTGGAATATCCGAAAGGCAGGTGAGCCATGCTGTCCGTCAAACCGAAGAGCGCGACCACGCTCTACCGCTATCTGACCGGTCCCGACGATTCGGCGTTTTGCCATCGCGTCAGCGAGGCGATCAACAAGGGCTGGCAGCTCTATGGCCCACCAACCCTCACCTTCGACGCCGTCAAGGGCCGCGTGATCTGCGGCCAGGCGATCGTCAGGGAAGTCGAGGACGTGGCCTATTCGCCGGACCTGAAGCTCTCCGACTTCTGATCCATGCACTGGATCGACGAGGGGATCGTCCTGGGCGCCCGATCCTACGGGGAATCGAGCGTCATCCTCGAATTGTTCACCCGCAACCACGGCCGCCATCTCGGCCTGGTGCGCGGGGGACGGTCGCGTCGCCAGCAGCCGGTGATCCAGCCCGGCAACACCGTCCATGCGGCCTGGTCGGCGCGGCTCGACGAGCATCTCGGCACCTATGCGATCGAGGCCAAGGTCTCGCGCGCCGCCCGCCTGATGGAGGCGCGCGAGGGCATCGCGGGCATCACCCTGCTCGCCGCCATGGCGCGGCTGATGCCGGAACGCGAGGCGCACGAGGGCATCTATGCAGCGGTCGAGCTGATCGCCGACACGCTTCCCGATGTGGCCATCGCCGCGCCGCTGATGGTGCGTTTCGAACTGGAGGTGCTGCGCCTCCTCGGCTTCGGCGTCGATCTGTCGGAATGTGCGGCGACGGGATCGACGGAAGACCTCGTCTATGTCTCGCCGAAGACCGGGCGGGCCGTGTCCCGTGCCGCCGGTGAGCCCTGGCACGACCGGCTGCTCGCCTTGCCTGCCTTTCTGCGCGGGGCTGCAGTGATCGCGCCGGACGACGTGCGCGCTGGCTTCCGTCTCACCGGGCATTTCCTCTCGCGCCACGTGTTCGAGCCGCGGGGCCTTCCGATGCCCGACGCCCGCGAGGTGTTCCTGCGTTTCGTCGCCTGAGTGCGTTTGAAATCGCGCCGCCGAGCCTCTACATGGCGCCCATGAGCAAGAGCGTGTTCGACGACTGGTTCGCCCGGGGGCTCGACCCCGCCGCCTATGATCCCGTGGCCTCGGCGCGACTCGCCATGAAGCCGACCTATCCCAAGCGCTTCTACCAGGAGGCGAGTGCCGGCCCGTCCGAAGCGGGCTGGCGCCTTCTTCTCGACGGCCGTCCTGCCAAGACACCGGGACGCCATGCGCTGGCCTTTCCGACGGAGAGGCTGGCGACGGCGGTCGCGGCCGAATGGGCGGCCCTTGGCGAGTTCATCGAGCCTTTGAAGATGCCGATCACGCGGATCGCCAATTCCATCATCGACGGTGTCCTGCGCGATCCCGCGCCGGTCGCGGCAGAGATCGTGCGCTATGCCTCATCCGATCTCCTCTGCTATCGCGCCGACGGGCCGGCGAGCCTCGTCGCCCGGCAGGCCGCCGCCTGGGACCCGGTCCTCTCCTGGGCCCGCGACGATCTCGGGGCCCGGCTGATCCTGTCGCAGGGCGTCGTCTTCGTCACCCAGCCGCCCGCCGCGCTGGAGGCCCTGGCGACGGTGCTCCCGGGGGATGACGGTTGGCGCATCGGCGCCACCCATGTGGTGACGACGCTGACCGGGTCGGCGCTGCTGGCACTCGCCCTTCTGACCGGGCGGCTCGACGACGAGACTGTGTGGACGGCCGCCCATGTCGACGAGGATTTTCAAACATCCCAGTGGGGCGAGGATACCGAAGCGGCCGAGCGGCGCGTCGCGCGCCGGCGCGAATTCGATGCCGCCGCAACCGTCCTCGCTGCCATGTGACACGCCCGTCAAACGGTGAAGGCGCCATTGCTCCGTGCCCGGCGGCGATCCGGCCTGCCTGTCAATGGGTAGCGCGTCAGTCACGAGCGTGACCAAAGGCTCTGGTGGAAATCTGTCGGGGCCAGGATGGTAGCGGCCTCAGACGCATCCCCCGACAGTCTCATTGGTTGGCGCGGAGCTTGCGTGCTATCGGACCCACTTGGCTCGATACCGATGAGGGGCGGGGCACGATCCCCGGCGCTGTGATGAAGGACGTCCTTGAAAGGCTGGAAGACCGTCGTGCCGAGGCCCGCCTCGGCGGTGGCCAGAAGCGCATCGATGCCCAGCATGCGCGCGGCAAGCTGACGGCGCGCGAGCGCATCGAACTCCTGGTCGACAAGGGATCGTTCGAGGAGTTCGACATGTTCGTGCAGCATCGCTGCGCGGATTTCGGCATGGAGAAGTCCCACATCCCCGGTGACGGCGTCGTCACCGGCTGGGGCACCGTCAACGGCCGTACGGTCTTCATCTTCTCCAAGGATTTCACGGTTTTCGGCGGCTCGCTGTCCGGCGCCCATGCCGCCAAGATGACGAAGATCCAGGATATGGCCCTCAAGGCCCGCGCCCCGATCATCGGCCTGTTCGACGCCGGTGGCGCACGAATTCAGGAAGGCGTCGATGCCCTCGGTGGTTATGGCGAAGTCTTCAAGCGAAATGTGATCTCATCCGGGGTCATTCCGCAGATTTCGCTGATCATGGGTCCCTGCGCCGGCGGCGACGTCTACTCGCCCGCCATGACCGATTTCATCTTCATGGTGAAGGACACGAGCTACATGTTCGTGACCGGCCCCGACGTGGTGAAGACGGTGACCAACGAGGTCGTCACGTCAGAGGAACTCGGCGGTGCCTCGGTTCATGCGGTGAAGTCGTCGGTCGCCGACGGCGCCTACGAGAATGATCTGGAACTGCTGCTGCAGATGCGGCGGCTCATCGATTTCCTGCCGTCCAACAATATGGAGGGCGTGCCGGAAATTCCGTCCTTCGATCAGCCGGACCGGATCGACATGTCGCTCGACACGCTGGTCCCGGACAATCCGAACAAGCCCTATGACATGAAGGAGCTGATCCTGAAGACGGTCGACGAGGGCGACTTCTTCGAAATCCAGCCCAAGTTTGCCCCGAACATCATCACCGGCTTTGCCCGGTTTGAAGGCCGGTCCGTCGGCATCGTCGCCAACCAGCCCATGGTTCTCGCCGGTGTTCTCGATTCCGATGCCAGCCGCAAGGCGGCCCGTTTCGTGCGCTTCTGCGACGCCTTCTCGATCCCGATCGTCACTTTCGTCGACGTTCCCGGCTTCCTGCCCGGCACGTCGCAGGAATATGGCGGCCTGATCAAGCATGGCGCCAAGCTGCTCTTTGCGTTCACGCAGTGCACGGTCCCGCTGGTCACCGTGATTACCCGCAAGGCTTTCGGCGGCGCCTATGACGTCATGGCCTCCAAACATATCGGTGGCGACATCAACTATGCCTGGCCGACGGCACAGATCGCCGTGATGGGCGCCAAAGGGGCCGTGGAGATCATCTTTCGGGCCGACATGGCCGATGCGGAGAAGATCGCTGCTCGCACGAAGGAGTATGAGGAGCGGTTCCTGTCCCCCTTCATCGCCGCCGAACGGGGCTATATCGACGAGGTGATCATGCCGCACTCGACCCGTCGCCGGGTCGCCCGGGCCCTGTCCCTGCTGCGCAACAAGGCGGCTGATGTTCCGTGGAAGAAGCACGACAACATTCCACTCTGATCGGCTAAGGTCGGGCGGTCTGATCTCCATCAAGGACGCGTCACCCGGAACGCGCGACCTTTCTGCGCGTTCGTTCGTGAAGAAGGAGGCCCCCATGTCCATCAAGTCGATCCTGCTCGCTCTCATTGCCGGTGACGGCGCAAAGCCGCAGGGGGCGATCGAGTATGCTGTCTCGCTGGCTGCTGCCCATGGCGCCCATCTGTCGGTGGTAGTCGGGGCTATCAAGGTGCCGGTCGTCGTCTATTCCGGAGTGGCGGAGGTCCAGGCGATCGTCGCCGACGAAAACGACACCCGCACCGACAAGGCCGACGAACTCTGCAACGCCATCCGCTATGCCACCCAGACGGCGGGTGTCGCCGCCACCGTCGAAGTGGTGACGGACGCCATCGACCCGCTGTTCGGTCGCATCGGCAAGCGCGGCCGCCTTCATGATTTCTGCGTTTGTGGTCGGCCACGGCCGGACGACGTCTGGGCAACGGAGCTTGCGGAGACGTTGCTGCTCTCGACCGGGCGACCCACCATTCTCGCGCCGGACGGGTTCGACGCCGCGCGCGCCTCGAACTCCATCGTCGTTGCCTGGGACGGCTCGGCCGTCGCCGCCCGCGCCATCGGCTCGGCCTCGGATTTCATCGACAAGGCGGGTCATGTCGAGATCGTCTCGGTGCTTGGCGATCGTCATGCCGACGAGTTGGTGGCGGGCGCCGATCTCGCCCCGATGCTCGCCCACCACGGGGTCAAGGTGACGGTGACGAACCTTCCCTACAGCCGCAATGTGGGCAAGACGATCGTTGAGCACGCGCAGAACAACCGCGCGCAGATGATCGTCATGGGCGCCTATGCCCATTCCCGCCTGCGCCAGATGGTGCTCGGCGGCACGACGACGACATTGCTGCAATATTCGCCGGTTCCGGTGCTGATGGCGCACTGAGTCAGGAGTGGTACCGATGTTGTCTCTTCTAGTCAGGGTTGTGTAGCCTCTCCAGGTGGGGGGCGTTCAATGACTACGAAAGCCAGACTTGTCACTCTCGTCGTGGCGCCGCTGATGTTTGGCGGCTGCGTCACGGCATCGCCGCCGCCGATTTCGTCGGAACATGCGTCGCAGCCGCTTCTCGTCCAAGTCTTGTCGGAACGCATTCAGTGCGAGCTGGCCAGCATCTATTCTGTTAGTACCGTGGTCGCGCGCGAGATGGATGCGTTCACGAGCACCGTGGATTTGGAGCTGCGGGTCATTGAGGGCGTCAGTGCGGGCGCAAGTGCTGGCTTATCAGTTGCGTTCTCTGGTGGAAGCGTAGTTCCCTCGGCCGGGTTGGGCTGGGATCGACAGGCCACGCGCTCGGGGAAGGTCCGCTTCAGCATCGACTTCATCGCTCTTCGCGGACATCCGTGCGGCCTGTCAGGCCCATTGGCGACGACTGCGACGGGCTGGCCCGAATCCGCGGGAACTCTGGGGTTGGCCGAATGGCTCCGGACGGCCGTTCCAGCGATAGCGGTCCGCGTCGGCGATCATGCCGAACTCTCGCAGCTTGACTATTTGTTGCAGTTTGAGGTGCTCGCAGACGCCCGCGGCGGTTTCAGGATCGTTCCGATAAACTTGGCCGCTGACCTAAGCGTGAATGCCAAGTCGCAGACGACCAATGTGTTGAACGTTGCCATCACCCGTATACCACCTGCTCCTAGGCCGGCGCGCGTCGAAATCGTCAACTGGCCGGCGACCGGCCAAGAGCGGGGCGTTCGGCAGGGTACGGCTGTCCAAAGCCGCCCTCAGCCGCGGGCTTCGGTCCGGTCGCGCTCCCCCGAGGAACGACGCCAGATCAACGAGCAGTTGCGCGAAAACCTGTACCGCTCGGCACCGCAACCGCTGCGCCTGTCACCATTCATCCGCTAGGAGCCTTGGCTCACCATTCAGTTTTCGTCGCGTTGGGGCGCGCGATTGTGAAAAGGGCATGGACGGCCTCGCCGGCGGCTCAGGTCGCCGGCTTCTTGCGCCTGGGGGTGACGAGGGACTCGGCCGCGACCCGGGCGATCCCTGGCGGGCGTTCCGCTTTCAGCCGGGCCGAGACCTTTTCGACGCTCCGCCAGACCCTGAGCGCATTGCCGGAGAGAATCCCCTTCAGGGCCGCGTCCGACCAGCCGCGCCGGACGAGTTCGGCGACAAGGTGGGGAAAGCGGGAGGTGTCTGCGAGGTCCGGCGGGTTCGGACCGCCAAAGAAGTCGGAACCAATGCCGATATGGGCGAGGCCCGTGCGGCCGACGATGTACTGGATATGGTCGCATAGCTCGCCGATGGAGCCCCGCGGCCAGGGGCCGGCCTCCGCTGCGCGCCGCGCCACCGCGGTATCGATGTCGCTACCCGGCGGCGTCTTGCCGTGGACCTGAAGCGGCGCCATCCAGTCGTGGCTCTTCCGCGAAATGAAGTTCGGCACGAAGGTGGCCATGACCACGCCACCATTGGCCTTGACCCGGTCGAGCACGTCGTCCGGCACGTTGCGCGGATGGGGGCAGAGCGCTGCGGCATTGGAATGCGACCAGAACAGGGGCGCCGTGGCAACGTCCAGCACATCGTGCTGGGCTTTCGGCGAGGCGTGGGCGAGGTCGACGATCATCCCGATGCGGTTGCATTCCGCGACCAGCGCCCGGCCGAAATCCGTCAGTCCGCCATGACGGGGCGCATCGGTGGCCGAATCGATCCAGTCGAGCGTCTCGTTGTGGCAAAGGGTGAGGATGCGCACGCCAGCCGCGTGCCAGACCCGGAGCGGCGACAGCGAGCCGCCGAGACCGACGGCGCTCTCCACCGAAATGACCGAGGCGATCTTGCCGGCCCGCCGGGCGGCGGCGATATCGGCGGCGCGGCGGGCCGGGTGGAAGACGCCGGCATGCAGCGTCTCGATATCGAGGCCGATGGCGATCTGCTCGAGCGTGAAGCGGCCGGGATTGGGTACCGATGTCGGTACGAAAGCGGCGAAGACCTGGGCGCCCACCTTGCCCTCGCGCAGGCGGGGGATGTCAGTGTCGCTCTCCTGGTGGACACGGTCGAGGCCATAGGCTGCGACATCGCCATCGGCGGCACGGCGGATGGTGTAGGGCAGGTCGTTGTGACCGTCGAAGAGGACGAAGCGCGCGAGCAGGTCGTGGGCCCTGGCGAGGGCCGGGTCGGTCCTGCTCATGCTTAGCTCCTTTCAGTCCTCGGCGATGACGACCGCCGGAACGCGATCTACGGCCGTCACGCGGCCCCGTTCGATGGCGAGGGCCAGCTTGCCATGCTTGAGGGCAAGAGCCTTCTCGCCGAAAAGCTCGCGCCGCCAGCCCTTGAGGGCGCCGATATCGGCCTCGTCGTTCTCGGCGATGCGGTCGAGATCATCGGATGTCGCGACCACCTTGGCGGCGACGTGGTGCTTCTCCGCGACCATTTTCAACAGGACCTTCAGCAGTTCGACTGTGGCCGACTGCGACTGGCTCTGCGGGCGGTGCTTGTCGATGGGAGGCAGTTCGCGCGGATCGCGGGCAAGGCCCGCCTGCACGGCCTCGACGACAGCCATTCCGTCGCGGGAGCGCTCCCAGCCCTTGGGGATCGAGCGCATGGCTCCCAGCGCCTCGACGGTCTTGGGGCCGGTCAGGGCGATGTCGAACAGGCTGTCGTCCTTCAGGACGCGGGATCGTGGCACATCGCGCGCCTGCGCTTCGCGCTCGCGCCAGGCGGCGACCTCCATGAGGACGGCGAGTTCGCGCGGCTTGCGCACGCGGCTGCGGAACCGTTCCCAGGCCCGTTCAGGTTCCTGGCGATAGGTGTCGGGCGAGGTGAGGACCCGCATCTCCTCGGCGACCCAGTCGGCGCGGCCGCGCTTTTCAAGCTCTCCGGTCAGCTTGACGTAGATATCCCGCAGATGGGTCACGTCGGCGATCGCATAATCGATCTGGGCATTGCTCAGCGGGCGCTTTGACCAATCGGTGAAGCGGCTGGTCTTGTCGAGCTGCGTGCCGTTCGTGCGCTGGACCAACTGATCGTAGGAAATGGAATCGCCATAGCCCAGGACCATGGCGGCGACCTGGCTGTCGAAGAGCGGTTCAGGAATTCGCTTCGACAGGTGCCAGACGATTTCGACGTCCTGCCTTGCGGCATGGAACACCTTCACCACGGCCGGGTCGACCATCAGGTCGAAGAAAGGCATCAGATCCATTCCGGGGGCGAGCGCGTCCACGGCCACGGCCTCGTCGGGACCGGCCAACTGGATGACGCAGAGCTTCGGCCAGAAGGTCGTTTCACGGAGGAACTCCGTATCGACCGTGACGAAAGGGTGCTTGGCGAGGCGCGCACAGATGGCGGCCAGTTCGGAAGAGGACGTGATCAGCATCACCACCTCCTTACAGGAGTCTTGCCTAGATGCGAACGGCCATCCGGCAGAGGCCAGCTGCGTTTCGATGAGGGCGACGATGCGCGGCGCGGCCGGCCTCTGCCAGCCTCGCGGCGTCCAGCTTTGATCGCCGCTCACCTTTCGACAGGTCGGTGGAAAATCGAATGTGTGGCAGGCAGACGTGAAGGTCACTGCCGCCCGATGGCGCGGGAGGCGGCCACGCGGCGCTGCAGTGCAGCGGGGCAGGCTAGGCAGCCGAAGCTGACCGGTTACACTCAGGCGGTCTTCCCGAGGATCCATCGCCCATGACCCATCGTCTCGACGCCGGCGCCGACACTGCCCACTGGGGCTATTTCGATGCCACATTGAGCCCACGCATCACCATCCGCTCGGGGGAGACGATCACCCTGTCGACCGTATCCGGCGGTCCCGACGTCCTCCCGCCGGCGGACTGGGGCATTCCGCCGGCACTGCTCGCCATTCACCAGCGTTTCGGTGGACCGACGCTGCCGGGCCACATCTGCACTGGGCCCGTCGCTGTCGCGGGCGCAAAGGCCGGACAGGTGCTGCAGGTCGATATCGCAGCGATCGATCTGCACTACGACTGGGGGTACACCTTCGTCGCGCCGCTGGTCGGGGCTCTGCCCGACGACATCAAGGCGAAGCGGTTGTTCCATTCGCGCATCGATCGGTCTCGCAAGGTGGCGACCATGCCCTGGGGGCACGAAATTCCCCTCGACCGGCCGTTCTTCGGCGTCATGGCGGTCGCGCCGCCGCCGGAATGGGGCCGTGTCAACACGCTGCCGCCGCGACGCAACGGCGGCAATCTCGACAACAAGGAACTCATCGCCGGCACGACGCTCTACCTGCCGATCTTTGTCGACGGCGCAAACTTCTCCGTCGGAGACGCCCATGGTGCACAGGGCGACGGCGAGGTGTGCATCACGGCCGTCGAGACCGGCCTGATCGGCACCTTCAAGCTGACCGTGCGCGAAGACATGCGCCTCACCTGGCCGATGGCGGAAACCCCGACCCATGCCCTCACCATGGCCTTCGATCCCGATCTCGACACCGCGGTCCAGATCGCGCTGCGCTCGATGATCGATCTCGTCACGGCGCGGGCCGGTCTTGATCGGGACGAAGCCTTCGCGCTGCTGTCGCTGGTCGCCGATGTGCGGGTGACGCAAGTCGTCAATGGCAACAAGGGCATACATGTGATGCTGGACAAGAAGTGGCTGGCGAAGATCCGCTGAGCCTCACTCCCAGGGCTCGCCGCGGACGATGAGGTCGGCGAGGGCATCGGTCGCGGCGGCGAGGAGCTTCTCGCCCTTGGCGCGGGTGGCCTTGCGCGCATCGCCGAGAACGCCGGACGGCGTGAGCGTGGCGAAGGACCGGAAACGCTGGGCGGGGGGGGCCAGCACGGCGCGCGGATCGCCGAAATGGGGGCCGACCGCTTCGGCCAGCTTGTCAGCGCGGACCGCATCCGGCGCCACGGCCATCATCATGGCGGTCTCCGCCTCGCAGGCGTGGAGGACACTGGTCTGATCCTCGAGGAGCGGCGCAAAGGCCGGCTGTGCCAGTTCAAAATAGGTGGTGGCGGCGACCACCAGCCCTGTTTCGCGTTCCAGATCCGGCAGGAAGGCGTTGAGAGCCGTCATGTTGCCGCCGTGGCCATTGACGATCAGCACCCGCTTGAAGCCGTCGCGGGCAAGCGACCGGATCAGGCAGAGCAGGACCGCACGATAGGTCGGAATGTCCAGGGTGAAGGTGCCGCCATGGGCCATGTGATGTTCGGCCATCCCGACCCAGAGGGTTGGCGCGACCACCGTAGGCCGGCGCTCCATGGCTTTCTCGGCGGCGATCCGGCAGACCGTGCCGCAAAGGGTGGTGTCCACCCCTGTGCCC
>JAIEPJ010000318.1 GCA_019749835.1 Phreatobacter sp. | reverse complement strand
TATGTATTATTATAAAAATTCCCGGCGCGCTATCCCGCTCCCGTCAACCGGAACGGAGAGCCCCGATGACCGTCCTGCCACCTCTTGGCCTGCTGGCCGTGACCGTCCTGGTCATCGCCGCGGCCCTCGCCTTCAGCCGGCCCGGCCGGCGCCCGGTCGCCGTCCCGCGCGTCGCCGAGGCCGCCGCGTCGCTGTCCCTGGTGCTGGCTCTCGCCGGCGTTGCGCAGCTGGTCGCGGCCGGTCCGGCGACCTTCATGATCCTCGACGGGCCGCTTTCCCTCGGCGTCCGCCTTGATGCGATCAGCGCCACCATGACGGTCCTGGTCGCCTTCGTCGGCTGGATCGTCGTCCGCTATGCCCGCACCTATGTCGACGGCGAGGCGCGCGAAGGCCTGTTCCACTGCCTCATGCTGGCGACGCTGGCCGCGGTGCTCCTGCTCGTCCAGGCCGGAACTCTCCTCGTTCTCGTCGCGGCCTTCGCCCTGGTGGGGCTGGGCCTGCGCCATCTGCTGCTGTTCTATCCGGACCGGCCCGAGGCGCGGCGGGCGGCGACGAAATTCACCCTCGTCTGGGGCATGGGCGACGCGGCGCTGATGATCGCGGCGACGGGCCTGTGGATCGCCTTCGGAACCGCCGAGATCGCCGCCCTCACGCAGGCTGCCGGCGCCGGCCTGCCCATGGCGGCGAAGGTGGCCGTCGGCTTCCTGGTGCTGGCCGCGCTGTTCAAGACCGCCGCCTTTCCGCTGCACGGCTGGCTGACCGAGGTGATGGAGGCGCCGACCCCCGTCTCGGCCCTCCTGCATGCCGGCATCATCAATGGCGGCGGCTTCCTGCTGATCCGGCTTGCCGAGGTGATGCAGGCCAGTCCCGGGGCCATGGCCGCGCTGGTGCTGCTCGGTGGTCTGACAGCGCTGTTCGGCGCCGTCGTGATGCTCACCCAGAGTGCCGTCAAGACCGCGCTGGCCTGGTCCACCGTGGCGCAGATGGGCTTCATGATCCTGCAATGCGGACTCGGGTTGTGGACGCTGGCCCTCCTGCACATCGTCGCCCATTCACTCTACAAGGCGCATGCCTTTCTCGCCTCGGGCACGGCGGTCGAGGCGGTCAATTCCATCCGCAAGCCGGGGCCGGTCGCCGTGCCCGGACTTGTGGCCGTGGGCCGGAGCTTCGCGCTCGCCATCACCCTCTATGCGCTGGTGGCGGTCGGCTTCAGTCTGGTGGCGGGCGACAAGTCGGCCCAGGCGCTCGCCCTCGGAGCGATGCTGATCTTCGGCGTCGCCTATCTCGTGGCGCAGGGCATGGCCGACGCCGCTCCGATCGCGCTGACCTGGCGCACGCTGGCGGCCTCGGCCGCCGCCACCCTGGCCTATTTCGGCTTCCAGGCCCTCGCCGCGGCGCTGTGGGGAGCGGCGCTGCCGCCGCCGCCGGATCCGGGCGCGCTGGAATGGGCCTTGATCGTCCTCGCAGTGGCCTCGTTCGGCCTCGTCGCCTTCGCCCAGGCGCTGTTCCCTCTCTGGGCCCATCACCCCGCTTCGGCAGGCCTGCGCGTCCATCTCGCCAACGGCCTCTATCTCAACGCCCTTCTGGACCGCCTGATCGGCGGCTTCCGGACCGCAAAGCCCCTCTGAGCCGGAGAACGTCCATGTTCGCGCAAGCCCCCGACATCGTCCCCACCCGGATCGCCGGCCTGCTCAAGGCCGCCGCGGCCGCCGCCCGCGCCATTCCGCCCGCCTTCCCGCTGGATGCGACGGTGGCGGTCAATCCCTTCCTCGGCCAGACGGGCGAAGACCTTGCCATCTGCGCGGCGCGGCTCGCCCGGGTCGCCGGCATCCGCGTCACCCGCCGGCGGGCGGACTATGCCGCCGAGGTGGCAGCCGGCCGCATCGCGGAGGATGACCTTGCCGCGGCATTGGCGGCGTCGGTCTCCCCGCTCAAGCCGGCTGAACCTGGCGCCCTCAAGGCCGCCCTCAAGGTCGCAGGACCGGAGCCGGAAGCGCTGCCGACGGTGGCCGGGCTCGCCGCCGCTGCCACCGGAACCGATTGGCCCGGCGTGATCGCCCGCAGCATCGGCCTGTGGGCCGGAAGCCATTTTGACCGCGGCCAGGCGCTCTGGTCGCCGGCTCCGGGCAAGTCCGCCTTCACCGCCTGGCGCGCCTGGGCAGTTCACGATCTGACACCCGAGGTGGCGGGATTGACCGGCTTCTGCGCCCATGTCGCCGCCGCCCCCGACACGGCCGAGCGGGCCATCCTGCGTGCCTGCGAGCGGCTGGACATGACCGAGGCGGCTGCGGAGACCGCCTTTCACCGGCTGCTGATGGAACTCGGCGGCTGGGCCCAGCACGCGCGCTGGCTGCTGTGGCAGGCCGAACTGACAGGCGGTAGCGACGACACGCTGACGGACCTCCTGGCCATCCGACTCGTCTGGGAAGAGGCGCTGCTCGCCCATGCGCCTGCTGTCGGTGAGACGTGGCGGCAGACCCTCGCCGCCCATGGCCGGTCGCTGGCAGCGAGCGAGGACGAGGTCATCGACGCGATCCTGCAGGAGGCGGCGGAGCGCGCTCACCAGCGGCGGCTCGCGGCCGCCCTCACCGGACCCCGGTCACGGGACGGGCGCCCGGCGCTGCAGGCCGCCTTCTGTATCGACGTACGTTCGGAAGTCTTCCGCCGCGCCCTCGAGGGACTCGATGCGCGGATCGCGACGCATGGCTTTGCCGGTTTCTTCGGTCTGCCGCTGGCGCACCGGCCCCATGGCACGGATGAGCGGCAGGCCCATCTGCCGGTTCTGCTGACGCCGGGCCTGTTCTCGCAGAGCCAGGGCGATCCCGCCGGCGAGCAGGCCTCGCGGATCGCCGCGCGCACGACGCGGGCCTGGGGCCGGTTCCGCCAGGCCGCCGTCTCGTCCTTCGCTTTCGTGGAGGCGAGCGGCCCGACCTATGGCTGGAAACTGGTGCGGGACGCCCTCGGCCTCGGCGGATCGGGATTCGCCTGCGAGCCCTTGCCGAGGCTCGAACAGGATCTGACGGCTACACAGAAGGCCGCCACGGCAGCGGCGGTCCTGAAGGCGATGAGCCTGACGCGGGATCATGCCCCGCTCGTGCTGCTGATCGGCCACGGCGCCCGTGTGACCAACAATCCGCATGCCAGCGCCTATCATTGCGGTGCCTGCGGCGGCCAGACCGGCGAAGTGTCGGCGCGCCTGCTCGCCACGCTGCTCAACGACCCGGAAGCCCGCGCCGGCCTCCCGGACCACGGCATCGCGCTGCCGGCGGATACGCGTTTCATCGCCGGTCTCCATGATACGACGACCGATGCGGTGATGCTCTTCGACCTGCCGGAGGGCGCTCCCGACCCGGTCGTCGCTCAGGCGGTCGCCTGGCTCGACCAGGCGGGTGCGCTGGCACGGTCGGAACGTGCGCTGCGCCTGCCTGGGGCTGCTTCAACAGGCCTGGCCGTCAGGGCCCGCAACTGGGCCGAGGTGCGGCCGGAATGGGGACTTGCCGGCTGCGCGGCTTTCGTGGCGGCGCCCCGCGGCGCGACGGCGGGGGTCGATCTCGGCGGCCGCGCCTTCCTCCACGACTATGACTGGCGCGGGGATGATGGCTTCGGAACGCTTGAGTTGATCCTCACGGCACCCGTGGTGGTGGCGAGCTGGATCAGCCTCCAGTATTACGGCTCGGTCGTCGCGCCGGCCGTCTTCGGCGGTGGCAACAAGCTGATCCACAACGTCACCGGTGGCATCGGCGTGGTGCAGGGCAATGGCGGGACGCTGCGGCCCGGGCTGCCCTGGCAGGCGGTTCACGACGGCGAAGGCCTTGCCCATGACCCCCTGCGGCTCTCCGTCCTCGTCGAGGCTCCGCAACATGCGATCATCGACATCCTCCGCCGTCATGACGGGGTGCGCGCCCTCTTCGACAATGGTTGGCTGCACCTTCTCGTCCTCGAGGACGGCCGGGTCCACAGCCGCTACCGCCCGGGCCTTGCCTGGGAAGCCATGACCAGCATGGCGCGGGCGGCATGAAGCCGGAGAGGTGAAGGCAAGCCGGCCGCCGGGCCGGCCTGCCGCTCAACTGCCCGTACAGGCATTCAGCAGCAGCGTGATGAGCGCCACGCCAATGGCGACGACCCGCAGGGCAGACATCCATGCCGGTCCGAAAGCGGCGAGGAGGGCGGCGAAGGCGAGCGCCAGCCCCGCCGAGGCCAAGCCGGCGATCAGGGCGGTCTGCGGGGTCGGCCTGAATTCCGTGAGATAGACGAAGCCATAGCCGAAGCCGAAGAGGACGGGCGTCAGCCAGAGAAGCGCCGTCACCGCACGCCTGCGCCGCTCCGGTTCGTTGAAGCCGTCGTTCATCGCGCCGCCTCCGGATCACCATCCTCGCATCGCGGCGGCCATCTTGCCAAGATCAGGGCGTCAGGTCGTGGATGCGCGTGCCGGGAACGATACGGGCGGCCATGTCGCAGAGGTGACGGTGGTGGGTCAGGTAGATCACCTGGCCGATGGTCGCCATGCGCCCGAAGAGCCGGAAGACCTCCTCCGATCGCATCTCGTCGAAGGTCTCCATGATGTCGTCGGCGATGAAGGGGACCGCAGGCCGCATGGCGGCGAATTCCTCGTAGCCGGCGAGGCGCAGTGCCAGATAGAGCTGGAACCGCGTGCCCTTGGACAGGTCCTGCGCCGCCTTCGAGCCGCCCTCCCGCGGCAGGGCGATCAGCACCTCGCGCTCCTTCTCCGCCCGGGTCGTGAGGCCGAGATAGGCGTCGCGGGTGATCAGCCGGAACGCCTCCGAGGCGCGCTGCATCATGGCGCTGCGGTGACGGTCGCGATAGGCGGTCAGGGCGTGGTCGGCGAGGATTCGGCCGGTGCGCAGGCGCAGGAAACGCTGGGCCAGATCCTCGATCTCCAGGACAACGACGCGGCGCTCGGCCTCGATCCGGGCGACGGAATCGTCGCCGCCGATGGCAAGAAGCCGCTCGGCAGCGAGCGTGCGCTCACCATAGAGTTCCCGGGCCCGCGCCTCGCCCTGCATGATCCTGGCGCCAAGCGCGCCCGCCTCGACCTCCAGCCCGTCCTCGGCGAGGCTGTCGAGCTTGCCGAGCGCCTCGTCCAGCCCGACGCTCTGCATTTCGCCGGTGATGCGGGCCGCAAGGCTGGCGGCCTCTGCGACAAGCCCGTCGCGCCGCGCGCAGGCCTGGAGCCGGGCATTGACCGCCATGAGATCGCCGACCCCGAAAAAGACGAGACGGGCCTGTTTTTCGGCCTGATGGGCGATCATCTCGGCGTCGAGCGCCTGCCTGTCGGCGCGCAGGGCGGCGAGCTTTTCCTGTGTGTCGCGCTTGAGCTTCCGCTCCAGCCGGGCCGTCTCGTGACGGCTGAGGAGCCGTTCGGCGGCCGGCAGGGCCTCGGCCTGATCGAAGGGCTCGCCGAGGGCCGCGTGCAGCGCGGCGAGGTCGCCGACGAAGCTGTGGCAATCCGCCTCCATGGCGGCGATGCGGTGGGCCACGTCGTCGCGCGCCCGCAGGTCCGCCGGAAGGCCGCCGAGCAGGTCGAGCAGGGCGCGGACAGCACCGGTGCTGCCGCCACGGTCGGCGAACCAGGTGGCGGCGAGGGCCGTCTCCCAGGCCTCGCGCCATGTCGCCATGGCGGTTTCGGCCGTGTGGGCATGGCGCATCCGCGCATCGATGTCGGTCTGGCGGTCGCGAATGGCCGTGTCCGCCATGGCGGCGGTCCGGGCATGCTCGGCGGCGGCCTCAAGGGCGTTCCCGGCTGCCTGGGCTAACGCCGCGAGCGGGAGGTCACCGGGTTCGAGGCCAATGGCGGCGACGGCGGCGGCGAGGTCGCGCCGCGCCCTTGCCGCTTCGTCACGGGCCGCCGCGAGACGGTCCTCGCCGTCCCGCAACCGGTCACCGGCCGCAAGGGCGCTGTCCCGCAGAGCGGCCCAGCGTTCGATCGCGTCGAGACCGGCGGCGAGGGGGGCATCGTCCGGGAGTCCGATCGGCACGGGAAACCGCGCCAGAACCGTGCCCTGCAGCCGCGCCAGTGCCGCATCGGCCTCGGCGGCGCGCTGCGTCTCCCTTGCCATGGCCGCCTGCCGGGTCGCCACGACCACAGAGAGGTTGCGCAGGTCCGCGAGGCGGTCGGCATGGGCGGCCCGCGCATCGGCGACGGCATCAGCCGCCCGCATGGCCGCCTCGAAGGTCGCCGCCGTGGCGCGGTCGAGAGCCCCCAGATGGGCTGTCCAGGCGGCGTCCCGCTCGCCCCGCAGGGCTGTCGCGGCGGCATCGTCGACGAGACCCGCCGCGGAGCGGAGCGCGTCCAGCGAGGCCGTCGCCTGATGTTGCTCGGCGGCGAGGTCCTGCACCTGCCGGCGGGCGCGGGCCGCCTCGGCCGCATGTTCGGTGAGCGTGCGCCGCCAGCCGGCGAGTTCCGTACGGTCTGGGACGGCGAGGGCCGCGAGGGCTGCGGGCGGGCCGGACCAGGGGGCGAGCGCGGCCATGGCGGCCGAGAGGGTGCGGCGGTCCCTGTCCACCTCGCGTTCCAGCAGGGAGAGCCGGGCGCCGAGGTCGCCCTGCCGGACCGGCGCGAGCGCTGCCTCGAGGGCGGCGGTCCTTTCCGGTGCCAGCAGAGCGCCCGTCGCCGTGAGACGGCGGTGATCATCCTCGGCGCGCGCCAACGCCTCGCGGGCGTCCTGCAACTCCCGGTTCGCCGTCGCCACGGCGGCGCTGACCCCGGAATGCTCCTCGATCAGGTCGCGCAACTGCCCGTTCAGGGGGGCGGGAAGCACCAGGGCGGCGGGGTCGGCCGCATCGGGGCGACCGAGGGACGCGGCGATCGAACGGAGGTGCTGGTCGGCCTCTGCGAGCGCCCGCCGCCGCTTCGGCAGGTCCTCGGCGGCGGTACGGTAGCGCGCCGTCTCCTGTGCGAGGCGGGCGAGCCGCTCGTCCAGCGGGTGGAGGGCGGCTTCAGGCTGCGGACTGGCGAGGGCCTCCTCGAGGGCCGCGATCTGCCGGTCGAGGGCATCGGCCCGGGCCGTTAATGCGGCATCGCTCGTCAGCAACGCCGGCATGGCGCCGATCCAGTGGCCGGGAGGGTCAGGCAGGTCGGCGAGCGGGGCGAGGTCGGCGAGGATGCGGTCGCGTTCGGTCCGCAGCGGAACGGCGCGGAGGATGCGCGCGAGCTCGTCTGCGCGCGTTCGCGCGACGGCGAGATCGCGGGCAGCGAGGCCATAGGCTTCGTCAGCGCGCGCCAGGGCCTCGGCGAGCCGCTGATGTTCCGAGGCTTGCACGTCGATCTGATCGCGGGCGGCCCTGAGATCGACCAGGCGCCGCTTCAGCGCGGCGATGCGGGTCGTGCTGGCCCGCTTGCGGAAGATGCCGTCGGCCTCGGCGGTCACGGCATCGAGCTTGCGGGAGAGGTCAGCGAGGCCGCTGCTGGCCGAGAAAAGCAGCTCGCCGATGTCGCCCTGGCTGTCGAGGATCGCCTCGCCGCCCATCTCCAGCGTCTCGTCGTCGAGCGAGAACATCATGCGGTAGCTGTCGCGCGTCAGGCCGGCGAGGGGGCCGGCCAGCAGCGTCGGTGCAACCGGCTGGCCGCCGGCATCGCGCAGGGACGCCGTTCGCTGCTTGACCCGCCTCAACGTGTGGGTTTCGCCCGCGAAGGCAATGACGGCGCCGACCTCCATCGTCGCATAGGGATGCAGGAAGGCGTAGCGGGTCTGTTCTGGGATGCCGAAGAGGAGGTCTAGATAGCCGTTCAGCGACGTCGACTTGCCGGCCTCGTTCGGCCCATAGACGACGTGGAAGTCGGGGCCTTCGGCGGGCGGAGCGCCGAAGTCGAGCATGCGGTCGGTGAAGCGGCCGTAGCGGATGAGGTCTAGGCGCTGCAGCCGCATCACCGGTCTCCGGCCGGTTCTGCGGCGAGGCGCGCCAGCACATCCTCGCCCGCCTCGGCGAGAAGTGTCTCGACGAAGGCCTCGAATTCCTCTTCCGTGCCGCCGGAGAAGCCGCGGGCCTCGCCGGGAAGATCGTCCCGCAACTCCCGGACCAGGTCGCGGACCGCTTCGCGCACGCCGTGCCGGCGCATCGCGTCCGACCGCATGAGGTCGCCGAGCTCGCGCACCGGATCGGCCGACCCGGTATCCTCGACAAGACCCGGCGCCGCGACGGCGAGCTCGATCTTGTCGATCCAGGTCCGACCGCCTGTCTCCAGCCGCTGTTCGATCTCGGCCAGCAGCAGGTCGCGGTCGCGCCGCAACCGCCAGGCGAGCGGCGTGCGTCCGGTCAGCATCAGACGTCCCACCAGATGCGGCGCCTCGGTCCGGTCCCGCATCCGGCCGACGGCCTTTTCAATCGCGTCCACCGCATCGCGCCAGCCTCCGATGCCGCCGAGATCGACGGGAATGCGCTCGAACTGGGCGATGCTGGTCGGCCATTCCTCGACAGAGATACGCCGATCGTCGCCGATGGTGACGAGGGAGACAGACTTCGGGCCGGCTTCGTTGATGTCTCGCCCCTGCGGCATGCCCGGCATCACCACCGTTCGGGGACCGGCATGCTGTGTCCGGGCATGGACATGGCCGAGCGCCCAATAGTCGAAGCCGGAGCCGTGGAGGTCAGAAAGCGCGCAGGGGGCATAGGCGTCATGGCCCGGCGCCCCGGCGAGGCTGGTGTGCATGATGGCGATATTGACCGCATCGGCGATGGGCGGCCGGAACTTCGGCACCAAGCTTTCGGGTGCATGGGGGCGGGCGAAGCTGATGCCGTGGACGGCGACGCCCTTGCCCGCGATCTCAACGGCTTCTCCGCGTCCGCCGAAGACTTTCACCGAGGGCGGCAGGATGAGTTCCTGGGTGATTTTCGACAGGGCGTCGTGGTTGCCGCGGATCTTGAAGACGGCGATGCCCGCCTCATGCAGCCGGCTGAGCTGGGTCGCCAGAAAGCGCGCCGTCTTCATCGAGGTCTGGTCGCCGTCATAGAGGTCGCCGGCAATGACGAGGGCATCGACCTTCTGGTCGAGGCAGAGATCGACGATCGCCACCAGGGCCTGCCGGGTCGAATCGCCGATCAGGGCGGCGAGCGCAGGGTTGCGCAGCGCCAGCGACCGCAGCGGCGAATCCAGATGGATATCCGCGGTGTGGACGAAGCGGAATGGCAAGACACTGTCCCTCGGGGCCGGCGCGGAATCGGCCTCCGACCTTGCCCGGTTGTGCCCCGCCGCTCAACCGTGGCGGATAGCGTGCATCACGGGCGCGCCAGGCGACGCGGCGGCCCTGTCGAAGGTGCGGAGGACCCGGCGGTGCGTTCGTGCTAGGCCTTTGCCGGAATTGCGTGTCGCCACCGGACGGAACAGGACCCATGACCAAGGATCAGCAGCGCGTCGCGCTTGTCACCGGCGCGGCGCAGGGCATCGGCCTTGCCGCGGCGCAGCGTTTTCTCGCCGATGGCTGGGCGGTGGCCATGCTCGACAACAACGGCGCCGTCCTTGCCGCAGCCGCTGCGGCGGCGGGAGCCCCGGACCGGGTGCTTGCCCTGACGCTCGACGTCTCCCGACCGGCCGATGCGGAGGCGGCGATTGCCGCCATTGCCGGGCGCTTCGGACGGCTCGATGCCCTGGTGAACAATGCCGGCATCGCCCATTTCGGGCCGCTGATGGAGACCCCGCTGGAGGCCTGGAACGAGGTCATGGCGGTCAACCTGACCGGGCCCTTCATCATGACCAAGGCGGCGGTGCCGCTGATGCGCGAGACCGGCGGGGCGATCGTCAACATCACCTCGATCTCGTCGCTGCGCGCCTCGACGCTGCGCGTTGCCTATGGAACGTCCAAGGCCGGGCTCGGCCACCTCACCAAGCAGATGGCCGTTGAACTCGCCAGCCACGGCATCCGGGTCAACGCGGTGGCGCCCGGTCCGGTCGACACGGCGATGGCGAAGAAGGTGCATTCGCCCGAGATCCGCGCCGATTACCACGACGCCATCCCGCTCAACCGCTACGGCCTGCCGGAGGAACTGGCGGATGCCATCGTCTATCTGTGCGGTCCGGGTGCGAGCTACGTCACCGGCCAGACTCTGGCGGTGGATGGCGGGTTCGACGCCGCCGGGATCGGCCTGCCGACGCTCAGGCGCGACCAGAACGGCTAGGCGGCGCGGGCCCGCGCTCCCGCCGCGATGGTCGGCGGTGCGGCGTTGAGCTGTTCCACGGCGAAGCCTGCGGCGGTCTTGTAGCCTGCCATGAAGGCGTTGCGCTCGGCGGCCGGCACGACGGTGTCGATGTCGTCGAATGTGCCGCCGCAGCGCTCATCGACGAGGTTGAGGAGCCCGAAGGGACCGGCACCCCGGTTGCGGAGGACGACCTGCGAGATGGGCCCGCAGAGCTTCGCATCATAGGCGGCGAGCGCCTCCGCATTGACCCCGTGCTCCACGATCGCGGCGCCGAGGACACGGGCGTCGACGATCGCCTGGCTCGCACCGTTCGATCCGGTCGGATACATGGCGTGGGCGGCGTCGCCGAGCAGAGCGATGGGGCCGTCCTGCCACGTGGCGACGGGATCGCGGTCGATCATCGGGTTCTCGTAGACGCTGTCGGCGCCGCGGATCAGGGCCGGTACGTCGAGCCAGTCCCAGCGCCAATTCTCGAAATGATGGATGAAATCGCCGATCCCGACCTGGCGGAACCAGCCGCGCTGCTTCCACCCTTCGGACGGGTCGACCACGACCTCGGCGATCCAGTTGATCGTCGCCAGGCCGTCGGCGTCCGGGGCCGAGATCGGATAGACCACCATGCGATGGCGATGGGTGCCGAGGCCGATGAAGGACGCGCCGGTGCGGATGGGCCGGGCGCGGCTGGTGCCCCGCCACATCAGCGCGCCGCCCCAGTGGATGGGCGGCTGATCGGGATGCATCTGCGCCCGAATGGCGGAGTGAATGCCGTCCGCGCCGATCAGCAGCGAGCCATGCGCGTCAACATGGGCGCCGTCAGCCGCCGCGATCAGCGCGGTCACACCCTCCGCATGGTGGCGATAGCCCTTGACCTGGCGGCCGAGCTGGACGGCCGCCGGGCCGAGCCGTTCAACCACCTTGTCGAAGAGCAGCATGTGCAGCCGGCCACGATGGGCGGCATATTGCGGCCAGCGATAGCCGGCGAGGCGGCCACGCGGTTCGGAATAGATGTCATTGCCGTTGAGGCCGACCAGCGCCCATTCCTTTGCCGGAAAGCCGACAGTGTCGAGTTCCGCCTCGCCGATGCCGAGATCGGCAAGCTCGCGCACCGCATTGGGCTGGAGGTTGATGCCGACGCCGAGTGGCCGCATCTCGCGCACCGCCTCGAACACGGTGCAGGGCACGCCGATCTGGTGGAGCGTCAGGGCGGTGACGAGGCCGCCGATGCCGCCGCCGGCGATGATGACGCGATGGTCGGTCATGGTGGGGTCAGGCTCGTTCTCACGATCGGACGGCAATTCTACAGGATCTTTCCGTGTCCGCCTCTACCGATTTCCGGCGGCGCCTGCCAGTCCGTCCCGGGAAGGAGGTTGCCGGGCAGTTCGTCAGGCCGCGCCCGGCGCGAAGCTGCGGATCAGGGGGGCGAGCTCGCCGTCATCGATGATGCTCGCTGCCTCGGTGAGGTCTACCCACCGGCGCTCACGCCGCTTGCGCTCCGGCCAGGCGGAATTCTGACGGCGTACTTCGAGGGAATAGACGTCGACACGGCAGCGTGCCACGGCCCCGGTCGAGAGCAGCTTGTCGTAATGGTAGAAGCCGATCGGCTGCTTGCCGATCTTGCCTTCGACGCCAGCCTCCTCGGCGGCTTCCAGCGCCGCGACCTTGTGGGCGGGGCGCTTGCCCATGGGCCAGCCCTTCGGGATGATCCAGCGCCGGGTGCTGCGGGAGGTGATCAGCAGGATCTGCAGTTCACCCTCGTCCGTGATGCGATAGGGCAGGGCGGCGAACTGGACGCGGGTCCGCGCACCGGTACCGGTGTCGTCCGGGCTGGCTGTATCGGCGCGCGACTCCTCACCCATTCCCAGCATCTTCCCGCGGTCCGCCGCATGCATGATAGAAGGCCCCTCCGGACAGCACAGTGCTGCGGCGCAGACAGTCAGATCGCAGGCTGACATGGCCGGCTCAAGGCGGCCAACCGATTTTCTGTTACAGATTCGTCACGAATTGTCCCATCGCTCTGTAACGAAACACGAAAAGGTCTGCGATGCAGAAACAGTCCGGCAGCCCGCTGGATGGTCTGCTGGACCTGCTGGCCACGGCGTGTCGCTGTTTCCGGAGTCCATCGCGCGACTCACGTCGCGCCACCAGCCGGCGCCATTCTGAAATGTGAGACCCCGACATTCCGCACATCGGCACCGTGCCGGTCCACCCTCCTGGAGAGTCCGCATGGTCGTCCGGCCCAGCCTTGTCCTCTGCCTGTTCCTGACCGCGTCGGCCGTGGCGCAACCGGCCGGCATCAGCCTGCCGGAGCGCCGCCCTGGCCATTGGGAACTGACCATGTTGCTGGAAGGCGTCGCGGGGGGGCCGGAGATCAAGGCGGAGACCTGCACCGATGCCGCCACCGAGCGGCAGATGATGCAGTTCGCCCTGGGGATGGCCGGCGGGAGCTGCCAGCGCTACGAGGTGCGTCGCGCCGGCCAAGACTATCATGTCGAGGTCGATTGCCAGATGGGCCCAATGCGCACGGTCTCGCGGTCGGTGATGAGCGGCGACTTCCAGACCACATATTCGATCCGGATCGAGGGCTCGCTGACCATGCCGGGCCAGCCGCCGCAACAGACGCTGCTCGTGCAGAACGCCCGCTGGCGCGGTGCGACCTGCTCGGGCGGCCTGGTACCCGGCGACATCCAGACGGCCGGCAACAAGGTCAATATCCTTCGGCTGGGAGCAGCCGGAGCGCCGTCGCCGCGCCCCTGATCGGCTGGAACGCAGCGGGATAGCCGGTCAGCGGCTGCGATAGGTCCGACAGGGTGTGCCCTGGGGGTCCAGGGACGAGCGCTGCCGCGCGCAGATGGTCGGCACGTGGTCGTCGAAGGCCGGGCTGTCGAGAGCGGCCGGCCAGGCCGGCCTCCGATGGGTCGCTTCGTGGGCTTGTGAGGTTCCGCGCGCGCATTTCGCGTCTGGCCGCCCTTCCGCCTCGCGGCCGCATGGCGTATGGCCCGCGGCAACACCACTCACCGGGCAGTCCACGCGTATGATTCGACTCGAGAGCATCGGAAAGCAGAACGGCAAGCAGATCGTCTTCATCGAGGCCTCGGCCGCCCTGCAGAAGGGCGAGAAGATCGGCCTCGTCGGGCCCAACGGCGCCGGCAAGACGACGCTGTTCCGCATGATCACCGGCGAGGAGCCGCCGGACGAGGGCCAGGTCTCCACCGACCGCGGCGTCACCATCGGCTATTTCAGCCAGGATGTCGGCGACATGGCAGGCCGCAGCGCGGTCGCCGAGGTGATGAACGGCGCCGGCCCGGTGAGCGAGGTCGCCGCCGAGCTGAAGGCGCTGGAGGCGGCCATGGCCGATCCCGAGCAGGCCGACCGCATGGACGAGATCATCACCCGCTACGGCGAGGTGCAGGGCCGTTTCGAGGAACTCGACGGCTATGCGCTGGACGGCCGGGCGCGCGAGGTCCTCGCCGGTCTCGGCTTTTCCGAGGAGATGATGGAGGGCGACGTCGGCAAGCTCTCCGGCGGCTGGAAGATGCGCGTGGCGCTCGCCCGCATCCTGCTGATGCGGCCGGACGTGATGCTGCTGGACGAGCCGTCCAACCATCTCGACATCGAGAGCCTGATCTGGCTGGAGGCCTTCCTCAAGGGCTTCGAGGGGGCCCTGATGATGACCTCCCACGACCGCGAGTTCATGAACCGCATCGTCGGCAAGATCATCGAGATCGACGGCGGCGCGCTGACGACCTATTCCGGCGACTATGCCTTCTACGAGCAGCAGCGGGCGCTTGCCGAGAAGCAGCAGCAGGCCCAGTTCGAGCGCCAGCAGGCCATGCTCGCCAAGGAGATCGCCTTCATCGAGCGTTTCAAGGCGCGCGCCTCCCACGCGGCCCAGGTGCAGAGCCGGGTGAAGAAGCTCGACAAGATCGACCGCGTCGAGCCGCCGCGCCGCCGCCAGACCGTCATGTTCGAGTTCCAGCCGGCGCCGCGCTCCGGCGAGGACGTCGTCTCCCTCAAGGGCGTCCACAAGCGCTACGGCAGCCGCACGATCTACGAGGGGCTCGACTTCCAGGTCCGGCGACGCGAGCGCTGGGCGATCATGGGCGTCAATGGCGCCGGCAAGTCGACGCTGCTGAAGCTCGTTACGGGGGCGACGGAGCCTGACGACGGAACGGTGGCGCTCGGCGCCAGCATCAAGATGGGCTATTTCGCCCAGCACGCCATGGAACTGCTGGACGGCGAGCAGACCGTCTTCCGCTGGCTCGAGGAGGCCTTTCCGCAGGCCGGCCAGGGGTCGCTGCGGGCGCTGGCCGGGTGCTTCGGCTTTTCGGGCGATGATGTCGAAAAGCGCTGCCGGGTGCTCTCAGGCGGCGAGAAGGCACGCCTCGTCATGGCGCGGATGCTCTTCGATCCGCCGAATTTCCTCGTCCTGGACGAGCCGACCAACCACCTCGACATGGCCACCAAGGAAATGCTGATCAAGGCGCTGGCCGGCTATGAGGGCACCATGCTGTTCGTCTCGCATGACCGGCACTTCCTCGCCGCCCTCTCCAACCGGGTGCTGGAGCTGACGCCGGAGGGCATCCATGCCTATGGCGGCGGCTATACCGACTATGTCGCGCGCACCGGCCAGGAGGCGCCGGGATTGCGCAGCTGATCCGGCCAACGCGTTCTCCCGTATCTGGAACAGGCTGCGACAGTCCGCAACACGTCGGAGCCATCAGCCAGGCCCATGGCTGAGGACCAGCGCGGCCGTTCCCCCCGGTCCGCGCGGGAGGCTGCCCCGGCCGGGGCAGCCTCCCCTTCTCCGCTCCGCCCGCCTATGGTGGCGGCGGGATCTGGGGGACGCGATGGCAGACCACGAAATCTTTGAAATCCGATCTTTCGCCCTGCAGCGCGGGCTGACGCTGCCGCTCGCCCGCCTCGCCTACAAGACCTACGGCACGCTGAATGCCGCGCGCAGCAACGCCATCCTCTACCCGACCTCCTATGGCGCTCATCACAGCGACATCGACTGGCTGATCGGGCCGGGACGGGTGCTTGATCCGACGCGCTGGTTCATCATCATCCCGAACCAGTTCGGCAACGGCCTCTCCTCCTCGCCCAGCACGCTGGCCGAGCCCTTCGGCCTCGGACGCGACCCGGTCTTCACCCATGTCGACAATGTCGCGGCGCAGGAGCGGCTGCTGCAGGAGGTCTTCGCAATCGAGCGCCTGGCGCTGGTCTATGGCTGGTCGATGGGCGGCCAGCAGGCGCTGCACTGGGGCGCGCTCCATCCCGACCGGGTCGGCGCCATCTGCGCGGTCTGCACCTCGGCCCGCACCAGCCCGCACAACCGGGTGTTCCTGGAGGGGATCCGCGCCACGCTCACCGCCGATTCCGCCTATCGCGACGGACGCTTCACCGAGCGCCCGGTCAAGGGCCTGCGCGCCTTCGCCCGCGTCTATGCCGGCTGGGCGATGAGCCAGGCCTTCTACCGGGAGGAGCTGTGGCGGAGCGTCGGCTTCTCCTCGCTGGAGGATTTCCTGGTGCGCAGCTGGGAGGCGAATTTCCTGCGGCGCGACCCGGCCGACCTTCTGTCGATGATCGAGACCTGGATGGCCTCCGACATTTCCGCCAATCCGCTCTATGGCGGCGATCTCGCACGCGCCCTCGGTGCGATCACGGCGCGATCGATCATCATGCCATCGGAGACGGATCTCTATTTCCCCACAGCCGACAGCGCCATCGAGACCGCGATGATGCCGCATGCCGAGCTGCGGCCGATCCCCTCGATCTGGGGCCACCGCGCCGGCAATCCGGCCCAGAACCCGGCGGACGAGGCGCTGCTGCGGCAGGCCGTTCAGGACCTGCTGGCAGGCTAGAGCGGCGGCATGTTTCGGGAGCGTTGTTCCGGGAGCCGGCCATTCGCTGGCGTCGATGGCCAAGAGCCGCGGCGCACGGCATGGTGGTGGTCCCATCAGGGAAGGAAAGTCTATGATCTACGAATTGCGCGTCTACAATTGCCTGCCCGGTCGCCTGCCCAAGCTGCTCGCCCGCTTCCAGAATCACACGCTGAAGATCTGGGAGAAGCACGGCATCCGCCAGGCCGGCTTCTTCACCACGGCGATCGGCCCGTCGAACAACGACCTGACCTATCTGCTGGCGTGGGAATCCATGGCCGAGCGCGAGGCCAAATGGGTCGCCTTCCAGCAGGATCCGGACTGGAACGCCGCGCGCAGCGAGAGCGAGAGCGACGGGCCGATCGTTGCCAATATCGCCAGTTCGTTCCTGGCGCCGACGGCCTTCTCCTCGGTGAAATGACGGATGCGGGGCGGGCTCGCAGGGGCCCGCCCGGCAGCGACCGCCGCGGATGCGCGTTAGCCGTGGCCGGCCAGGACGATCGGCTGGCCGTGCGGGGTTGCCTCCGCCGCGCGATGCCAGGCGGCGGTCATATCCGCGATGGCCGGCGCGGTGGTCACGCCCTTGGCGATCACCAGCCGTTCCAGTGCCCGTAGCCAATGACTGTAATAGGTCTCGCCGGTATCAGGGTCGCCGGCGGCCTGGGCGGCGCGGATCTCGCCGGAGAGCGTCTCTGCCCATTCGGCCCAGGTGAACAGGCCCCGCTGATGCAACGTCACGGCGAGAGCGAAGGCATGGGCCTCCCAGGGCTCGCGAAAGACGGGCCCCTCGGCATCACAGGGGATGTGGGGCAGGGCGGCAAGGTCGGGAACAATGGTCTGGGTCATGCCGGGCTCAGATAGCTGTCCCAGGCATCAACCGAGACGCTGGATGCGGGGTCGCCCTCGGCGCCGAACAGTTCCCGCCCGTCGAAGCGCACGGTGTAGAGCCACTCGGGCGCCTCGCCCGCGCCAGTGGCATTGACATCGGCGAAGACATGGACGCCGTGCAGATGGGTGACCGTGCCGGTCTTGCCCTGGACGTAGCGCGGCAGACGCGTATGGCCCTGAGGCTCAGGCATTGTGGCGGTCGTGACGCGGTTGCCGACAGCGAAGCGGGCGGGATGTGTCGCCTCGCGCTCGGTCGGGCCGCCGCGGGCCAGCACGGCCGGGACGTTGTCTGCGGTGAGAACACGCGGGAGCGGCTTCGCGGGATCGACGGCGCGGCCGGCCGCGAGATCGGCTTCGGTGACGAGGCCGCGGTCGGTCACCAGGCGTTCGAGGCCGCCGGTCCAAACCTCGTAATAGCTCATGCCGAGATAGCCGGGCTGCTGCTCGCGGGCGGCGCGCGACTGGTCGATGTTCCAGGAACCGGTCGCGCCCATGGCCAGGGTGAGGGCGAGGGCCCTGGCTTCCCAGGGGGCGTGAAACAGCGGCTCGTCGCGCTCCGGCTTCACCGGCCCGAGGCCAAGGCGGCCGCCGAGATCGGCCTGGGTCACATAGGTCATGCCGTCGCCTCCGGACTGCGGGCGAGGCCCGTGCCGATCATCGAATCGCGGCTGACGAGACCGGCGAGGCGGGCCTCGTCCCAGCCGTCGGTGCCGACGGGACGTTCCGGCACGACGAGGTAGCGGATCTCGGCGGTCGAATCCCAGACCTTGATGGCCTTGCCCGCAGGCAGCGACACACCAAAATCCGCGAGGACGCCGCGCGGGTCGCGCACCGCCTTGGCCCGGTAGGGCGCCGACTTGTACCAGACCGGCGGCAGGCCGAGCACCGGCCACGGGTAGCAGGAGCACAGCGTGCAGACGACCATGTTGTGGGTGTCGGGCGTGTTCTCGACCGCCACCAGATGCTCGCCCTGGCGGCCGGCAAAACCGAGTTCGGCGACGGCGGCGGTGGCGTCCGCCAGCAGCCGGGCGCGGTAGGCGGGGTCGACCCAGCTCCTCGCCACGACGCGGGCGCCGTTATGCGGTCCGACCTTGGTCTCGTAGGTCTCTATCAGCACGTCGAGGGCAGCCGGATCGACATAGCCCTTCGCGACCAGGATCGTCTCCAGCGCCCGGACCCGGGCGTCCATGGCGGAGAGTTCGCTATGGTCGTGATGGTGGTGGTCGTGGTCGTGGTGATGATGGTCGTGGTGATCGTGATCGGTCATGGCGCGTCTCCACCTGCGCAGAGGCTAGCGCGTCGGCGACGGAGGGGAAAGGCGGCCGCCATGCGCGGGCGCCCTGCGGGTAGGCCCTCAGGCCTTCGGTGCCTTCGCCATTTCTTCGGCGCGCAGGTCCTTGCGCAGGATTTTGCCGACATTCGACTTTGGCAGTTCGGTACGGAACTCCACCGTTTTCGGCACCTTGTAGCCGGTCAGGTGCTCCTTGCAGAAGGCGCGGATGTCCTCGGCGGAGACATCCGAGCCGGGCTTCCGGACGACGAAGGCCTTGACCGCCTCGCCGGCGGCGCCGTCCGGCACGCCGACGACAGCGACTTCAAGGATGGCGGGGTGCTTTGCCAGCGTATCCTCGACCTCGTTGGGGAAGACGTTGAAGCCGGAGACCAGCACCATGTCCTTCTTGCGGTCGACGATGGTGAAATAGCCGTCCGCGTCCTGCGTGGCGATGTCGCCGGTGAAGAGCCACCCGTCGCGCACGGTGCGGGCGGTCTCGTCGGGCTTGCGCCAATAGCCGGCCATGATCTGCGGGCCGCGGGCGATCAGTTCGCCCGGATGGCCATGGGGCACTTCCTTGCCATCGTCGTCGACGCATTTGATGTCGGTGGAGGGTACCGGAACGCCGATCGTGCCCTCCCTCACCGCGTCGAGCGGGTTGAAGGTGAGGACGGGCGAGGATTCTGTCAGGCCGTAGCCCTCGATCACGGGCGTGCCAGTGACCTCCTGCCAGCGCCGCGCCACCGCGTCCTGGAGCGCCATGCCGCCGGCGCAGGAGCTCTTCAGCGCCTTCGGCGGATTGTCACGGAACCAGGGCTCGTTGTTGAGGCCGTTGAACAGTGTGTTGACGCCGGTCAGCATGGAGACCGGATATTTCTCGAAGGCCTTCTGCAGGTTGGTCAGCGGCCGCGGATTGGGCACCATGACGTTGTGGGCGCCGAGCACCCAGAAGCCCAGCATGTTCACCGTGAAGGCGAAGATGTGGTAGAGCGGCAGCGCGGTGAGGATGGTCTCTTCGCCCCTGACCATGTTCGACGCGACCATTTCCAGCGACTGCGCCATGTTCATGACGAGGTTGCCGTGGGTCAGCATGGCGCCTTTGGAGACGCCGGTCGTGCCGCCGGTGTATTGCAGCACGGCGAG
>JAIEPJ010000091.1 GCA_019749835.1 Phreatobacter sp. | reverse complement strand
TTGGTCTCGATGCCGTTGGCCTTGAAGATCTCGGCCGCCCGGGCGATGTCGCCGACCTCGTCCTTGCGCTCGGTCCCCGTGACCTTCACGTCGAACTTGCCATCGGCGAGGCTCGCCAGCGTCTCATTGATGGCGCGGATCGGCCGGGCGATGCCGAACTGGCCGATGAGCAGCGCCAATCCGGTGCCGAGGAGCACCGCGACGACGACCAGGGTGACGATCAACCGCGCCTGACTGTCTTTCTCGCTCTGCAACTCCTTCGCCATCGTCTGGCTGCGGTTCACGAGCAGTGCGACCAGTTCCTGGGCGCGCTTGCGGGCCTCGGCGATCAGGGGCTCGCTGGCCCGTGTCAGCTCCTCCAGCCGCGCGCTCTGTTCGGCGGTCGCCTTGCCCTGGATCGAGAGGCCGAAGGCCAAGGTCCGGTTGGTGCCGGCGATGGCCTGGTCGGTCGCCTGTTCGGTACGGCGCAGGGCATCCTGAACCTGGGGGTAGGCATAGCCGCGGATGAGGTCGAACTCGCGCTGCACTTCGGCAACAAGCGGACGGACCAGTTCAGCCGACCGCCTGAACGATTCCGCATCCGCCTGGCTCGCGGCGACCATCTCGTAGCGGTTGATCAGGACAAGGGCGAGATTTGCACGCGTTCCGGCGACCGCCCGTGCGCCCGCTTCAGAGGACTCCTGCGCCTCCTTCGCGACATGCGACAGGGCCGAGAACGCCATCCAACCGAGGGCGCAGATCAACGCATTGAGAAAGATGACCACCGCCAGGATCTTGGGGGTGGTCCGGAAACGACCGAGGATCGCCATGTCTTTTCTCCCTAGGATGAATAGCCAACATCCACGGCGAGACTCGTTAAAAACAAATTAAAACCGCGTATAATCGCTTGCGCCTTGTCGTTATTTTTGCTTATATTTAATATCATCCTACGTTACCTTACCCTTTAATACAGATTCCTTATGATGAAAACGGCGCATTTTCGATCTCGTATTATGTCTATCCTTACGCAATACGAAAATCATTCATCCTTATATCAGAAGCGCCGTAGCCATCTTGGGGTAGTCGGGCCCGCCATAGGGACATCGCAGGCCTGCAGCGCATCAAGGGCCGCTTTCGCCTGTTTGGCATGCCCGTTGTCACGCGCAGCCGGTCGGGGCTTCCTTCTGGGGAACGGCAACTGGCATGGGCAGGGTGGTCATGAGGGCGGAATGGCCTTCGGGCACCCTTCCCTGACCCGGTCGCACAACCACCCGATCCGTGGATCTCCCTGGTGCCGCCGGTGCCAGAAGACCGAAACCGGAAAGCGCCGGATCTCGATCGGCGGGCAGGCCGTTCTAAGGCGGAAGTGTTCGGCGAAACCCTCGGCGACAGACGCCGGAACTGTCGCGATCATGCCGGTCTCGGCAACGATGATCAGTGCGGTCAAGAAGGACGGCACGCCCACCTTGATGTCACGCCGCAAGCCGCGCAGTTCCAAGGTCTCGTCGACAATGCCGGTCATTGTGCCACGGAACGACACCAGCACATGCGCTGCGGAGCAATAGTCCTCAATGGAAAGACGCTGCGCGTTCTGCAGCGTGTCGGGCCGGCCGACGACGCGATATTCCTCGTCATACATCTTTTCTAAGAGCACGGCCGGAGGCGGGTTCCAGATGGTGCCCACCGCGACATCGATCTCGCCCTCCATCAGCGCGTCGACGGCCGCCTGACGATCGAAGGGCTGAACCGACAGTTTCAGCCCTGGCGCCTTCAGAGCGAGCAACGAGACGAGGCGCGGAAGGATGACAACCTGTTCGGCATCGAAGGCAGCGATCCGGATCAGGCCTTGGGCCTCAGCGGGATCGAAACGACGCGGCAGGGCCACTGCCGCCCGCAAGGACTCGACCGCCTGTGTGACCGAGGGCTCAAGCCCGAGCGCCAGAGCCGTCGGCTCCATGCCGTGCGACCGCCGCAGAAACAGTTCATCCCTAAATATCTCGCGCAGGCGCTTGAGGGCCTGACTGATTGCCGGTTGCGTAAGGCCAAGCTCCCGCGCGACATCCGATGACTTGCGGTGACGCATCATTCCGAGAAAGACAAGCAGAAGCGTTATGTCGAGCCGCCTCAGCGCATTGCGCCCCTCTGCCAGTGTCTTTTCCCCCATTTTTGACCCCTTCATCCATTTTTTGACGCATAATCGATTTATTATTTCTTTATTTGCGGATATGCGAGTCGATTTTATTTTTTGACTCAATTCTCCTCTTGTTATTAGTTTTCTCTAATATTAAACCTCATATTCACATTTTGACTTTGTTTTTTCTATTTTGTCTCTAGCAACAGATCGAATCGCACTTGCCAATCCTCATACCGGAACCAAGTGTTGTTTTCTACGGCACATTGATCAGGAGCCACGCAGTCTAGATATAATCTATTTTAATATCATAATTTACGCAGAACGACTTGTTGGGGCCCGAGATTCTGCGGACGAGGGAGCAGATCTCCATGGCGGGCGGTTCCCGGCACGGCCAATGAACCGCAGCCAGTGCTTCATTTGTGGCGCGGCCCGCGCGCCCGATCCCGCGTCCTGTCAGGTAATCCTGACGAGGTATCCGAGGGGCTGCGGCGAGACCAGGCTCGTAACCGCTTCGATGCGATAGATGGCGCGATCCAGCGACAGCGTGAGATGCTCGCGCAATGCATCTGCCGATGCCTCGACATGCCCGGCGACGAGGCGCGCCAGCACCTCGCGATGCTCAGGCAGGAACGGTTCGGTCGGAAAGATTCGTGGCGCCGTCATGTAGAGGAAACTGTGGGCGCTGAGCAGCGATTGGTAGAGGCCGATCGCTTCCATCATGGTGCGATTGCCGCAATGACCGATGAGGCTGACGTGGAGTTCGTGCTCCAGCCGGTCGAGATCAGCGCCATCGAGACATTCGGCGCGTGAAATCGACGTGTCGAGGCTGGCGAGCAGCGACCCAGCCAGTCCGGGGGGAAGCCGCGGCGCGGCATTGATCAAGGCCTGAGGCTCTAGGGTCCTCCGCATCTCGTAGAGATCGGCCACATAGTCGCGTCCGAGGCCTGGCACGAACCAGCGCGACCGGTCGTCCTTCTTGACGATTCCACGCTGCTGGAGCCGGCCGAGGACCTCCCGCGCCACGGTTCGCGAGACGCCATAATGTTGGGCCAGGTCTGCCTCGACGACCCTCCAGGTGCCGAAGGACATTCGCGCCACGAGGTTTGGCTCGACCTCACGGTAGATGCGGGCCCAAGTCGCCTCAGCCGAGACGCGCGGCATATCATGGCCTGCGGGGACGATCGGGTCCGAGGCCCGCGGGCTCTCCGGCGGCCTGACGGTATAGGCCAGTCCGCGCGGCGCGAGCCATCCGGCCTCCTTGAGTTCGTCGAGAGCGCGACGGACCGGTCCCCGGCTTGTCCCGAACTCGCGGGCCACCACAGCCGTGCGGATGACCGTACCGGCGGGAATCGCGCCGGACGCGAGCCGCTGCGACAGCACCGAAACCAGCTGTTCGAATATCCGCGGCGCCTTGCCCTGCGGTGCATCCTGCTCCTGCACCCTGCCGTCTCCCCTCCCCGTCGCGCCACAATGGCCCCGTTCCACCGCATTCGCGCAGGGACACTAGCGCGACATGCAGCCGCAGAAACAGGGGTTGCCGGATGTCGATAAATGTCTAGTGTATACACTAATCAAAAAATGACATGCGGGGATGCGACGGGGATGGTGCTGGGTCGACTTGCCGGCAAAACGGTTCTGGTCACAGGAGCAGGCCAGGGGATAGGCCGGGCCATCGCGCTCGCTTGCGAATGGGAAGGTGCCCAGGTTTTCGCCACGAGCCGGACATTGTCCAAGCTCGAAGACCTGCCGCGCCTCTCGTCCCGGATCACCATCGCCGCGCTCGACGTCACCGACCCATCAGCCGTCGCTTCCGTCGTGGCCACGGCAGGGCCTGTCGACGCACTGGTCCACGCGGCCGGATGGGTGCATGCGGGAACCATCCTCGACTGTTCCCCGGAGGACTGGGCTCGGAGCCTCGACCAGAACGTCACCTCCGCCTATCGGGTCATGCGGGAGGTCCTCCCGGGCATGCTGCAGCGGGGGCGCGGCACGATCGTCAACGTCGCCTCCGTCGCGTCCAGCCTGACCGGCGTTGCAAACCGTGCGGCCTACGGCGCGAGCAAGGCCGCGCTGATTGGGCTGAGCAAGGCCGTCGCGCGCGATTTCATCGGCCGCGGCATCCGCTGCAACGTCCTGTGCCCGGGTACGACCGAAACACCCTCGCTTGCCGAGCGCATCGCGACGACCGGCGATGCCGCGACAGCCCGCCAGGCGATGATCGCCCGCCACCCCATCGGCCGCCTCGCGACGGTCGACGAAATGGCGGCTGCGGCCGTGTTCCTCGTGAGCGACGAAAGCGCCTTCATGACGGGGCAGTTGCTGGTCATGGACGGGGGGCAGACGCTGTGACCGCAGAGACGCTCCACATTGCCCCGTCTCCGGATCAAGCTGGATCGGTCCGGGCCGTTCCGGAGGCCCTGGCATCCTTCTGCCGGCAGGTCCTTGCCGCAGCCGGTGCGGACACCGCCACTGCCGCCGCCGCGACAAGGGCCATGATGCACGGCTCGCTGCTCGGCATCGACAGCCACGGAGTCAGGCTCACCGGCCATTACGTGAAGGCCATCGAGGGCGGGCGGGTGAATGGCCGTCCGAACCTCGCGATCACCCAGACCGCCCCCGCCGCCGCAATTCTGGACGGCGACGACGGCCATGGCGCAGTCGTGACCTTCGCCGCCATGGACAAGGCCTGCGAACTCGCCCGCATCAACGGCATCGGGGCCGTCACCATCCGCAGGTCGTCACATTTCGGCGCTGCGGGCGCCTATGCGCTGGCGGCCGCGGAGGCGGGCCTGATCGGGCTCACGGTCTGCAACTCCGACAGTTTCATGCGGCTACATGGCGGCGCGGAACGCTTCCACGGCACCAATCCGATCGCCGCCGCCGTGCCGCTGGCCGGCGAACGCCCCTGGCTTCTCGACATGGCGACCAGCGCCATCCCCTATAACCGCGTCCTGCTCTACCGCAGCCTCGGACTGCATCTGCCCGACGGCGTGGCGTCCGATGCCGACGGGATCAACATCAACGACCCGCACGGGGTGGAAATGCTGGCGCCGCTCGGTGCCGCCTTCGGCCACAAGGGCGCCGGCCTGGCAGGCCTGGTGGAGATCCTCTCTGCCGTCCTTACCGGCATGAAGCTCTCCTTCGACATCGCCCCCATGGGCGGGCCGGACTTCAGCGAGCCGCGCGGCATGGGCGCCTTCGTCCTCGCCATTGCGCCGGAGGTCTTCATCCCCCGCGCGGCCTTCGATCTGGCCATGCGCCGCTATCTCGACCGCCTGAGGGCGTCGCGGACCGCTGTGCAAGGCGCGGTGCTCGCACCCGGCGACCGGGAATGGGCCGAAGCCGGCCTGCGGCAAGAGCAAGGAATCCCGGTGGACCCGGTGACGATCGAGGACTTCACCGCGCTGGCCGGGCGCTTCGGCATCGCCCTTCCGGCCTTCGATCGGAAGGCATGACGCAGCAGCCATCACGACCGTCCGCCTGAGGACGGCAAGACAGGGAGACGAAACGATGAAGACGGGACTTAAGGCCTTAGCCGGCCTACTCGCCGGCGCTGCATTCTCGCTCGCCATGCAGGCACCGGCTGCCGCGCAGCAGTTCACGCTGCGCTTGAACCACGTGCTCGCTCCGACGGAACCCTTCCATGAAGGCTTCCAGCTCTGGGCACGACGGGTCGAAGAGCGCACCCGCGGCGCCTTGCGCATGCAGGTCTTCCACTCCGCACAGCTGGGTGTCGAGGAGGACATCATCGAGCAGATGCGCCAGGGCGCGAACATCGCACAGAACACCGACGCCGCGCGCCTTGGAACCTATGTCCGCGGCATCGCGGTGATGAACGGACCCTATTTCGCCGAAACGCTCGACGAGGTGGCCAAGCTCAGAGAGTCGCCCACCATCAAGCGTTTTGTCGACGAACTCGCCAGCCAGCACGGCCTGCGCGTCGTTTGCTTCGACTGGGTTCAGGGCATGCGGCACTTCTTTACGAACAAGCCTGTTCGCAAGCCCGAGGACCTGGCGGGCCTGCGCATCCGCACGCCGCCAGCGCCGATCTGGCAGGAATCGGTCCGTGCCCTCGGCGCCTCGCCGGTCGCCATGGCCTTCGGCGACATGTACCCGGCCCTGCAGCAGCGGGCGATCGATGGGGTCGAACTGGTATACAACAACATTCCCGGTCGCCGCTTCTGGGAGGTGCTCAACCACGCCAACGAGACCTCGCATATCCTGCTGATCAACTTCCAGGTCGTCGGTTCGCAGTTTTTCAACCGTTTGCCGGCTGAACTGCAGACGGCCTTGGTTGAGGAGTGCCAGAAGGCCGGTCGAGAAACCTCGGAAAAGATCCTCGCCTCCGAGGCGCAGGTGCGCCAGACCCTGCGCGAGCGCGGCATGACGCTGGTGACCGACGTCGATCTCGCGGCATTCCGCCGGGCGGGCGAGCGCGCCTATCAGGTCCTCAACCTGCTTGAAGTGCGCGACGCCGTTCATCGTGAGATCGGCAAGCAGCGCTGAGCACGCGCCAGCACGGGGAAACGACCATGCGATCCTTCCATCGCCATCTCGGCCGGGTCGAGGCTGTGATCGCCGGAAGCTTCCTCGTGCTGATGGTGCTGCTCATTTTCGCGGGCGGCGTCGGCCGGCTGGCCGGCTATCCGCTGAACTGGTCGGGCGACATGGCGACGGCGCTCTTCGCCTGGGCCTGTTTCCTGAGCGCCGACATCGCCTGGCGCAACAATGCCCTGATGTCGGTCGGGCTCCTGCTCGACCGACTGACGCCCTCGGCGCGGCGCGCCATGGTGATACTCAATCACATGATCGTGCTGGCGTTTCTCGCCTTCATCGTGGTCGCGGGGCTGTGGCTGGCCTGGATCAGCCGCGCCCGAACTTTCCAGGGGCTTCCGAACGTCAGCTATTCCATCGTTACGCTCAGCCTGCCAGTCGGCTGCGCGCTGATGTTCCTGACTTCGGTGCTCAAGCTGCGGGACCTTATGGGCACCCCTCCCCAACCCGCCGCAGAGCAGTGAGTCCGGGCGATGCTGACTGTCTTCATCGTCTTTGTCGTGCTCACGCTCATCGGCGTTCCCGTCGCCTTCGCCCTCGGTATCTCGGGCGCCATCTTCTTCGTTCTGAACCCTGACATCCCTTTCACCGTTCCGGTCCAGCTGACCGTCTCGCAGACACAGAATTTCGCCCTGCTCGCGATCCCGCTCTTCATCATGGCGGGCAATTTCCTCAACCAGGCCGCCATCACCGAACGGATGATCCAGCTCGCCACCGTCCTGGTCGGGCGGCTGAAGGGCGGTCTCGCGCAGGTCGACCTCGCGCTCTCCGGCCTGATGGGCGGCGTCTCCGGCTCGGCGATCGCCGATGCCGCCATGTCGGCGCGGATGCTTGGCCCCAACATGATCCGCCGGGGCATGTCGAAGGGCTTCGTCGCCGGCATCATCTCCTTCTCGTCTCTGCTGACGCCGGTGATCCCGCCGGGGATCGGCATGATCCTCTACGGCACGGTGGGCCAGGTCTCCATCGGCCGGCTCTTCGCCGCCGGCTTCGTGCCGGCCTTCCTTTTGTGGGCGGCCATGGCCGCAGTGATCTGGGTGGTGGCGCGCCGGCGCGGCTATGACGCCGAACTTGCCGAACGGCCGACGGTCCGCCAGATCGGCAGCGCCTTCAAAGCCAGTATCTGGGCGATCCTGTTCCCGGTGTTTCTCCTGCTCGGCCTGCGCTGGGGCGTCTTCACGCCCTCGGAGGTCGGCGCCTTCGCCGTGGTCTATGCCGTCGGCGTAGGGGTCTTCGCCCATCGGGCCCTCACCCGCGCTGGCTTCCTGGAGGGGCTGGAAATGAGCCTGCGGGATGTCGGTGCGGTCATGTTCCTGCTCTCGCTCGCCGCCATTTTCAGCTACGGCATCGTCTACGAGCAGGTGCCGGACACGATCTCGCGCTGGGTGCTCGGTGTCAGCCGTGACCTCGAGACGGTCATGGTCATCATCGTCCTGGTCGTCATCGTGGCGGGCTTCGTCATCGACGGCGCGATCCTGATCGTCATGCTCACGCCGATCTTCCTGCCGCTGATCCTGAGCCTCGGCGGCGATCCCGTCCATTTCGGCATCGTCTTCATCATCGCCGCGACAATCGGAAATTTCACGCCGCCGGTCGGTGCCGCGATGTTCGCCGTCTGCACCATCCTGAAAGTGTCGATTGCGGAGTACACCCGCGAATCCCTTCCCTTCTTCGCGGCGGTCTGCGGCATTACCCTGCTCCTCGTCTTCATGCCCGCCCTGGTGCTGTGGATCCCCAATATGATGTTCGCGCGGTGATCGCGCGGACCGCGGAGCGGCTTCCCGCGGTGTGACCGCCGTCCGCCTCGGGTAGCGATCCGGAGCATCTCCCGATCCCGATCACGCCTGGTGGCTGGCCCCGGCGCGGACACTCTCTTGACGCGCATCAATGTCAGAGGGGCGGGATCATGGTTCCCTGTGACGCTGATGCGTTCCGTCATCGTTTTCGAGCGTTCGGTCGCGTCGCGCGGCCCCTGATGTCCAGGCCCGCCCGTCCCTTCGGAACGACTCCGGCAGAAAAGCATTGATCTGTCTGGAGGATGGCATCTTCGGCCGGCGCTTTGACCTCGGTTGCCGTCCGGTCCCGGCGTGGCGGGAGTCCGGGGCCCCGACCCCACCACGGCGCGGGTTCTGACGCGGCGTGGACGCTAGCGATCCCTGCTCTGCCGGCCTTTTGCCTGCAGACCATGCCTGTCGCTCGAGACCGGGATGAACCCGCACCAGCACGATCGGAGTTCTTGTCATGACCACGCACCTGATCCAACCGACCTCGGAGGCCAGCACCCGCCGCCATGACGGTCTGTCGATCGCCCTGCACTGGTCGGTAGCACTCGCGGTCGTCCTGACTTACGGCTTCGGCCTCCTGCGTGAGGGCCTGTCGCGCGGCCCGTCGCGGGACTTCGTCCTCCTCCTGCACATGTCCTTCGGTATTCTCGTCATGGCGGGGGCCGTCTTTCGCATCGCGTGGCATGCCGGACGCAGCAGCCTCGGTGCGCGGCAGCCCGTTTCCGCAACCTGGGCCGCGAAGCTCGCCCATCTGGCGCTCTATGCCGGCCTCATTGCCGTGCCGCTGGCGGGCCTGGTCATGGTCTGGACGAAAGGTCAGGCGGTGCCGTTCTTCGGGCTCGTCGACATGCCGCAACTCCTGCCCACGAACCGCATCGCTTCCAAGGTACTGGAGGAGGTCCACGAGTTGATGGCTCACGGCCTCGTCGCGTTCGTCGGTCTGCACGCGGCGGCAGCGCTCTATCACCACTACGTTCTCAAGGACGGTGTCCTCGCGGCAATGCTGCCGCGGGTGCGTTGAGCCTGCCAGCTGTGCCGCCGTCACACACCATCGCCGCTCCCAAGGAGGGACCATGCTCCGCCCCACTCCCGAACGGCACCTGATCTCCCGCGTCGGCTGGTTGCGCGCGGCTGTCCTCGGCGCGAATGACGGGATCATCTCGACGGCCAGCCTGATGGTTGGGGTCGCGACCGCATCGACCTCGCCGAAGGAGGTCATCGTCGCCGGCGTCGCGGGGCTGGTCGCCGGCGCCATGTCGATGGCGGCAGGCGAATATGTCTCCGTGAGCTCCCAGTCCGATACGGAAAGGGCCGACACGGACCGCGAACGCGGCGAGCTCGCATCGCAGCCGGCCATCGAACTGGCCGAACTCGCGGCGATCTATGAGGCGCGCGGGGTCGATCCGGCGCTCGCCCAGGCGGTCGCCGTGCAACTGACGGCCAAGGACGCGCTGGCGAGCCACGCCCGCGACGAACTGGGGATCACCGATGTCGGCGTGGCCCGCCCTGTTCAGGCTGCCCTGACCTCGGCCGCCACGTTCTCGCTGGGCGCGATCCTGCCGGTCATTGTCGCCATGCTGACCCCGTCCAGCCTCGCATCCATCGCGATCCCGGCCGCATCGCTGCTCATGCTTGCCGCCCTCGGGGCCCTCAGCGCCAGAGCCGGCGGTGCCGGAATCGGCAGGCCGACGGCCCGCGTCGTCTTCTGGGGCGCCCTGGCCATGGCGACCTCCGCTGCCGTCGGTCTGCTCATCGGGCGGGCCCTCTGACGCGAGAGAGCGGGTGGTGAGTCCTCGCGCCGCCCTGCCGGCCCGGCGCGGGTATCGGCCATGGTGAGCCGGTCGGACGACAGGCCCGTGGCAGCGCTACCTCTGTCCATGCCGAACGAGCCAGGCCCTCATCTCCGCGATCTCGCGCTCCTGCTCGCGGATGATGTCAGCAGCCCATCGGCGGACCTGTTCATCCTTGCCATGTTCGAGCACGACCTTGGCCATGTCGATGGCGCCCTGGTGATGGGGGATCATGCCACGGACGAAATCGACATCGGCCAGGCCCGAGAAGGGGATGGCCATGTCGCGATGCATGCGGTCGTTGGCGGCCTTGAATGCGGCGACAGACGGAGGGTCCCCCGCCGTCGAGGCTGACGGCGCAGCACCATGCTGATGCGGCGCGGGCGCCGCACCACCGTGCTGGTGGGGAGCAGGCGCCGTGGCGCCGTGGTGCTGGCCATGGCCATGACCGTGGCCTTGGTGCTGGGCGCCGGCGAGGCTCATCGCGCCGAGGAGGGCGAAGGTGGCGACGCTGGATGCGATAAAGGGTTTCCACATGGCAGAATATCCTTTCGTGGCTGAAATCGCGGGGAAAGCACGACGGAGGACCTAGAACCGGGCCTGGGCCGTCGCACCCTGCGGGGAGGTGATCTGGACCGCGCCGCGCGCGCCGGCGGGCACGGGAACCGGCGCCGTTCCGACGAGGCGGGAGCCGCCGGCGGGCTGCAGCGGGAAGCGGATGGTCTGCCCGTTCACCACCAGAATGGCGTTGGCGCGGAAGCCGTCGGACGGGATCGGCCGATCGTTGGCATCGCTCATGTGCACCACCACCTCGGTCGTGCCGGTTGTGACGAGTTCGGCATGGTAGCGGGTGCCGGCATCCACGAGCTTCCCGCCGTTGGGGCCAGGGCGGGGCTCATGGGCGAGGGCAGATCCGACGGTCAGCATCAAGACCATGGCGGCAGCGATCCAGCGGGGCATGCGTCGTCTCCTCGGATGGGCCCTAGAAGGCCACGGGGGCCTGGTGGCGGGTTGCGGTCTCGTCCGGCGCAGTCCTGGCCTCGGCGACAAGCCGTTCCAGTGACGGGCGGCCGTAGCGAAGGAAAAGGGTCGGGGTGAGCAGCGTGTCGAGCAGGGTGGCGCTGACGAGACCGCCGAAGATGGTCACCGTCACCGGGTGCAGGATTTCCTTGCCCGGCGCGGTCGGGTCGATCATCAGCGGGATCAGCGCGACACCGGCGGAGAGCGCCGTCATCAACACGGGCGTGAGCCGTTCGAGGCTGCCGCGCACGATCAGATCGCGTCCGAAGGGCATGCCCTCGTGGATCGCCAGATTGATCGTGTGGCTGATCTTCAGGATACCGTTCCGCGTTGCGATCCCGGTCAGGGTGATGAAGCCGATCATCGAGGCCACGGACAGCGGCTGGCCGGCGATCCACAGGGCCACCACCGAACCGATCAGGGCCAGCGGCACGCTGGTCATGATGATGGCAACGAAAACCACCGATCGGTAGCGCGCGAAGAGAATGGCGAAGATCATCGCGAAGGAAACGAGCGACAGCAGGCCGATGGTCCTCATCGAGTCTTCCTGCGCCTGGAACGTTCCCTCCAGGCTGGCGAAGAAGCCGGGAGGCAGGGTCGTCGCGGCGATGGTCTCGCGCACCGTCGCGATCACTGCGGCCATGTCGGCGCCGCCATCGGCATTGGCGAGGACCACCACCCTGCGACGCCCGTTCTCGCGCAGGATCTGGTTCGGGCCGTCGGTTTCCACGACATCGGCAAACTGGCGGACCGGGACCCAGCCCGCGGGTGTCTGGATCAGCAGGTCGGCGAGGCCCTGGGTGGTGCGCTGGACATCGTCGAGCCGCAGCACGACGTCGAAGCGGCGGTTGCCGTCAACGATGCGCGACACGACGCGACCGTTGGAGAGGCGCTCGAGCTGCTCGGTGACGGCTGCCGGCTGGATTCCGTAGAGCGCCGCACGGCGGTAATCGACGATGACCTCGAGCTGGGGCACGCGCACCTGCCGCTCGACCTGGAGATCGACGATGCCGGGAATGGCGGCAAGTTTCTGCCTCATGTCCTCGGCCAGCGCGCGCAGGGTGTCGAGGTCCTCGCCAAAGATCTTCAGGGCGATCTGCGCCCGCACGCCGGACAGCATGTGGTCGAGCCGGTGGGAGATCGGCTGGCCGATATTGGTCGCCACCGGCAGGACGGCGAGCCGGGAACGGATATCCGCGATGATCACGTCCTTCGGCCGGCCGGGTTTCAGGGCGACCTCGACCTCCGACGCATGGACGCCCTCGGCATGCTCGTCGAGTTCGGCGCGGCCGGTGCGCCGACCGACCCGCTCGACCTCCGGAACCTCCAGGATCAGGCGCTCGGCGATGAGGCCGACGCGATGGCTTTCGGCCAGCGATATGCCGGGGTTGAAGAGCATGTTGATGGTCAGCGTGCCCTCGTTGAAGGGCGGCAGGAACGCGCGCGGCAACTGGGACGCCAGTGCGCCGGCGCCGAGGACGGCGGCGAGGACGGTCGCCATCAGCAGGCGTGGCCGGCCGAAGGCCATGGCAAGCAGCGCCGCGTTGCCGGCTTTCAGGCGGCGGATCAGCCAGCTCTCGCGCGCATCAAGCCGCCGCATGCTCGGGAGGAGGTAGAAGGCCATGACCGGCGTCAGTGTGACCGCGACGACCAGGCTGGACAGGATCGAGATGATGTAAGCCAGACCGAGCGGCGCGAAGAGCCGCCCCTCGATGCCGGAGAGCGCGAACAGCGGCACGAAGACGAGGACGATGACCATGGTCGCGTAGACGATCCCGGACCGGACCTCCTGGCTCGCGGCGACGACCACGGCGAAGGCGGAGCGGGGATTTCCAGTCTCGCGATTCTCGCGCAGCCGCCGCAGGATGTTCTCCACATCCACGACCGCATCGTCGACGAGTTCGCCGATGGCGATCGCAAGTCCCCCGAGGGTCATGGTGTTGATCGACAGACCCATCAGTTGGAAGACGATGGCGGTCATCAGGATGGAGACTGGAATGGCGGTGAGCGAGATCACCGTCGTCCGCACATTGAGCAGGAAGACGAAGAGGACGATAGCGACGACGACGATCGCCTCGACGAGGACCTTCATGACGTTGTCGATGGAGGTCTGGATGAAGGTGGCCTGACGGAACAGCACCTGATCGGCCCGGATGCCGTTCGGCAGGGTCGCGGTCATCTCCCGAAGCGCCTGCTCGATGGTCGCGGTGAGGCGGATCGTATCGATGCCCGGCTGTTTCTCGATCGACACGATAACGGCTGGCCGACCCTGATAGCCCCCCTCGCCCCGCTTCACCCGCGCCGCATAGCCGACCTCGGCGACCTGCCCGAGCAGAACAGGCTGGCCAGAGATGCTCGCGACAACGACGCCACGCAGGTCCTCGAGGCTGCGGCTGCGGCCGATATTGCGGATGAGGAACTCGCGGCCATACTGGTCGGCGAAGCCACCGCCCGTATTGGTCCCGAACTGGCCGAGAGCGCGCTCGACCTGTTCGAGACCGACACCGAAAGCACGCATGGCGGCCGAGTTCGGCGCGACGCGGAACTGCCGCACCTCGCCGCCGATGGGAATGACCTGGGCGATGCCGGGAATGGCGAGGAGCCGCGGCCGGACGGTGAAGTCGGCGAGTTCGCGCAGGTCCATCGGGGCGACGGTGTCGGGCCCGGTGACCGCCACGAGCATGATCTGGCCCATGATCGAGTTGATCGGGCCCATCTGCGGCACGACGCCCGTCGGCAGTTGCGGCTGGATCAGCGACAGTCTCTCGGCGATCTGCTGACGGTTGCGAAAGATCTCCGTGCCCCAGTCGAATTCGACATAGACGATGGACAGGCCGATCCCCGAGGTGGAGCGCACGCGCGAGACGCCGGGCAATCCGTTCATCTGCGTTTCGATCGGATAGGTGACGAGTTGCTCGACCTCGGGGGGCGCGAGACCGTCCGCCTCCGTCATGATCGTGACCGTCGGGCGGTTGAGATCCGGGAACACGTCGACGGGAAGGCGCGAGGCGGTGAAGGCGCCGTAGATGACCAGCATCGCCGCGACGGCGAGGACGAAGAGCCGGTTCTTCAGGGACTGGGTGACGAGGGCGTTAAACATGGCGCGCCCTAGCGAACCTGGTTCAGGAGTTCGGCGCCCTGCACGACGATGCGCCGGCCAGGATCGATCCCGGAGACCGCGAGAACCCGGTCGCCATCGAGCGGTTCGACGCGGATCTCGAGCGGCACGAAGCGTTCGGCATTCGTATGGGCATAGACGATAGACTGGCCGTTGGCGCCGCGCACGACGGCGGTGCGCGGCAACGCGATGCCACGCCGCTCCTCGGTGGAGCGCGCGAGAACGGTGAGCAACTGGCCGGGGCGCAGGGTGCCCGACTTCCCCTCGATACCGAACTGGATGGGAACGGCCTGATTGCGATCGGCGAGGCCGCTGCCGCGATAGACGAGACTGAGCGCACCTCCCTCGGCCAGCCGGCCAGAGGCCTCGGCGGCCAGGGCGCGCACTTCGAAGGATAGCGCCTCCACCCACAGGGCATCGGGATCGATGATGAGATAGATCGCCGTGCCAGGATCGGCGATCTGCCCCGCGATCGCCTGAACCGAAGCGACAACGCCGCTAACGGGGGCGACGAGGCGCTCCGGTTCCCGCGGCGCGCGGTCGAGATTGGCGCGGCGCAGGCGAAGGCCCGCCAGTTCCAGCTCCGCATCCTCGATCTGCGCCCGCGCTACCACCGACTGGATCTGCCTCAGCCGCTCCAGGCGCCGCTCCACAAGGGTCATCTGCTGTTCGAGTTCGCGCGCCTGCAATTGCTGCGTCGTCGCGTCGGCGGAGTTGATGGCCGGCTGGACGAGAGCGAGGACGTCACCGGCGTTGACGCGCGCACCGAGCCGCGGGAAGCCGCCCGGAGGCGGTGCGAGACGACCGGCGACGGAAGCCTGCACATAGCCGGCGCGGCTCGGGTCGGGAATGACGCGACCGGGCAGTTCGACACTGCGCGGATAGGTGCGCTCCTCGGTGAAGAGCGTGCGGATCGCCAGGATGCGCTGCGTCGCCTTCGGCACGAAGAGCGCCCCGTCGGGGAAGCGCTGGGCGACGTCGCGCGCGGCCAAGGCGGCTGTAGACCCCGGGGATGCGGCGGACGGCGGGGCGGCCCAAGTGCCGTCAGAGGCGACCAGTGCGAGAGCCATGACGACAGCAGCGGTCGCAGGGCGGCGGCGCAGCAGAAGTGCAACGAGGAAACCGGCAGCGAAGGCCGTTGCGAGTGCGGCATAGATGGTCATGCCTCCTTCGGTGATGCGGTTGCGCAGATCTGCCACGAGTGCGCCGTCTTTGATGGCGCTCCAGCGCCCCGCTGGCGCTGTCGGCGCTGCCATCGGCGCGGGGATGACGAGCGAGGCCGTGAGCACGTCAACCATGCCCCTCGCCTGGACGGTGATCGCAAGCGCATAGTCGCCCGGCTGCGCGAGCCAGGGCGCCGCCACGCCATATCCTCCGGCGCCGTCCGGCTCGGCCCTGACGGTACCCTCGGGCCCGTCGATCTCGATCGTGGCATCCTTTACCGGCTCATTGCCGCGGAATGTATCGAGAAAGATCTGGAGCCGGCCCTCGCGGGCAATCAGGACGATCTCGAAATCCTCGGACGAGGCATCGGCGCGCGGCGCGATGGTGGTGGAGACGGGCGGGGGCGGCGCACCATGATCATGGCCCTCATGGGCCCGTGAAGGCCCGGAACGGACCATGAGGGCCAGGCACAAGGCGGCCAGGATCAGCATCAGGAGAGGAGCGCGGGTCGTTACGGCAGCTTTCATGACGACCGGTTACCTTCCGGGCCACCACCTCGCATGACGCGACCGTTACAGAGTGTATCAGGAGAGCGGGCCGCCCTCGGGCAGAGCAACGGTGACGGCGAGGCCGCCGTCCGGACGCTGCGCAAGGCTCAACGTGCCGCCATGGCCCTCGATGATCGCCTTGGCGATGGGCAGGCCGAGGCCGAACCCGCCGGTGCCCTGGTTGCGCGAGGGCTCAAGCCGCACGAAGGGGGACATGGCCCGTTCGACATCGACCGGCGCAATGCCGGGACCATCGTCGAGGATCGACACGACGAAATGGTCGCCATCTCGGCTCACCTCCACGTCGACGGTTCCGGCATATTTGACGGCGTTCTCGACGAGATTTCCGAGGGCGCGCTTCAGCGCGAGATGCCGCCCGGCGATGACGGCCGACGGCAAGCCGCCCAGGCCGATGGCGCGACCGCGATCGGCAAAATCGTCGGTGATGGTCTGGAGGATCGCGACGACATCGACGCTGCGCACCTCCTCGTCGGCCCGGTCGCCGCGCAGATAGGCGAGCGTCTGGTCGATCATCCGCTCCATGTCGTCGAGGTCGGCGGCGATGGCCGTCCGTGTGCCGGGATCGGCGACATCCTCCACCCTGAACCGCAACCGGGTGATCGGCGTCTTGAGATCGTGAGAGACGGCTGCCAGGGCCTGGGTCCGGTCGTCGATCAAGGAGGCGATCCGCCGCTGCATGTCGTTGAAGGCGGCGGCGAGGTCCCGTACCTCACGGGGCCCGGTCTCCGGCAGCGGTGTCACCGATTTCGTGCGGTAGAAACCCTTCGCGGCCTCGGCGAAGGCGGACATCGGCCGGGTTAGCCAGCCGACGAGCAAGATCGACACGACGAGCGCACCCAGCGCCATGAGCGAGGTGGAAAGCAGGGCGCCCTGCGCATGCGTTGATCGCATCGGCGGGGCAACGAGCCCGATATTGACCCAGCTCTGGTCGGGTAAGCGTATCGAGATCAGCGCCAGATGCGGATCGTCGGCACCGCGACGGTTGGCGCCGATGACGAGACCTTCCTCCGCGAGTTCGGGCAGGACTTCGCGCAGCCTCTTGCCGAGGCTCTCCCATCGCGCAGCGTCGGGCCCCCCGGCAACCGCATGTTCGGCCCGGCTCCAGTGGGCGTCGACGGTACCGCCCGAGAGGTCATGTGCCACCGCTTCGCGCTCCTCGGGCGGAACGCGCATCACCGCCCGCTTGATGGCGAGAAGGCGGTCGGCGAGGCGGGCGTCGCTGGACAAGGCAACCTCGCGGTCGAGGCTGATCTGGTAGGTCCAGAGGCTGACGATATGGACGATGCCGATGCCCAGAAGGACGACGAAAACAGTCCTCGCCGTCAGGCTGTCAAAGCGCGCCAACAGGCGGACGAGCCGGGATGGCGGCCGGGGATCAGAAACGGGCGACATCGGATGTGAACATGTAGCCGGCGCCGCGGACGGTCTTGATGAGGTCGAGCGGACCACCGATCTTGCGGCGCAGACGGCTGACCTGAACGTCGATGGTGCGATCGAAGGCCTCGGCGATGCGGTTCCGCGCGGCGTCCAGCAGGAAGTCGCGGGACAGGACCCGCTGCGGCGCTTCCAGGAAGGCGACCAGGAGATCGTACTCGCCGGTTGAAAGGTCGACGACCACCCCGGAGGGATTGATCAGCTCCCGCTTCAGCGTGTCCAGCCGCCATCCGTCGAAGCTGAAGCCACGTCCGGCACGTCCCGCCGGCGCCGCATCCCCTCGCGCGCGACGCAGCACCGCGTTGACCCGCGCGAGCAGTTCCCGGGGATTGAACGGCTTCGGCAGGTAGTCGTCTGCCCCCACCTCGAGCCCGATGATGCGGTCGATGTCGTCGCCCTTGGCGGTCAGCATCACGACCGGCACGGATGAGACCCTGCGGAGGCTGCGGCAGAGGTCGAGGCCGCTCGTCCCCGGCAACATGAGATCGAGGATGATGAGGTCGATTGGAAGCCGCCCCAGGACCTCCTGCATCTCCACGCCATTGCGGGCCGTGTGAACGCGAAAACCGTTGCCTCGCAAAAACCTGGCGACGAGCACGAGAATCTCGCCGTCGTCGTCGACGACGAGTAGGGACGACGTCGCGTTTGCCGGTCCGCCGCTGGTGTCCACGCGAGAGCAGGTCCTGTGATGGGTCGGGCCGCAGTAAAGATTCCGCGTATCGCGGCTGTCTCGCCACTGTAACAGATGATGACAGGTCTGGACCGGTCGATGCGCTCTGTCTGCGCGCCGCCAGATCGGCATCATCCGCGAAAGCACGTCCATCTGCACCAGCGGTGCCGAGCCCGCTCGCCTGGATTCATGCCGCAGCGCACAGGTGAATCTTCTCCATCGCCGGTGTCGTCCGAGCGGATTCTTCTCTCCGCAGAACCTTGGACACGCGCAGTTTTTCTTTCTTTTTCAGCCCCTTGCCAATGACCGGTTTGGCCATTCCTTAAGGGTCCATGTCGTCCGTCTGGCTGCCGCCCAAACCCGCGTTCCGCACCGCTTTACCGTCCCCCGCGGCCCGTCTTCTGGTGGCCGGGCTGGCAGGCTGCGTGGCCGTGGGCGCTCTTGCCGGGTTCGGCTCGGGACGCCTGGTCGCGCTTGGCGTGATCGGCCTGCTGATGGGAATCGCGCTCTACCATGCCGCATTCGGCTTCAGCCACGGCTACAGGATACTCTTCGCGGAAGGCCGGAGCGCCCATGTCCGTGCACAAATCCTCATGCTCGCCGCAGCGGTGCTGTTGTTTCTGCCGGTCCTGGCCATGGGCGAGGTCTTCGGCCAGCCGGTGCGCGGTTTCACCTTCCCGCTCGGTGTGAGCATCGTGATCGGGGCTTTCGCCTTCGGGGTCGGCATGCAGATTTCCGGCGGCTGCGTCTCCGGGACACTCTACGCGGCTGGGGGCGGCTCGGTGCGCATGTGGATCACGCTGCTGTCGGCCGTCGCGGGCGCAACGCTCGCGGCCTTCTTCTTCCCGCTCTGGGAAACACTGCCGCAGGCGCCGGCCGTGTCGGTGCCCGCCGTCATGGGGCTCTGGCCCGCACTGGCGCTCCACCTTGCCCTCTTTGCCGCGGCCTATGCCGCGCTCGTCGCCATCGAGCGCCGCCGCACCGGCACCGTCGAATCCATCGCCCGGCGCGGGCACTGGCTGACCGGCCCCTGGCCCTTCGCCTGGGCGGCCCTCGCCC
>JAIEPJ010000078.1 GCA_019749835.1 Phreatobacter sp. | reverse complement strand
GCGGCCGGGGGAAGGCGCCGTCGGCGGGCGGCCTAGCCGCGCGCCTCCACCGTCGCGCCTTTCAGCGCCGCCTCGTCGACGGTGATGCCGAGGCCCGGCCCCGCCGGCAGCCAGGAGGCGCCGGCGTCGAGCCGTACCGGCCTTGCCAGGATCTCGGTGCCGAGCACGAAGGCCGAGGTGTAGTATTCGGCGCCGAGCGTCATGGCCGGCGTCGATGCGGCGAAATGGATGCCGGCGGTCAGCGCGATGCCGGCCTCGTACATGGTGCCGCCATAGCAGGGCATGCCGGCAGCGCCCGCAATGGCGGCGATGGCCTTGCCCTTGGCGAAGGAGCCGGCCTTCATCAGCTTGATCGAGATGGCATCGGCGAAACGGGCACGGGCGCAGTCGACCGCCTCCTCCGGCGAGAAGACGCTCTCGTCGGCGAGGATCGGCGTGTCGATGGCACGGGTGATCTCGGCCATGGCGTCGCGCCGGTCGCGGGCGACCGGCTGCTCGATGAAGGCGGGGCGGAAGGCCTCGACGTCGCGCAGCGTGCGGATGGCGTCGACCGCCGCGAGCCCCTGGTTGTAGTCGATGCGCAGCGAGGCATCGGCGGGGAGGATGGCGGCGAGCCGGTCGAGCCGGCTCATGTCCTCGGCATGGCTGGAAAAGCCCGTCTTCACCTTGAACAGGCGGATGCCCTCGGCGAGGCGGGCGCGGGCGAAGTCGAGATCGGCGTCGAAATCGGGATTGGCGATGGAGACCGAGAGCGGGATGCTGGGACGGAAGACGCCGCCGAGGAGTTCCGCCACGCCGACACCCGCCGCCTGTCCGACGAGATCGTGCAGCGCCATGTCGAGCGCCATCTTGGCTTCCGGGTGGCCGACGATGGTGCGGTCGGCCTCGGCCATGATGCGGGCGAGGTCCTTCGCGGTGCGGCCGATGACGAGGGGCCTGAGATAGACATCGAGGGCGGCGACAGCCGCCTCGGCGGTGCCGGAGAAGACCGACCAGGGCGCCGCCTCGCCCCAGCCGGTGCGGCCGTCGCGGGTGTGCAGCGAGACGATGACGCCCGGCAGCGTGTCGGCGACGTCGCCGACCCCGTGCTTGCGGGTCATCTTCAGGGGCCAGCGGGTGAGCCGGACCTGCATGCGGTCGATGATCATGACGGCGAGGTTTCCCTGGCGATACGCGCCTCGGCGCGCTGAACGGCCTCGTCGGCGAGGACGACGTCCTCCCGGCCGGCGGCACCCTTCTGGGCGAGATAGAGGGCGAGGCAGACGCTGGCGACGATGGCGACGCGCCACCAGACCGGAATCGGATCGAAGAGCGTGGCCATGACCCCGAGCGGGATGAGCGGCAGGCGCACCAGCATGGGCAGCGGGGCGCGGAAGAAGCCGAAGAACCCGGCCGCCAGCAGGGTGAGCCCGATGGCATTGGCGAGGAACTCGCCGATGATCTCGGGCCAGGTGTCCTGCAGGAGCAGCGCGCTGGAATGCAGGTAGGAGAAGCCGACGACGAAGCCGGCGATGGCAAGCCGGAAGGCGACGACGCCCGCCGCCATGGGGCTGCAGCGGGCGATCGACGCCGCCGCGTAGGATGCGACCGAGACCGGCGGCGTCGCGTCGGCGAGGATGGAGAAATAGAAGACGAACATGTGGGCCGCCAGCACCGGTACGCCGAACTGCTGGAGGATCGGCGCACCGATCGCCGCGCCGATGATATAGGCGGCCGTCGTCGGCACGCCCATGCCGAGGATCAGCACGGTGATCGCGATCAGGATGCCGGCGATGTAGAGGTTGTTGCCGGCGAGGCCCGTCACGATGGTGGAGAAGGAGATCACCATGCCGGTGACGGTCAGGCAGGCGACGAAGATGCCGGCACCGGCGCAGGCCAGGGCGACGACGACCATGTTGCGGCCGCCGTTCGCCAGCATGCGCATGATGTCGGCCGGGTAGAGCCGGGTGTGCGGCCTCAGCCAGGACGCGGGCCAGACCGCCATGATGCCCCAGAAGGCGGCGAAGGACGGCGAATAGCCTGCGGCCATGGCGCCGATCATGACGAAGACCGGCACGAGCAGGTGGGCGTCGCGCAAGACGAAGGCCCAGGTCGGGATTTCGGAGGGATCGCAGCCGGTGAGCCGCAGGCGCCGCGCTTCGAAATGCACGCTGATGAGGATCATGAAGAAGTAGAGCAGCGAGCCGGCGATCGCGGCGAGGGCGATGGTCTGGTAGGGGATATTGGTGATCTCGGCCATGATGAAGGCGCCGGCCCCCATGACCGGCGGCATGATCTGCCCGCCGACCGAGGAGGCTGCCTCGACGCCCGCGGCGAACTGGCGGCGATAGCCGAGCTTGATCATGGCGGGAATGGTGAAGGAGCCGGTGGCGAAGACATTGGCCACCGAGGATCCCGAGATCGTGCCGAACATGGCGGAGGAGACGACCTCGACCTTGGCGGGCCCGCCGGCCTGGCGGCCCGCGACCTTCATGCCGAGATTGTGGAAGAACATGCCGACGCCGGAGCCCTCGATGAAGGCGCCGAAGATGATGAACATGGCGACCATGGTCGCCGAGATGCCGGTGATCGATCCGTAGATGCCGTTCGAGTTGAACAGATACATGGTCTCGATGATCTGCGTCGCCGGAATGTCGCGGAAATGCAGGATTCCCGGCATGTATTCGGTGACGAAGAGGTAGAGGATGCCGGTGGCGACGAGACCGGCGAGGACCGGCGTCACGGCGCGGCGCAGGGCCTCGACGACAAGGACGATGGCGATGATGCCGAACACCATCTCCACCGGCGAGACCGGATCGACCGTCTCGAAGCGCAGGTTGATGATGGACGAGCAATAGGGCCCGCCATTGGCGCAGGTGAAGGAATAGAAGCTCGGCAGGACGGCGAGCACGGACAAGAGCCAGTCGACGGCGCTCGGCCTGTCCTTCGGCGAGCGCTCGGTCGCCGGATAGAGAATGAAGGCGAGCGGCAGCAGCAGCAACAAGTGGATCGACCGCTGCTCGCGCGGCTCGAAGAAGCCGAAGCCGCCGGTCCACAGATGGAACACCGAAGCCGCCACGGCGACAGCCGCCGCCAGCCAGAAGACCGGCCCTTTCAGCTCGCGCATCGTGTCATTCCACCGTCAGTCGTGGTCCTGAAATGAACGCGGTCCGGACCACCGGCCCGGACCGCGTCGCCCATCGGGGAGCGTCAGCCCTGCACCCAGCCGCGCTCGCGGTAGTAGCGCAGCGCACCGGGATGGACCGGCACGGGACGGTTGGCGACCGCGGTCTCGCAGCGATAGTCCTTCAGCGAGCCGTGGATGCGCGGCAGTTCGGGAATACTCTCGCAGATCGCCTTGGTGATCTTGTAGACGATCTCCTCGGAGACATCGGACGAGGTCACGAGCGTCGTCGCCATGACCAGCGTCTTGACCTCGCGGTTGCCCTGGAAGCGCGGATAGGTGCCGGCCGGAATGACTCCCGAGCCCATGCCGTGGCGCTGCTTGAAGGCGTCCATCACGTCCTGGGGAATGTCGAGGAGTTCGCCTTCGCGGCCGGTCGCCATATCGACGACGGCGGAGCCGGGCAGGCCGAGCGCGAAGAAGAGATAGTCGAGCTGGCCGTCGCGATAGGCGCTGGCGAGGTCGCCATAGGCGGCGAGCTGGAAGCGCCAGCCGCGGGCACGCAGGCTGTCATAGGTCTGGCCATAGACGGCGAGCAGCCAGCGCAGGGCGATCTCGTCGGTGGCGCCGTTATTGGCACCGCCAAAGCGGATGTTGCGGCCCTCGCGGAAGAGGGTGGCGATGTCCATGGTCTGGCCGGGCGCCCGGATGAAATGATAGGGCGTGTCGCCGAAGGACTGGCCGATCATGCGCAGCTTGTCGGCGGCCGGACGGCCCTGATAGGTGCCGGTGCCGCTGGCGGCCATGCTGGCGAAGATGTCGATGGACATGGCGAGTTGCGCCTGGCCCTGCTGAACGGCCACCGGATTGGCGGCGCCGCCGCCCGGAACGGCCTTGATGGTCATGCCGGGGATCTTGTCCTCGAGGAGCTTCGCCGCTCCCGAGACGATCGTGTACCAGCCACCGCCGATGGAACCGCCACGCCACTCGACCGTCTGGGCCGCGGCCGGCGCCGTGGCACCCGCAAACAGCCCGGCAGCCAGGCCGGCCGCCATGATGAACCGCTTCAACATCTCGCTCACACCTCTGGTTCGCGGGTCATGACGCCCGCCTGGGAGCGACTGTAGCCCGATGGTATTCCATGACAACGTCGAATTGTCGCATGACAGGCTTCACCCTCGTCGGGGGCGCCGGCCCGATACGGGCTCAGAAGCGCGCCGGGCTGAACGGACCGATCGGCAGGCTCGCGGGAGCCCCGCTGACGATCTCGGCGACGAGCCGCCCGGTGATCGGCCCGGTCGACAGGCCGATATGCCCGTGGCCGAAGGCGAAGACGACATGGGGGTGACGCGGCGCGCGCCCGATCACCGGCAGGCCGTCGGGGGTCGACGGCCGCGCCCCGTGCCAGGGCGCCGGCTCGACCGTATCGCCCATCGCCAGCGTCTGCCGTGCATCGGTTTCCACGGCCTCGATCTGCGTCGTGTCGGGCGGTGCGTCGCGGCGGGCGAGTTCCACCCCGGAGAGCAGCCGGAGCCCGGCATTCATCGGCGAGACGACATAGCCGCCACCGGTGTCGTGGATCGGTCGCGACAGCTTGTGGTCGCCGGCATCGACAAAGTGCCGGTGGTAGCCGCGCTCGGCGGCGAGCGGCAGGCGGTAGCCCATGGTCCGGGTGAGATCGTGGGCGGCGGCGCCGGCGGCGATGACAACGGTCTTTGCCCGGATAGCATCGCCGGTCTCCAGAACGATCCTGGCGCCGTCACCGTCCTCCTCGATGGTGCGTGCGCGCGCCTTAACAAGGGTCGCACCGCGCTCGCGGGCGGCGGCCTCATAGGCCTGCACCAGCCCGCCGGGGTCGCGCACCGATCCGGTCTCGGTATGCCAGACGGCCCTGGCGTAGCGCCGCTTCAGGGCCGGCTCGAATTGCGGCAGTTCGGCGCCGTCGATCACCTCGAAGGCGACCTTGTGCTGGGCGAGCAACTCGCGCTCCAGGGCGCCGGAGGCGAAGGCCGCCTCGCTGCGGTAGAGCTTCACCCAGCCGCGCCGCATGATGAGATGCTGGGTGCCGATCTCGCCGGCGATGCGCCAGTGTTCGTCATAGGCGGCAGCGCAGAGCGGATCGAGGGCGCTCGCTGCCTCCCGCCAGGAGGTCTCGTTGCAGCGGCGGATGAAGGCGATGAGCCAGGGTGCCACCGCCAGGAGCGAGCCATAGTCGACGCGGATGGCGACGTCGCGGTTGAGGGCGTAGCGCGGCAGCTTCTTCAGCATGCCGGGGCCGGCGACCGGGAAGAGCGAGCCGCGCGAGATGACGCCGGCATTGCCATAGCTGGCGGCGTCGCGGATGCCGCCGGGATCGACCAGCGTCACGGTCAGGCCGCGGGCGAGGCAGGCGAGCGCCGTCGCCGTGCCGACCATGCCTCCCCCGACAATGGCGACGTCGGGCCGCGCGGTCGTGGTCATCCCGGCCCCCTGCCCTGCCGCCGCGCTCACCGGGCGACCTTCGGATGGCCGCCCTCGCCGAGGTCCCAGTAGAGGCCGGCCATGAGGCCGATGGCCTCGCGGATGAGGGCCGAGGGCACATGCTCGTTGGGGGCGTGCTGCGAGCAGCCGGGATAGGAATGCGGCACCCAGATCGTCGGCATCCCGATGATCTCGGCGAAGACGTCGTTGGGCAGCGACCCCCCGGCATTGGGGATGACCGCCGGCTTCTTGCCGGTGGTCTCGGCGATGGAGGCCGCCGCCCATTTCACCCAGGGATGGTCGGGATCGGTGCGCGTCGCCTTGAAGGCGGCGTCACGGCCTGAGGAGACCTCGACATCGGGGAAGCCGTGGCGGACGAGATGGCGCTTGATGGCCGGGATGAACCCGTCGGGATCGGAGCCGACCACGGTGCGGATCTGGCACGTCGCCTTGGCAGAGGGCGGCACGGCGTTCTGCGGATTGCCGATGTCGCCGGCACCAAAAGCCAGCACCTCGAACGTGTTCCAGCCATAGACCTTCTCGGCGGCGGAGAAGCCCGGCTCGCCCCACCAGGCGTCGATCTGCGGGCCGCCGGGAATGCTCGCCGGCGCGATATCGGCGAGGGCGCGCTTGACCGAGGCGGGCATGTCCTTCGGCAGGAGTTCGTGGACCCGCACCTGCCCGGTCGGGCCGATGATGGTGGCGATGGCGTGGGCAAGGCGGATTGCAGGGTTCGACAGCAGTCCGCCCCAGTTGCCGGAATGATGGCCACCCTCGCGGGCATTGATCGCGAGGTCGATGCGGTAGCCGCCGCGGGCGCCGAGGCACAGGGTCGGGCGCTCGGCGGTCATGCGCGGACCGTCGGAGCCGATGAGGATGTCGGCGAGAAAGAGCTCGCGGTTGTCGCGGGCGAGATCGTGCAGGCCGGCGGAGCCGACCTCCTCGCCCATCTCGATGAGGTAGCGGACGTTGAAGCCGAGCTTGCCGCGGGTCTTCAGCACGCAGCGAAGTGCCTCGATGTTGATGGCGTGCTGGCCCTTGTTGTCGACGACGCCGCGGCCGTACCAGGTGTCGCCGGTGTCATCGAGGGTCCAGGGATCGCGGCCGTCCCTCCACTGGCCCTCGAGGCCGGCGATGACGTCGCCATGGCCATAGCCGAGAACGGTGACGAGGGACGGGTCCTCGATGCGCTCGGCGAGGAGGAAGGGGCCCTTGGCATTGGGGTGGGCGAGGATGCGGCAGGAAAAGCCCATCGATTCGAGCGAGGGCTGCATCTCTTCGGTGAGGTAGCGCGCGAGGTCCGGGGCACGGGCCGGGTTCTGGCTCTCGGTCGGAATGGCGATGCGGCGGGCGAAGATCGCCTTCAGGCTGCCGTCGTCGAACATCTGGTGGGCGGCGGCGATGGCGGAGGCGCGGGTCATGTCAGTCTCTTCGCAGGAGGTATCGGCGGCAGATTAGCGCGGGTGGAGGCTTTGGCCATGGCGCATGCGGACAGGGTGGCATGCGCAGGCGGAACGGAGCCTCGCCGGCCGGCCAAGGAATGTCCCCTATGCTCTCCCCGCCGTGGAGAGCGGGAGACGAACGAAGGGCGGGACAGAACCCGCCCCGCCGCGGTTCACGACCGGCTGTCGGGCGCGGTGACGTCGCGCAGGCCGTCGCCCATCATGTTGATGGCGAGGACGAGCATGGCGAGGGCGGCACCGGGGATGGCGATGAGCCAGAACGAGAAGAACATGAAGTTCTTCGCCTCCGAGATCATCAGGCCCCAGGAGGGCAGCGGCGGCTGGACCCCGAGGCCGAGGAAGGAGAGCGCCGCCTCCAGGAGGATGGCGCTCGCTGCCTCCACCGTGCCGACGACGATCAGATGCGGCATGACGTTGGGCAGCACCTCGCGCAGGATGATGCGCAGCTGGCTCGAGCCGCTGGCCCGCGCCGCCTCGACGAAGTCGAGCGAGCGGACCTGCTGCGTTGCCGAGCGCATAACCACGGCGAAACGGTCCCATTTCAGGAGACCGAGCACGGCTATGACGATGAAGAGCGTGCCGCCGACCATGGCGACGACGGCGAGCGCCACCAGCACCACCGGCAGGGCGAGGCGCGTCGTGATGATGAAGGTGACGACGAGGTCGATGCGCCCGCCGAAATAGCCGGCGGCGAGGCCGAGCGCCGTGCCGATCGTGCCCGAGATCAGCATGACGGAGATGCCGATCAGCAGGGAGATCTGCGCGCCATAGAGGGTGCGCGAGAGATAGTCGCGGCCGAGATTGTCGGTGCCGAAAGGATGCAGCCAGGAGCCGCGCTCGTACCAGACGGGCGGCACGAGGCGGTTGTTGAGGTCCTGGGCATAGGGGTCGTGGGGCGAGATGAAGGGCGCCAGCAGCGCGACCAGCACGATGACGGCGAAGATGAAGGTGCCGATCATCAGGCCCTTGTGCTTGAGAAAGCGCCGCTTGAACCGCGAGGGCGGGACGACGGCAACGGCGACGGGGCCGGTCTGGACGATATCGCTCATGTCAGCCCACCCTGATCCTGGGATCGAGCCAGGCGTTGACGAGATCGGCCAGCAGGGTCAGCAGGACATAGCCGACCGAGAGCAGCATGAGCACCGCCTGGATGACGGGGAAGTCCTTCTGCGAGATGGCCTGGTAGGCGAGATAGCCGAGGCCGTCGAGGGCGAAGACCGTCTCGATGACGATGGAGCCGCCGAGCAGGAAGCCGAGCTGGACGGCGGTGAGTGCGACCACGGGCACCAGGGCGTTGCGCAGGCCGTGGCGCAGGATCACCGTCGAGGCCGGCAGGCCCTTGGCGCGGGCGGTGCGGATATAGTCGGCGCCGAGCACCTCGATCATGCCGGCGCGCACCAGGCGCATGAAGGGCGGCGTGACGTAGTAGCCGAGCGCCACCGTCGGCATGACGAAATGCTCCCAGCTGTCGGCCCCGGAGACCGGCAGCCAGCCGAGGCCGATGGAGAAGACCATCACCAGGCAGAGCGCGAAGAAGAAATTGGGGAGCGCCTGGCCAGCCACGGCGATCCACAGGCAGAGACGGTCGATCCAGGAATTCTGCCAGACCGCCGCCATGACCCCGAGCGGGACGGAAAGGGCCAGGGCGAAGCCGATCGCCAGCAGGGCAAGGATCAGGGTCGTCTGGATCTTGGTGACGATGAGGTCGAAGACCGGCGTGCGGAAATAGAGCGACTGGCCGAAATCGCCCTGCAGCGTCCGGCCGAGCCAGTCGAAATACTGGACGAGGAGGGGGCGGTCGAGGCCGTATTGCTGGCGGACCGCGGCGATGTCCTCGGCGCGGGCGCCCTCACCGGCAATGGCGATGGCGACGTCGCCGGACAGGCGCAGCAGCACGAAGGCGAGCGCCGAGACCGCCAATGCGACGAGAGCGGCCAGTGCCAGCCGCTTGAGCGTGTAATTGAACATGCAATCAGGCGCCTTGAAGCTGCCGTGGCCGGCCGCGGCGCATCATGCCCCGCGGCCGGACCATAGCATCACTTCCAGCGCATCTCCCAGAAACGCGGCAGCTCGTCCGGATAGGCGTTGAACTCCAGATCCCGGGATGCGGCATAGAAGGTGACGAGATTGTAGAGCGGCACCGAATAGGCCTGTTCGGTGATGATCTTGTGGGCCTCGCGATAGGCAGCGATGCGCTGCTGCGGGTCGGTGACGGAATCGCCGCGCTCGAGCAGTTCGATGACCTTCGGATCGCGCGAGATGTCGTCGTCGAGGCCCTTGTAATAGACCGGCGTCGAGGCCGACACGTCGTTGATCGAGAACGAGCCCCAGGTCTGGTGGGCCATGCTCGCCCGGTGCGAGCGGATCTGATCGCGCATCGCCGCATACTGACCGAAACGCAGCGTGGCGCGAATGCCGATGGCCCGCAGGTAGTTGATCATCGCCTCGGACTGGTTGCGCTCGCGATAGGCATGGAACTCGATGTCGAAGCCGTTCGGGAAGCCCGCTTCCGCCAGAAGTGCCCGCGCCTTGGCCGGGTCATAGTCATAGACCATGGCCTGCGAGGCATCGCAGCCGAACTGGGTCGGGAAGCAGATCGCGTTGATGAGCTGTGAACCCTCGCCGACGAGCTGGCGGGCCATCGTCTGCCGGTCGATGGCGTGGGCGATGGCGCGGCGCACCCGGAGGTCGCGCAGTTGCGGCGCCGGCGAGCGCTCGGTGGTGGCGAGGTTGAGGAAGACGATGCGCATGGTGCCGCCGGAGACGATCTGCAGCGTCGGCACGGCGCGCATCTGCTGGGCCTGGTCGGGGGCGATGTTCATGACGAAGTCGAGGCCGCCCGACAGCATCTCCGCGACCTGTGTCTGCCGGTCGGGGATGAAGCGGATGACGATGCGCTCGATCTGCGGCTGCGGCTTCGGCCCGTCACGGAAATAGTCGGGGTTGCGCTGCAGGGTGATGGAGCGGCCGATCTGGTGCTCGACGACGCGGTAGGGACCGGAGCCGACCGGCTTCTCGTTCATACCCTTCGGGCCGGCCTGCTCATAATAGGCGGCGGGATGGATGACGATGGGGCCGGCGAGATATTCGATCGCCGCCGGGAAGGGACGCTTGGTGATGATGCGCACCTTGTGGGCGTCGATCTTCTCGACCCGGTCGATCCAGTTGACGTTGGACTGGGTGGTGGAGCGGTTGGCCGGGTTGGCCACGAAGTTCAGCGTATAGACCACGTCGTCGGCGCTGAACTCGACACCGTTGTGGAACTTGACACCGCGGCGCAGGTCGAGCTCCAGCGTCTTGTCGTCGACCCAGCGCCAGGCGGTGGCGAGCTGGCCCTTGTACTCGTTGGTCTTCGGGTCGCGGTAGATCAGCGTGTCCCAGACCTGGTGGGCGATGATGACGCCGATACGAACATTGTTGAAATAGGGATCGACATTCTCCGGCACCTGGTCATAGGCGAAGCGGATGGTGTTCTGCCGCTTCTGCGCCTCGGCCGGCGCCGCCAGCCCGGCAGCGAGTGCCACACCCAAAATCATCCCGAAGACACGCCGCGTGGACGAAAAAATCATCGTCCCCTCCCTTCAAACCAAAAAAAGATTGTCGATGCTGGCTTGCCGGCGGCGGTCGAGTCAAGGCGAACGGGAGGCGGGACGCGGCAGGTCAGGTCTGCCGGAAGGCGATGAAGCGGGCCGCCTCGACCAATGTTCCGGCTCCGTCGCCGAAGGGAGCGAGCCGCGTCGCCGCATCGGCCACCAGGCGCGTCAGTTCGTCACGCGCCCATTGCGGCCCGCGGAGCGATACGAGCGTGCCCTTGCCGCGCGCTGCGTCCTTGCCGGTGGCCTTGCCGGCGAGGACCGCGTCGCCCTCGTGGTCGATGAGATCGTCGGCCACCTGGAAGGCGAGCCCGATGATCTCGCCATAGGCGGCCAGCGCCTGTCGCTCGGGCTCGGATGCCTGGCCGAGCACGGCACCGGCCAGACAGGCGAAGCGGATCAGCGCACCGGTCTTCATCGCCTGGAGGTGGCGGATCTCGGCCTCCGGCAGGTCGAGCGGCGCACCGGCGGCGAAACGGCCTTCGGCGGTGAGGTCGAGCATCTGCCCGCCCACCATGCCGCCGAGACCGGAGGCGCGGGCGAGGAGCACGGTCAGTTCGGCCCGCACGGCCGCGTCGGGATGGGTCCGCGGCGAGGCCATGGTTTCGAAGGCGAGGGTCTGCAGGCCGTCGCCGACCAGGATGGCGGTCGCCTCGTCATAGGCCTTGTGGACGGTCGGGCGGCCGCGCCGGAGGTCGTCGTCATCCATGGCCGGGAGGTCGTCATGGACCAGCGAGTAGCAGTGGACGAGTTCGAGGGCGGCGGCCGCCGGCACGGCGTCCTCGGCGGCGATGCCGAAGAGGGCGGCGCTCTCGATGACCAGAAACGGCCGCAGCCGCTTGCCCCCGGCCAGGACGCCATGGCGCATGGCCGCCATCAGGCGTTCAGGCCGCGCCGTCTCGCCGGGACGCACGGCCGCGCCGAGAAGGGCTTCGAGTTCGGCCTCCACCAGCCGGGCCGCGGCGGCGAGACGCTGTTCAAGGACGGAGGCATCGGACATTGCGGAGAACCGGACGGTCATCGGAGCATGGCCTGCGAGCGGTGGCCGAGGCGATGGCCCGCGTCAAGGGCCGCGGTGCCTTGTCGGGGCCGGGACATCGGCTAAAGTCATGCCTCCTCCCTCGTCCCCCGACCGTCCATGCTCCTCGTCCGACCCGCTCTCGCCGTGCTTTTCGCGATGCTCCTGTCCAGCGCCCCGGTCAGCCCGGCGCATGCCGAAGGACGCCCTTCCGGCGGCGGCTTCGGGCTGGCGCTTCTGTCTCCCGGACAGCATGCGGACGTCATGAAGCGGGTCGACTCCTATGCGCTGCTGGAGACCTTCCTCAAGGCCTGCGGCCGGCCGCCGGCGCTGGAATCGCGGTTTCGCCGCCTGGTCCGCGGCTGCATCGAGCCGGGAACCGTCAACACCCTGGCGCAGCATTTTCGCCGCTCGCTCGCAGCCCGTGCCCATCACCGCTGGGATTGCGTCTCCGCCAGCGGCCGGCAGATGATCGCCCGCTCGGAAGAGGCGATCCGCACGACGGTCGCCGACGTCACCCGTCTCTGCCAGATCGCCCGCTAGGACGCAGGCTGGCGTGATCCCGCGGCGGATTGACCCCCGTCGGGCGGGGTGATCCCATGCCGGCAAGCCGGACCTGCGATCCGGCGCCCGGGGAGAGACAGATGCTATCCAGACGCGTGCTGACACTGGGCCTCATGGCCCTCGGTGCGGCCATGCCGGCCGCCTCGGCGCAGGTGCCGCCCTCCGCCGACGACATTGCCGGCTATGGCGGGCTGCATGCGGCGGCCCATCGCGGCGATGTCGCCGCCATCCGGCGCCTGGCGGCCGCCGGCCAGGATCTCAACGCCCGCGACGGGCGCGGCCGCACGCCCCTGCATGTCGCCGCCTTCGCCCGCCAGCACGAGGCCATGCGCGCCCTGGTGCAGGCCGGCGCCGATCCCCGTGCGCTGGAGCACCAGCGCTATGATGCCATCACCATCGCGGCGGTGGCCGACGACCTCGAGACGATGAAGGTGGCCATCGCCATCGGCGGCGACCCCAAAGCCGTCACCAGCCTCTATGACGGTACGGCGCTGATCGCCGCGGCCCATCTCGGCCACGACAGCGTGGTGGGCGAACTGATCCGCGCCGGCGCGCCGCTCGACCACGTCAACAATCTCGGATGGACGGCGCTGATCGAGGCGGTGATCCTCGGCCGCGGCGGGCCGCGCCATGTCGAGACGGTGCGGCTGCTGACGGCGGCCGGCGCGAGGCGCGATCTCGCCGACCGGCAGGGCCAGACGCCGCTCATGTTGGCGCGCGGGCGCGGCTACGGCGCGATGGTCAGGCTGCTGGAGTAGCAGCGCTCGCCGGCAGGTGGTCTTTCCAGGTGACCAGCGCCGCCCGTCCGGCCTCCGACAGGGCATAGACGCCGCGCCCGGTCTTCTCGAACCAGCCATAGACATTGCGCAGCAGGATGGCCGGGGCATCGGCAGCGAGGGGCGTGAGGTCGCGCGGGCGGAGCGGACCGGCGGCAAGCGCCTGCGCCATGGCGAGGGTGCGCTGGCGGTAGGCGGTCATGATCGGCCGGCGCGTCGAGCCGCCGAGCGCCGGATCGCCGCGGCGGCGACGATGTTCGGCGACGAGGCGCGACTGGCGCTTGCCGTCATGGCGCGGCTTCCACGGGACGGGCTCGACGACGACCTCCACGCCGCCCATGGGCAGCACGGAGAGGAGCCCAAAGCCGCAGAGCCGGCAGAGTTTTTTCACGCGAGAGTCGTGCTCGCGGCCCCTGCCTTTGGCGGAGGCCTTCACGGCCAGCCAGACCTCGTCGGCGGCGGCCGAGCGGTCGACCGCCTGGAGGACGAGTTCCAGCGTGAAGGACTGCTTCAACTCGCCGATGACGACGGCGGCGGGCTCGCCCCCGGACAGGGCAACGAGATCGCAGCCCATGATCTCGCCCTTCACATCGAAGCCGAGGCCTTCGAGGAAGGTTTTGACGGGGAGGTAGAGGGAGGTTTCCAAGGGCAATCGTCCGCTTCGGGATGACCAGCGGGTAGAGCGGATTCGGAAGCATGTCGAGGCGGGGCTTTCAGCGCGGCGGCCGCTGCGTCAGGCGCCACGCCGCCCAGTCCACCGCCTGGCTCTCCCGCAGGTCCAGGGCGCCGCGTTCCACGCGATCGAGGAAGATCACGAGATTGAGACAGGCGTGACGCGCATTCGGCACCACGAGCCCGTCGAACTCGAGGAAATGAGCGGCCGCGGCGACGGCCTGGGTGGCGGCATAGTCGAGGCTCTGGTAGCGGGCGGGATCGACGCCGAGCGGGCTGAGGGAGGCAACGTCGACAAAGCGCAGATTGCGCGCGGTGGCCGCCGCGATCCGGTGGATCTCATGCTCCGTCCGGCTCGGCCAGACCGGTTCCAGCCCCAGACGATAGCCGATCTCGGCGAGTGCTCCGTCGCGTTCAAGGCTGGTGTAGAGCACCTCAAAGCCGCCGCTGAGGCTCCACCGGCCGTTCGCGGCAGCCCCGCGCAGCGGATCGCGGCCCTTGCGGGTGATGCGCCAGACGTCTCCCGCGAAAGGCTCGGGATCGAAGGCGTCGAGCGCATCGAGCAGAGCCCTATCGTGGGCGCGCGAGGCGGGCGTCATTCAGGTGTAGGTCCCGGCATCCAGGCTCTCGATGACGGCGAGAACCCGGTCGGCTGCGCCCTCATGGATGAGATCGATGGCCCGAGCCCCCTCCAGAAGCCGGTGCCTGGAATAGAGCCAGATGCGCGTTTCCTCCGGTGTGTAGAACTCCGCCAGCCGGTCGACGACATAGCGCAGGTCGGAGATCAGCAATTGCATCCGGGGATGGGGAAAGGACGTTCCGGCGGTCCAGCGCGAGACGGTCGCCGGCGACACCGACGCGATATTGGCGACATCGGAGCCCTTCAGGCCGCCGCGCTCCTTCAGATCATTGATCATGCGGGTCACGGGGCCGGAAGCCGGGGTCGGTGCATCCATCGGATGCCTCCTTAGAACAGCGAGACACCCTACCATTTATGTTTCATGACTTCAATTTATGAAACTCCAATGCACCTCCCGGTTCCCGGGAGCCTGAAGTCGCCCTCGACCCCACACCCATCGCCGGCCCGCGCCGCCCACCTTTCCTTGACTTTCCGCCCCTCACACTCTATCCGCACCCCACTCTCGCTCATCCGAGACCTGCCTTCGCCGACCGGGACCAGATCCCGGAGGTTCCCGCCCGACAGCGCAGCATGCGCCCTCGGGCGCGAAACGCGTTGCGGTTCCGGGTGGCTGGGACCACCTTGGGGGCATCCCGAAGGTGAACTCTGGAGCGATCATGTTCGAAGGCCTGTCGACACGACTGTCCGGCATCCTCGATCGCCTCAAGGGCCGCGGCGCGCTGAGCGAAGCCGATGTCCAGGAGGCGATGCGCGAGGTGCGCCGCGCCCTGCTCGAGGCCGACGTGGCGCTCGAGGTCGTCCGCTCCTTCACCGACAAGGTCCGCGACCGCGCGGTGGGTGCCGAGGTCATCAAGTCGGTGACGCCCGGCCAGATGGTCGTCAAGATCGTCCACGACACGCTGGTCGAGACGCTGGGCACCGAGGGCGTCGCCATCGACCTCCAGGCCGTGCCGCCGGTGCCGATCATGATGGTCGGCCTGCAGGGCTCGGGCAAGACGACCACCACCGCCAAGCTCGCCAAGCGCCTCTTCGAGAAACAGAAGAAGAAGGTGCTGATGGCCTCGCTCGACACGCGGCGCCCGGCCGCGATGGAGCAGCTCGCCATTCTCGGCAAGCAGATTGGCGTCGACACCCTGCCCATCGTCGCGGGCCAGTCGCCGGTGCAGATCGCCCGGCGCGCCATCGAGGCGGGCCGCCTCGGCGGATACGACGTGGTGATGCTGGACACTGCCGGCCGCACCCATGTCGACGAAGCGCTCATGGTGGAGGTGGCCGAGGTCGAGAAGGCCGCCGGCCCCCACGAGACGCTGCTCGTCGTCGACAGCCTCACCGGCCAGGACGCGGTCAATGTCGCCCGCTCCTTCACCGGCCGGGTCAAGGTCACCGGCGTGGTGCTGACACGCGTCGATGGCGACGGCCGCGGCGGCGCGGCGCTGTCCATGCGCGCGGTCACCGGCAAGCCGATCAAGCTGATGGGCACCGGCGAACAGATGGATGCGCTCGAGGACTTCCATCCCTCGCGCATCGCCAACCGCATCCTCGGCATGGGCGATATCGTCTCGCTGGTCGAGAAGGCGGCGGAATCGATCGATGCCGAAAAGGGCATGGCGATCGCCAAGCGCATGCAGTCGGGCCAGTTCAACCTGAGCGACATGGGCGACCAGCTCGACCAGATGATGAAGCTCGGCGGCATGCAGGGTCTGATGGGCATGCTGCCCGGCGTGAAGAACATGCAGAAGCAGCTGGCCGGCGCCGTCGACGACAAGGCGCTGAAGCGCCAGCGCGCCATCATCCACGCCATGACCCCCTGGGAGCGGCGCAATCCGAAGGAGATCGACGGCAAGCGTCGCCGCCGGATCGCCCGCGGCTCCGGCACGAGCCCCGAGGATGTCAACAAGGTGCTCAAGATGCATCGCGGCATGGCCGACATGATGAAGGCCATGGGCGGCCCCGGCGCCAAGCGCGGGCCGATGGCGGGCCTTGCCAACATGTTCGGCCTCGGCGGCGGCGGCATGCCCCAGCCGACCCCGGAAATGCTCGCGGAACTGCAGCAGAAGATGCCCGGCGGGCTTCCCGACAAGATGCCCGCCCTGCCGCCCGGCGGCCTGCCCCCGGGGTTCCCCGGTCTCGGCGGCCTTGGCGGCGGCAAGCTCCCCGGCCTTCCCGGCTTTCCCTTCGGCAAGAAGAAATAGCCGGCCCGTTTTCCTCACCCCATCCCGATCATCACGAACGACCCAACGGAGTATCCCATGTCGCTCAAGATCCGCCTCGCCCGCCGCGGCACCAAGAAGCGCCCCTTCTACCAGATCGTCGTCGCCGACTCGCGCTCGCCGCGCGACGGCCGCTTCATCGAGAAGATCGGCACCTACAACCCGATGCTGTCGAAGGACCAGAAGCGCTTCGAGCTCGACACCGAGGCCGCCAAGGCCTGGCTCGCCAAGGGCGCGCTGCCGACGGACCGCGTCGCCCGCTTCTTCGACAGCGAGGGCCTGATGAAGCGCACCGCCTCGAACAACCCGGAAAAGGCCGTGCCCGGCAAGAAGGCCGAGGAGCGCGCTGCCTCGAAGGCCGCCAAGGCCGCGAAGGCCACCGAAGCCGCCGCCGAGTGACGTGCTGACCACCTCCGTGCAGGGCGACCTGCACGGAGGACGCACTCCCCTCGTGCCAGGCGCATCATTCATGTCCACCGACCTCGTCCTCGTCGCCAAGTTCGGCGCCCCGCACGGGGTGCGGGGAGAGGTGCGCGTCAAGTCCTATACCCAGGACCCCGCGGCGATCCTCGACTACTCCCCCCTGCAGTCGCGCGACGGCCGCCTCTACACGGTCACCAGCGTGCGCCCGGCCGGCGAGGTGCTGGTCGCCCGCATCGCCGAGCTGACGGACCGCAATGCCGCCGAGGCGGTCACCAACATGCAGCTCTTCGTGCCGCGGGACCGCATTCCCCCCGCCGATGACGAGGACGAGTTCCTCCATGCCGACCTGATCGGCCTGAAGGTCGAGACGCTCACCGGCGAGCCCGTCGGCACGGTCACCGCCGTCTATGATTTCGGCGCCGGCGACGTCATCGACGTCGCCCGCAAGGGGCAGAGGGCGGTGATGATCCCCTTCACCAAGGCCGTTGTCCCCATTGTCGACATCAAGGGCGGCCGCATCGTCGTCGATCCGCCGGAGGGCCTCCTCGAGGACACGCCGCGCGACCCCGAAGACCGCGACTGAGGCCGATGTTCCGCGCCTCGGTCCTCACCCTCTTCCCCGAGATGTTCCCCGGCCCGCTCGGCCTGTCGCTGGCCGGCCGGGCGCTGGGCGAGGCCTGGGGCCTCGACACCCATGCCATCCGCGACTTCGCCACCGACCGCCACCGCACCGTGGACGACACGCCGGCCGGCGGCGGGCCGGGCATGGTGATGAAGGCGGATGTGCTCGCCCGCGCCATCGACCACGCCTCCCCGGAAGGCGATCCCCGGCCCCGCCTCTACATGTCGCCGCGCGGCCGGCCGCTGACCCAGGGCTTCGTCCGCGAACTCGCCGCCGGCCCCGGCGCGGTCATCCTCTGCGGCCGCTTCGAGGGCGTCGACGAGCGGCTGATCGCGGCGCGCGGCCTCACCGAAATCTCCATCGGCGATTATGTGCTCTCCGGCGGCGAGCTTGCCGCCCTGGTCCTCCTCGACGCGGTGGTGCGGCTCCTGCCCGGCGTCATGGGCCATGCCGAGAGCGGCACCGAGGAGAGTTTCGAGACCGGCCTGCTCGAATATCCCCATTACACGCGGCCGCAGGTCTTCGAGGGCCTGACCATCCCCGAGATCCTCGTCTCCGGCGACCATGCGAAGATCGCCCGCTGGCGCCGCGCCGAGGCCGAGCGGCTGACGCGGGAGCGCCGGCCCGACCTCTGGGCGAAGCGGCAGGGTTGATCCGGCGAAGACACGCCCTGCATGGCGCAAGTGCGTCCTTCGAGGCTCGCCTTCGGACGATGCTGGCGCATCGCCCGGAGGGCTCGCACCTCAGGATGAGGAGCGTTGAGATCGGCATCGGGGGCGATGGAAGCGCGGCCGTTCCGTGTCTCGCCAGAGGTGCCGTTCACCCCCCTCCTCATCCTGAGGTGCGAGGCCGGAACGGCCGAGCCTCGAAGGACGCACTCCAGCTGGTGCAATGCAGGCCACTTCCCCAGATTCCGCGTGACAATCCCTCCCGTTTCGACTATCGAGCCGCCTTCCGGCGGGCCGTTCTGTCACCAGACCTTTGCCCATCCTCGGAACCAAGACCAACAAGATGCCGGCCAAGCCCGGCCACAAGGACAAGACCGATGAACCTGATCCAGACCCTCGAGGCCGAAGAGGCCGCCCGCGTCCTCGGCGACAAGAAGCTGCCGAATTTCGCCCCCGGCGACACCGTCATCGTCAATGTGAAGGTGCGCGAAGGCGAGCGCTCCCGCGTCCAGGCCTATGAGGGCGTCTGCATCGCCCGCTCCGGCGGCGGCCTGATGGAGAGCTTCACCGTCCGCAAGATCTCCTATGGCGAGGGCGTCGAGCGCGTCTTCCCGGTGCATTCCCCGATCATCGACTCCATCAAGCTGGTGCGCCGCGGCAAGGTCCGTCGCGCCAAGCTCTATTACCTGCGCGATCGCCGCGGCAAGTCGGCCCGCATCGCCGAGCGCGTCGAGCGCTCCGACAAGGCCTGAGCCT
>JAIEPJ010000032.1 GCA_019749835.1 Phreatobacter sp. | reverse complement strand
CGACGGCAATGGTGCCTTCGATGGCGTCGTCATCGCCGTGCCGGCGCCGCAGGCCGCGCCGCTTGCGGCGAGCGCCGGCATCCCCTGGCCGGGCCTTGCCCGGATCCGCTATGCGCCCTGCTGCGCGCTGATGCTGGCCTTCGCGCCGGGGTCGGTCACGATGGGCGCGAGCCTGCGTCCCGCCGGCGGCGGGCCGATCGGCTGGACCGCCCGCGACGACAGCAAGCCCGGCCGCCCGGCCGGCTGGGACACGGTCGTCGTCCACGCGACGCCGGACTGGTCGCGGGCCCATCTGGAGATGCCGCCGGACGCGATCGCCGTCCTGCTGCTCGAGGCCTTCCGCGCCCTCACCGGCACCACGGCCGAGCCCGTCCATGCCGTGGCCCACCGCTGGCGCTACGCCCTTGTCGAGGAGGCCCTGGGCGAGCCCTTCCTGTGGGACGCGGCCCATCGCGTCGGCGCCTGTGGCGACTGGTGTATCGGCGCGAGGGTCGAGGCGGCCTTCGACAGCGGCGACCAGCTCGGCGCTGCCATCGTGGCGATGGAGGGGTAAGCGCCGCGGCGGGCCGTTGACCGGCAGGTCCCGGCGCCGGATGCTTCCTGTCCGCTGCCCGTCAACCGGCAGAGGGCAGGGAGACGCTGATCATCATGGCCGGACTGGAACGGGCGTTCACGATCACCGCCGCGGTGGAGCCTGCGACCGAGGTCGGGCCGACACCCCTCGGCGAGCGCCGACTCATCCCGATCACCGGCGGCACGGTCGCGGGACCACGCCTGTCGGGGATCATCCTGCCAGGCGGCACCGACTACCAACTGGTCCGCGATGCCGGCCTCGCCGAGATCCATGCGCGCTATGTCATCGAGGCCCCGAACGGCGCGCGCATCTATGTCGAGAACACCGGCATCCGCCGCGGACCGCCCGACCTGATCGCCCGGCTGCGGCGTGGCGAGCCGGCGGATGCGGCGCAGATCTATTTCCGCACCGTGCCGCGCTTCGAGACAGTGGCGCCCGAACATGCCTGGCTGATGCGCTCGCTCTTCCTCTGCGCGGGGACGCGGCATCCCGACCGCGTCGTCCTCGACGTCTATGAGGTGACCTGACGGGCGCTCTTCCCGCAGCGCCGGCAGGGCGGCCTTGCCGCAGGCGCACTGTTCCTCGGCGCGGCGATCGGCATGATGCCCGCTCCATTCCACGGCAGGCCAGACCGACATGATCACCCACGATTCCCAAGCCGCGCTCGACCGCCTGATGCGCTTCCTCGCCGTCGAGGGCGTGACCGGCCAGGAAAAGGCCATTGCCGAGGATGTTGCCCGGGCGCTGGCGGAGGCCGGCGTGCCGGCCGAGGCCATCGCCTATGACGATGCCAATACCCGCATTCCCGTGCCCACCGAGACGGGCAACCTCATCGTCAAGATCCCTGGCCGGGGCAGCCTCAGCAACGGCGAGCCCCTCCTGTTCTCGACCCATCTCGACACGGTGCCGCTCTGCGCCGGCGCCAAGGCGCGCATCGTCGGCGACAGGATCGTCTCCGGCGGCGACACCGCGCTCGGCGGCGACAACCGCACCGGCTGCGCCGTGCTCGTCTCGCTGGCGGCCGAACTCGCCCGGCAGAACCTCGACCATCCGCCGCTGGTTCTGGTCTTCTGCGTCCGCGAGGAGAGCGGCCTCTGGGGTGCCCGCTACATCGATCTCGACATGGTCGGCCCCGTGGCCATGGGCTTCAACTATGACGGCTCGCGCCCGGCCGACGTGGTCACCGGCGCGGTCGGCGGCGACGGCTGGTCGGTGGAGATTTTCGGCCGCGCCTCCCATGCCGGTGTCGCACCGGAGCGCGGCATCTCCGCCAGCATGATTGCCGCCATGGCGCTCGCCGACGCCCAGGCCGGCGGCTGGTTCGGCAAGGTCGTCAAAGGCGACAAGGCCGGCACCAGCAATATCGGCACCATTGCCGGCCGTGACGGCCGCGGCGCCGGCGATGCCACCAATGTCGTCACCGACTATTGCTACGTCGAGGGCGAGAGCCGCAGCCACGACATGGCCTTCGTCGACGCCATCACCGATGCCTTCGAGGCCGCCTTCCACAAGGCCGCCGCGACCCTCGTCAGCAGCGAGGGCAAGACCGGGCGGGTGTCGTTCAGCCGGCAGCGCAAGTACCATTCCTTCGCCATCGACCGGAACGCGCCCGTCGTGCAGCGCGGCATCCAGGCGGTAGAGGCCATCGGCCTCACCCCCAATCCGCGCCTCGTCAACGGCGGCCTCGACGCCAATTACCTGACGCTGCACGGCATCCAGACCGTGACCTTCGGCGCCGGCCAGAACGAGGCCCATACCGTCGACGAATGGGTCGACATTCCCGCCTTCCAGAACGCCTGCCGGCTGGCTGTCGCTCTGGCGACGGCGCGCTGACGTCCTGGGACGCGGGCCGCCGTTCCGCCGGCGGGCCCGCCACAACCACAACAGAGCCGCCGGATGGGCGGCCATGAGGGAGACTGTCCATGCCCCATCCGCGCCCCTATCGCGGTGTCTTTCCCGTAGTGCCCACCATCTTCCATGCCGACGGGACGCTCGACCTCGACGGCCAGCGCCGCTGCGTCGACTTCATGATCGATGCGGGCTCGCAGGGACTGTGCATCCTCGCCAATTTCTCCGAGCAGTTCGTCCTCACAGACGATGAGCGCGAGACGGTGATGCAGGCCGTGCTCGCCCATGTGGCGAGACGCGTGCCGGTCATCGTCACGACGACGCATTTCGCCAGCCACATCTGCGCCGCGCGCTCGCGCCGGGCCCAGGATCGCGGCGCCGCCATGGTGATGATCATGCCGCCCTATCACGGCGCGACATTCCGCGTCGGCGAGTCCGCCATCGAGGCCTTCTTCCGCACCGTGTCCGACGCGATATCGATCCCGATCATGATCCAGGACGCGCCGGTCGCCGGCACGCCGCTGTCGCCCGCCTTCCTGGCGAAACTGGCGCGCGAGGTCGAGAACGTCGCCTATTTCAAGATCGAGGTGGCCCAGGCCGCCGCCAAGCTGCGGACGATCCTTGAGCTCGGCGGTGACGCCATCGAGGGCCCATGGGACGGCGAGGAGGCAATCACGCTGATGGCCGATCTTGATGCCGGCGCCACCGGCTCGATGACGGGGGGCGGCTATCCCGACGGGATCCGCACCATCATCGATCCCTATCTCGCCGGAGACCGCGCCGCGGCCAAGGCCGCCTATGAACGCTGGCTGCCGCTGATCAATTACGAGAACCGCCAATGCGGGCTCGCCGCCGCCAAGATCCTGATGAAGGAAGGCGGCGTCATCGCCTCGGCTGCGCTCCGCCATCCGCTCGCCCTGCCGCATCCGGCGGCTCAGGCAGGGCTGATCGAGCTTGCGCGCGAAAGGAACGCGATGGTGCTCACCTGGGCCCGGTGAGCCCCACGTGGTCCCGCGAGGCTTGCGCGCCTTCACGCTGCTCGCCGCTTGGTCGCTACCGGGCGAGGAAGGGAAAGGTCACGGCGATGGCCCAGGCGAAGGCCACCGCATTGGCGCTGCCGCCGACGAAGGGATGCCCCGTCGCACGGTAGGCCCAGGCGCTGAACAGCCCGTAGACGGCGAAGTAGACGACGATCACGGGAATGATGATGAGCAGGAAGAACAGCCGCTGGAAATCGAGCGCCACGGCAAGGCCGAGTGACGCGAGAAAGGCGAGCTTCGATGCGGCATAGGCACCGCGGGCGGCACCGACGCCACGCGTCAGCCATTCGTCGCTGAGGAAGAAGCAGAGGGTCCCCGCGAGCATCGCCAGGAACAGGACGAGGCGGCTGGCATGGGGAACGAAGGAGGTCACATAGCTGTCGATGGGCCAGACGATGGCAATAAAGCCGAAGGCGATCGCTGCGCCCGCGGCAATTGCGAGGCGCCGGACCGGTAGGGCAGGTCGCGACAGGCTGTGGTCGGACCTGACGACCGCCGTGGCGAGCGCCGTGGTCAGCCCATAGACGGCGAAATGCATCGCCAGATAATCACCGACGATGACCGGCAGGAAGTTTGTCGGAGCCAGGCGCAGCACGAGCGGCGTGACAATGGCCGGAGCCAGGATCGGCAGCCAGATGCGCTGCCAGCCGAGCCCGGCGCCGGCGGGCGGGGCCGCCACGACGGGCAGAAGCGCGGCGAGCGGCCAGGCGAGCAGGACGACCCCGGCGAGCAGGAGGAGGATCGCGGGGCCCCGCCCATCAAGGTCCGGCGCGGTGGCCGGCGGCCGGCCGAAGGTCATGTCGAGCCAGGCCAGCGCCTCGCGCAGGCTCGTCGCGCTGTAGAGAACGCTGATATGCTCGGTATGCGGGCTGATCGCGACCCGCCGCGCGCCGCCTGCCGCGATATCGCCATAAGTCACGCCGGGCACGGGGACGACGGCCGCCGAGACGAGCCCCGTGACGCGCAGCGCCTCGGCCTTGAGCCCTCCCTCCCAGGCGCCGACGATGACGAGGAGGTTGCGCGGCGTCGTCGCGGTCACGGCGGGGGAGAACATCGACACGGCGACGGTCGCCGCCACGGCCGGATCGCGCTGGGCATGGCGGACGATGATGTCGGTCGCCATGGAATGGCCGAGCAGGGCCAGCCGCCCGTCGCCGAGTGCCTTGGCCAGTGCCGCCACCCGTGCCGTCTCGTTGACCAGCGTCCGGGTCGCGCCGTCCTCACGGGTGATGCTGCCGGTGAGCGGGTTCGGGTTGCGGCCGTGTCCGGCGAAATCGAAGGTGACGGCGGTGTAGCCCTGGCGCGCCAGCGTCACGGCGAAGGGCTGCATGAGCTGCTGCGAGCCGGCGAAGCCGTGGGCGATCAGGACCGCCGGTCCTGGCCCGCCCGTCAGCGGACGATAGACGGTCATCGGCGTGCCGTCGGCGCTCGTCGTCTCCGTCCGGATTCCTCTGCCAGTCTCCTGCAGGTCGACCAGCGCCATGCCGATGGCGATCAGTGCCGCGCCACCGACCGCCCAGCGTTGCCACGCCAGGCGGGACATGGTCAGAGCCCGCCGGGCAGACTGCGCACCGCGACGGCGGCCGCCATCATGCCGAGGACGAAGAGCGGCACGCCGAAGCCGCTGTACCAGAGCGCCTTGCCGACCGGATCCTTGAGGAAGCGGGTCATCATCAGGAACTGGCCGGCGAGGAAGGCGGCGATGATCGCAGCTTCGATCGGCCGCTGCCAGTGAACCAGCAGCGCGATGACGGCGACCTGCGGCAGGGCCATGATCGCGGCCGCCATGCGCGCCGCCCCGGCAGGGCCGAGCCGCACCGGCAGCGATCCGATCCCCATCATCCGGTCACCCCGGATCGACTTGAAATCGTTGAGTGTCATGATGCCATGGGCACCGACGCTATAGAGGAAGGCGAGCGCCAGGATCGGCCAGGAGGGCAGCGCGCCGCCGAGCATCGCCGCCGCGCCCGTGACCCAGGCGAGGCCCTCGTAGGAGAAGCCACAGGCGGCATTGCCGAGCCAGCCATTGCGCTTCAGCCGGAAGGGCGGGGCGCTGTAGGCCCAGGCGAGGACAAGGCCGATGGCGGTCGCGATCACCACCCAGGTGCCGAGCAGGCTGGCCACCGCCAGCGACATGAGGCTCCAGAGGCCGGCGATATAGAGGCCCCAGCGGCCCGGAATCCGGCCGGAGGGGATGGGGCGATGGGGCTCGTTGATGGCATCGACGTCGCGGTCGTACCAGTCGTTGATGGCCTGACTCATGGCGCAGACCAGCGGCCCGGCGAGAAGGATGCCGATCAGCGCGATGGTCCAATGCGCCGTGATCGACACGCCGGAGGAGACCACACCGCAGGCGAAGGCCCACATGGGCGGAAACCAGGTGACCGGCTTGAGCAGTTCGAGCACGGCCGAGGGGGCCGGATAGCGCGCGATCGTCGGTCCTGCAGGGGCCGTCGTGTCCCCGTCCCGGCTGCCGGGTAGGGGCGCGTCGCTGCCGGGCACGGTCCAGCCGGCCATTGCCATGTCAGGCCGCCACCTCGAGGCCGATCCCCTCGAGACGGTCCTCCAGCTCGTCGCCCGCCTGCTGGAGCGCGGCGAGCGTCGCCGCATCGGGCTGCCAGTACTGGCGCTGCTGCGCCTCGATCAGCCGGTTGGCGAGCTTGGCCGAGGCGGTCGGATTGAGCGCAGCGAGGCGTTCGCGCATGGCCGGGTCGAGGAGATAGGTCTCGGTGAGCTTCTGGTAGACCCAGGGCTCGACCTGTCCGGTCGTCGCCGACCAGCCCATCGTGTTGGTGACATGGGTCTCGATCTGCCGCACGCCCTCATAGCCGTGCTTGAGCATGCCCTCGTACCATTTCGGATTGAGCATCCGTGTCCGCGTCTCCAGCGAGACCTGTTCGGACAGGGTGCGGATCGTGCCTTCGCCGCGCGTCTGGTCGCCGATATAGACCGGCGTCGCGACGCCGCCCTTGGCGCGTTTGACGGCCCGGCTGATGCCGCCGAGCGTGTCGAAGTAATTGTCCACCGTCGTGACGCCGAGCTCGACCGAATCGAGGTTCTGATAGGCGAGGTCGACGCCGCCGAGCACGGTCCGCAGCAGGTCCGGCTGCTCCACCGCCCGGCCGCCGCGGCCATAGGCGAAGCCCTTGCGCCGGGTATAGGTCTCGGCCAGTTCGTCCTCGTCCTGCCAGCGCCCGCTCTCGATCAGGTTGTTGACGTTGGATCCATAGGCGCCCTCGGCATTGCCGAAGACCCGCAGCGCCGCCGTCTCGAGATCGCCGCCATGCGCGGCCTGGTAAGCCAGCGCATGTTTGCGGACGAAGTTCCGCTCGCTGGGCTCGTCGGCGGATGCCGCGAGGAAGGCCGCCTCCGCCAGCAGCCGGATCTGCAAGGGCAGGAGGTCGCGGAAGATCCCGGACAGCGAGACCACCACGTCGATGCGCGGCCGCGTCAGCTCCTCCAGCGGCAGGAGCCGCGCCCCCGCCAGCCGGCCATAGCCGTCGAAGCGCGGTGCCGCGCCCATGAGCGCCAGCGCCTGGGCAATCGGCGCGCCTTCGGTCTTGAGGTTGTCGGTGCCCCAGAGCACCAGGGCGACGGTCTCGGGCAGGGGATTGCCGTCGGCGATATGCCGGTCGAGCAGCCGCGCCGCCTGTTTCGCGCCGTCCTGGACGGCGAAGGAGCTGGGAATGCGGAAGGGATCGAAACCATGCAGGTTGCGCCCTGTCGGCAGCACCGCCGGCGTGCGCAGGAGATCGCCGCCGGGTGCCGGACGGATGAAGCGTCCATCGAGCCCGCGGATCAGCCCGTCGATCTCGTGGTCCTCGGCCAGCAAGGCATCGGCCGCCGCCAGGGTCTTGAGCGCGGCGAGAAGAGCCGCATCCTGGCCGAGGCCATGGGCCTTGAGCGCCTGTTCGGCGGAGGCGCCGGCGACGAGGGTGGCGACCAGCGCCCGCTCCGGCCGGGCGCCTTCGCCCGATTCCGCCATGGCCAGCAGCATGTCGATGCGCTCTTCGACCGAGAGCGGTTCGCCGACGACGTGGAGGCCGTGCGGGATCAGCGTGTATTCCAGTTCGAGGACGGTCTCGCGCAGCCGGGAAATGCGGCTTTCGGCCCCGTCCGACCAGGCCGGCTCGGGCGCCGCCAGGTCGAGGGCGGCCGCCTGCGCCTGGATCAGCACGGCGAGTTCGTCGCGCTCGCGTGCATCCTCTGGGGGTAGCTGGCGCCAGCGGTCGAGCGAGACCTTGAGGTCGAGCAGGCCGCGATAGAGGCCCGCCGAGGCGACCGGCGGCGTCAGATAGCTGACCGTCGTCGCCGCGCCGCGCCGCTTGGCGATGGCGCCTTCCGACGGGTTGTTCGAGGCGTAGAGGTAGATATTGGGCAGGTCGCCGATCAGGCGGTCGGGCCAGCACTGGCCGGAGAGACCCGCCTGCTTGCCGGGCATGAATTCGAGCGCCCCGTGGGTGCCGAAATGCAGCACCGCATGGGCACCGAAGTCCTCGCGCAGCCAGCGGTAGAAGGCGGAGAAGGCATGGGTCGGCGCGAAGCCCTTCTCGAAGAGCAGCCGCATCGGATCGCCCTCGTAGCCGAAGCTCGGCTGGATGCCGACGAAGACATTGCCGAAGCGCTCGCCGAGCACGAAGATCGACGCGCCGTCGCTCTGCTGGCGGCCCGGGGCGGGACCCCATTGCGCCTCGATCTCGCCGAGCCAGCGCTCGCGGCGGATATGGTCGCCGGTGGCGATGCGGGCATGGACATTGGCCATGGCGCCGGTGCGGCCGGCATTGCCCTCGACGATGGCCCGCCTGAGATCGTCGACGCTCGCCGGGACGTCGATCGCATAGCCCTCGCGCTGCATCGCCGCCATGGTGCGGTGGAGCGATTCGAAGACCGACAGATAGGCGGCCGTGCCGGTATTGCCGGCATTGGGCGGGAAGTTGAACAGCACGATGGCGACCTTGCGCGCCGCGCGCTCGGAGCGGCGCAGCGCCACCAGCTTCTCTGTCCGCGCGACCAGCACCTCCGCCCGCTCGGCGCAGACATGCATGTCGCGTTCGGTCTCGCCTGCCTGGAAGGTGCAGCCGCGCGCACAGCCGGAGCAGGATCCGGCCTTGTCAGTGCGCCCGCCGAAGATGATCGGGCCGGTGGCGCCGTCGAGCTCGGGAATGGCGACCATGATGGTCGATTCGACCGGCAGGAGGCCGCGATCCGACGCTCCCCACTGGTCGAGCGTCTGGAACTCGGCCGGATGGGCGGCGATATAGGGCACGTCGAGCCGCGCGAGCACCTCCTCGGCGGCCTTGGAGTCGTTGTAGGCCGGCCCGCCCACGAGCGAGAAGCCGGTCAGCGACACCATCGCGTCGATGAGCGGACGGCCGTCCCGGAAGAAGAAGGCGTCGATCGCCTCGCGCGCGTCGAGCCCGGTGGCGAAAACCGGGATGACATTGAGGCCGCGCGCCTCGAAGGTCCGGATGACGCCGTCATAGTGACCGGCATTGCCGGCCAGCACATAGGACCGCAGCACCAGGAGCCCGACCGTGCCCTTGGCGCCGGGACGGGCCGGAAGGTTGCGGGCATCGCTCGCCACGCGGCCCGGCATGTCGGGGTGGTAGACACCGGTGTCGGGATAGTCGACGGGCTTGCCGACCTTCAGGGTTCCGCGCAGGCCGCGCCGCGGGCCGTCGGCATAGCGGTCGATGAGGAAGCGGACGAGGTTGGCGATATTGTCTTCCGAACCGGCCAGCCAATATTGCATCGTCAGGAAATAGGCGCGCACGTCCTGCGCCGTGCCCGGGATGAAGCGCAGGATCTGCGGCAGACGGCGCAGCATCTTCACCTGGCCGGCGCCGGCGCCGCCGGGCTTGCCTTTGTTGCCGCGCAGGCGCTTCAGGAGCGCCATCGGCCCGCTCGGCGGGCCATCCATCCGGAACCGCCCGAGGCGTGTCAGTTTGGTGACCTCGCCCGCCGACATGATGCTCACCATGGCATCGCAGCTCTCGCGCCGCGCCTGCAACGCATCGATCAGCGGCAGGAAATGGTCCTCCATGAACAGCATCGTGTTGATGATGATGTCGGCGGTGCCGATCGCCGCGCGGCAGGCCGCCAGCGCCTGGGGATGGGCCGACCATTCCGAGGCGGCGTGGACGGTCAGTTCGAGCCCGGGAAGATCACGCAGGAGCTTCGCGCGCGCCCGGTCGGTGGCGCTCGCGACATGGGTGTCCATGGTGACGATGACGACGCGGATCGGGGTCTCGGCTCCGGCGTGCGGGGATCTTGTCATCTCAATGCGCCTCCGCCGTCAACCGTTGAGGACCCGCTCCGCCGCCTCCCGACGCGACCTCCTCCCTGTGACTGCGCGTTCCGCCCGCCACTTGCAGGCGATCGGCGAAGAGAATGCGGGCGGTCGGGCATTGGAGAAGCATCAGCCGCGGCGTCTGCCGCATGGCCGGGCTGGAACGACCGAGCCCCTCGGGCAGGCGGACCCCTTCAAGATCTGTCCGAATGGGCACCGGACGCCTCCTGGTCAGCGCCGCCCACCGGACTGCGGTGACGCTCGCGACACCATGAAACTGCCGGCAACACCGCAGGGTGTCAAGTCAGATTGACACTTATTGCGGCGTCTTTCGTAAAATCGATTTTACGCTCTGGAGTCGCTCGAAAACGGCCATTGCCGAGGACCGCAAGTCGTGTTTCAATCTTTTGACAGGGTGGGAAGAAAGGTTTTCCGGACAATCGGCCGCTATCCTGCTGCCGTTGACCACAAGGGCCTGAAGAACGCCTAAGCCGGAGAGCTACCTGCCTTGGGAGGGTTCCCCCCATGGCGAGCTTGGACGATCGCATCACGGGGGAGCGCCCCCGCTCTCACGATGACAGCAGGGATGGCTTAAGGGTCGCCGCGCGCGTCTGGTATCCGAACGCGGATCTCCTGACCGCCGATATGCGCCGGGATCTGGCGAAGACGATCGAGACCCAGGTCATTCCCCGCCTGCTGATGGGGCACCGGACCGCCGGTCTTGACGTCTATGACGCCGAGTCGCCGGTTCAGGCGCCCCAGTCCTTTTCCTATGCCGATGTTGAAGCCTTCTGCGAACTCATCGTGCGCCATCCGCTGCCGGCGGCGCGCCAGCACATCGACGCCCTGATCGCGGGGGGCATGTCGCTCGAGGGCGTCATCACCGCGGTCCTGTGCAGCGCCGCGCGTCATCTCGGTCTCCTGTGGGACGGCGATCGGCTCAGCTTCGTCGACGTCACCGTCGGGCTTTCGCGCATCCAGCAATTGCTGCGCAGCTATGGCCCTGCCTTCAGCGCCGACGTCGTGCCCAAGGGGCCGGGCTACCGCATCCTCCTCGCGCTGGTGCCCGGCGGCCAGCACACTCTGGGCCTGTCCGTCGTCGAGGAATTCTTTCGCCGCGCCGGCTGGGATGTCGAGAACGAGGGCGCGGCCACCCGCCAGCAGATCCTCGACCGCGTTCACGATGAATGGTTCGACGCCGTCGGTCTTTCGGCGAGTGGCGAGACCTCGCGCGACGAGATCGCTGCGGTCATCGCTCTGGTCCGCGACGCCTCGGCCAATCCCCGTATCCAGGTCGTCGTCGGCGGCTATCACTTTGTCGAGCAGCCCCAACTCGCGGTGGAACTCGGGGCTGATTTCGGCGCCCGCGATCCGACCCATGCCATCGAGACCTTCGCCCGCGAAACATTGCGCGCGAGGATCGAGGGGTAAGTCCGCCGCCGCCGGCGCGATCCGCCCGGCACCGAAATGGCTGCGCAGAAGCCGGCATCCGGCTGCGACGTTCTCTTGCGCCGTCTGCAAGCCTCGTCCGCGGCAACCGTCAGGCGGGCCGGCGCTGAAACGGCCCGCGCCAGCGCGGCGCGATGACCCCGAGCCTCAACCCGTTTCCATGACAAAGGGGTGGGCCCCGGCCCACCCCTCGCATGCGCTTTGCCAGGTCCTGCGATCCGGGGCCGGTCACGGGGCCGGCCGCGGCGCCCCCAGTTCCGGATAGTCGCGCAGCATCGGCGCACCGCCCATCGGCTTCGGCTGGGCCTGGTGGCAGGTGGTGCAGAACACCTTGGCATTGTCGCCTTCCGGGCCGAGCCGTTCCGGTGGCAGGATCGCCGCCAGCGGCTGGACATGGCGCGTGTTGATGTCGCGCACCATGCGGATGCCGTGGAAGGCCGTCGCCCGCTGCGGCGGACCGTTCCAGGCGCCGAAATTCTGCGAGTTGTGGCAGAACGTGCAATTGACCCCGAGGCCTTCCGACATGTGGATCATCAGGCTGTAGGTGAGCTCGGCGTCCTGGATGGTGCGCGGATTGCCCGCCGCCAGGGCCGTCGGCGTGTTCACCCGGATCTCTCCGGCATAGGAGAGCAACTGGGTGAAGGGGTCGTTCGGCAGCGAGGTCGAGCCGACAGCGCGGGCCGCGAAGTTCTGCCCCTGGCGGCTGGCGGTGAAGCCTCCCGCCCCGCGCGGACCGGGATCGAGCTTGAATGTCGCCTGCGGCTGGGGATTGCCGCGGTGGCAGGTGTAGCAGGTCACGCCGGTCTCGCCGACATGGGACTTCCAGTCGGTGTTCAGCGAGCGCGTCATGATCAGCATCTGCCGGGCGACGCGAAACTGATATTTCGACTCGTCGGCCATGTTCTCGACATTGTGGCAATAGGCGCAGCTCTGGTCGGGCGGCGCGAGCCATTCGGTCATCGAGGCCATGAGCCGGATGAACTCGCCCTCGCTGAGATCCCCCAGCACCTTGACGTTCTGGTAGATCGTCGAGGCGCGCGGGCCCGTCGGGTCGGCCGCGGGCTGGGCCTCGGGGGGCTGGTTGGCAGCCTCCCGCATTTCCAGGGTCCGCGGATTGGTGACCGAGCCCATGGACGTGCCGCGGTAGCCGATCTGGTCGGCGGCCGGGGGCGGCCTTTCGCAGCCGGCGAGGAACAGGGCCGAACCCAGAACCAGGGCTGTCAGGCAGGTGCTGGCGGATCTCATCGCGTGGCTCCCGGCAGTGTCAGGGGGTCGACCGCAGGCGTGTAGGGCGTCGGATAGACCGGAGCGAAATCGTGCTTGACCGCCCAGAGGTACCAGTTGTCGACCACGGTGCCGGTCAGCAGGATCCCGATGCCGCCGGTCAGCGGGGTGAGGACGGCGAACCACCAGGCCCAGCGATGGATCGATTCCATGGTGGCGTTGAAGCCCATGGTCCAGCGCCAGAACAGCGCCGCGCGCTCCGAGGCGGTGCCGCGATCGACGATCTGCTCGATCTCGCGCTCGCCGCCATAGCGGGACACGGCCAGGATCGTGCCGCCATGCATGGCGAACAGGAGCGCCGATCCGTAGAGGAAGGCGATCGAGAGCGCATGGAAGGGGTTGTAGAAGAGGTTGCCGTAGCGGATCGAAAAGGCCGCCGTCCAGTCGAGATGGGGGAAGATGCCGAAGGGGACGCCCTCGCTCCAGGAGCCCATTAGCAGCGGGCGGAAGAAGCCGAGGACCAGCATCAGCCAGATCGCCGCGGCGAAGGCCCATGCGACATGGGTGCCCATGCCGAGGGCCCGTGCGCGCCGGTAGGTGCGCACCCACCACAGGATGAGCGACAACGTCATGAAGAACCCGGCCAGCAGCCACCATCCGCCCTCGGCGAGCGGCGGGAAGGACAGGCCGTATTTCGGCGCCGGCGGCTCAAGCGCCAGCCAGAACAGCTGGCGCACGAACTGGATGGGGTCCCAGTTCACCGAGGCCCACATGTTGAGGCCGATGATCTCGAAGGCGATGATGCCGCAGAGCAGTGAGGCGCTGCCGAACCAGCCCAGATAGATGGGACCGATCTGCGCGTCGCCGATCTTGCCCAGCCAGTAATTGTGCTTGATCGTCTTGCCGCGGCTGTACAGGTCGGTTTCGATCGGAGGCCCGGTATCGTCCGGCCCGCGGACCTGAACGCGCGTGAAGATGTTCTGGTAGTCGATCGCGAAACTCACGATACCCTCCTCAGCGCCAGATCGGCAGTTCGAGCCACCAGTTCCACCACTCGGGCCAGCCGAGGGTCCAGAACGGGCCGGAGATGACAATGCAGACCGCGCTCCAGAAGACCGCGGACAGGGCCAGGAACAGGCCGAGGCGATGGATGCCGATCGTGCCGATCGAATAGCCGATGATGTCGCGGAAGAAGGCGTTCTCGTGCTCCGGCGTCTTCACCACCTCGCCCTTCGGCGGGTTGGTGGCCGACAGGACGAGCGCCCCGTGCAGGGACAGCGCCAGCGTCGTGGTGAAGAAGAACGTCACCGCGATCATGTGGGCCGGATTGTAGTGGAAGTGCAGGTACTGGTAGCCGACGTTCGACACCCAATCGAGATGGCTGAAGATCCCGTAGGGAAATCCGTGGCCCCAGGCGCCCATCAGGAGGGGGCGGATCACCACCAGGGTCACATAGGCGAAGACAGCGAAGCTGAACGCCACGGGGATGTGGAGCCCCATGCCGAGCTTGCGGGAGATCTCGACCTGGCGCAGCGCCCAGGACGCGAAGGCCCCGATCGCGCAGATGGTGATGATCTGCCAGAGCCCGCCTTCAGCCAGCGGCGCGAAGCCGAGGCCATATTTCAGGTCGGGAGGGGCGATGTTGATCTTCCAGATGTTCCAGGTGTCGCCGAGCGACGCGCCCCAGAAGATCAGACCGGTGCCGAGGAACGCGAAGAAGATCGTCGTCACCCCGAAGAAGCCCACATAGAAGGGCCCGACCCAGAAGTCGAAGAGATCGCCCCCGACCAGGGTGCCCCCGCGGACCCGATATTTCGCCTCGAAGCTCAGCATGGCCATGATCGGCCTCCCATCGGCTGTGCACGTCCAATTCACGGATGCATGGTGACCGGGGTCACCGGCGGCTCGAATGGCCGTCGGTGGCCCCGGGTCTTTCGCGTCAAGTGCCGGTGATCGTGAAGGGCAGGCCGGCGACCGTGGTCGTCGGAACCGAAATCACGTCTGCACGCGGTGCCGGGCGGGCACGCGGTCCCTCGATCCAGTTGTAGCGATCGGTGCTGAGCAGGATGAAGTGAATCAGCAGAGCGAGCGCGAACAGGAACGTGAACAGCGCGACGAGGACCCGCCGTGGATCGAAGATGAGCCAGATTTTCCACATGAGTTCGTCCTCCGGTCAGCCGATGAGCGTCTGGATCGTGACCGTCGCGCCGTCGATCATCGACTGCGCATAGCCACGGGGCCCGGGGAACCACGGACGCCATTGCCACGCCAGGAAATGGGCGACGATCGCGACAACCGTGAATCCAGCAAAACCCTGGATGAAGTACTTGTGGAACTCTTGGGCCTCCTCCTCAGTGAGCCCCGAGAGGGTCTCTTTGTCAGCCATGATGGACTACTCCTCGTTTCGGCCTTGAAGGCCGTCGCCGTGCCTTCCGGCACGGCAAGGTTGACGCCTGCGCCGGAGCGCAGGCGGCTTCTCGCCCGGTGACCCGGACGACTGGGACCGTCAGCCCATGAAGGCGAACGGAATGGCGGATGCTGCTGCCGCGCGGGCCTCGGCGAAGACGGAGCCTTCGCTGCGGGCACCGACCTCGGCGCTGCGGTCCCGCGTCAGGCGGGATACGCATGCGACGACGAGAAAGATGGGGAAGGACAGGAGCATCAGCAGCCGGAATTCGAGCCGATCCATCCGGCGGGAGCGGGGCTGCGCGTGGCTGCGAACGACGTCGGTCATGATCATCTCTCCCTGACGGGACGGCACCAGGCCATCCATCTGCTTCGGCTGCACTGTGTCGCTGCCACGGGTCGCGGCAGTCCCTGCTGGAGGCACTCAGGTCGGCGGGCGACCCAGATTGCCGGCGGCACGTGTGACGGATTCCGGCTTGACCTCGCCCTCGCCGGTGCTGCGGGCATCGCGTTCGGCGACGTCGCGCAGGCGCTTGGCGGCGGAGATGCGAACCAGGACGGGATGGGTTTCGACGACGGCGTCGAGCAGGGCCTTTGCCTCGTTGCTCCACGGCAATTCATCCTCGATGCGCGACGGCGTCGCCTCGATCTTGTCGAGCTCGCTGGCCAGCGGCAGGATGTGGAAGAGCGCGTCGAACAACGCGTTGCACACCTCCTGGAGGAGGTAGGTGGCGCCCGCATAGCCCATGAAGGGCGTGCCGGTATGGCGCCGGATGATCGCGCCGGGGAACGAGGCGGGGATATAGACCGCCCGTGCGCCGATCTCGGCGAGGTACATGCGCTCGTTGTAGCTGCCGAACATGATCAGCGGGGTCTTGTCGCGGATCGCCTGGCGCACCGCCTGGTTGTCCGGCTTGACGCCGGCCTTGCGCGAGAAGGCGAAGGTGCAGGGCAGGCCGAGTTCCTCGCCGAGGAAGTGATGCAGGCCGCGCGCATAGGTGTCGGTGGCCACCACGGCGAAACTCGCCGTGCCGAAGAAGTCCTGCGTCACCGACCGCCACAGATCCCACAGGGGCTTGATGGTCGTGTGCTTTTCCTTCTCGATGAAGGGCAGGGGGTCGACCCCCGTCAACTCGCCGAGCTTGGTGAGGAACCGGGTCGTCGAGTGCAGGCCGATCGGCGCCTGGAGATAGGGCCGCTCGAGCTGCTCGCAGAGCAGGCGTCCGAACTCGCGGTAGAGGCAGATATTGACGTCGGCATCGGCCAGCCTGGCGATATCGGCGAGATGGCTTCCGAGCGGGAAGACCATGTTGACCTCGCAGCCGATGCCCTCGACGAGACGGCGGATCTCGGCGGTGTCTGACGGCATGTTGAAGGTACCGTAGGCCGGGCCGATGATGTTGACGCGCGGCTTGGTGCCGGGCTCGCGCTTGCGGGCCGGAACCTTGCGCGGGCCAAATTCGGTCCACAGCCAGTTGAGGGCGCGGTCGGCGCTCTGCCACTGGTCCTCGTCGATGGTCCGCGGCAGGAAGCGCTTGATATTGGTGCCTTCCGGCGTCACGCCGCCGCCGATCATCTCCGCGATCGAACCGGTCACGACGACGGCCGGCAGGTCCGGATCGAGCGAGCGATAGGCCCGCCGCATCGCCTCTTCCGTGCCCTTCTGGCCGAGTTCTTCCTCGGCGAGACCCGTAACGACGATCGGCAGCTCGTGGGGGGGCAGGGCGTCGGTGTAGTGAAGGACGGAGGTCACCGGCAGGTTTTCGCAGCCCACAGGTCCGTCGATCACGACCTGCATGCCCTTCACTGCGGTGAAGACATAAACGGCGCCCCAGTAGCCGCCTGCACGGTCATGGTCGAGGACGAGCATCAGATCATCTCCTCCGACTTGCGCTTCTTGGCGAGAGCCTCGGTCTGCCGGCGGTACTTGGCGCGGAATTCCGGCCGCGCGGCCGGCGTCTCGCTCCAGATGCCGGCGGCATCACCCGTTCCGACGCCCTCGAAGAAGGTCGTCATCCGGTCGAACCGCGCCTTGTTGCCGAGCGCCGCATTGACGACCGTCGCCAGCGAGCCCGCGCCGGCGAGACCGAAGAGCGGCCGGGCCGAGATGAGATTGGTGAAGTAGAGCGCGGGGATCCGCCGCTCCTTGGCCTTCTGCACCACCGGCGTCGTGCCGATCGCCAGATCCGGCGCGAAGGCGTCGATCGCGGCGATGTCCTGCTCCAGCGAGGCGCGGTACTGCACTTCGACGCCGCGCGCGGCGAGCCATTCGCGGTCGGGCTCCGACCATGGCGTGCGCGGGCAGGCCGTGCCGACATATTTCAGGTCGGCGCCACTTTCCACCAGGAGCCGCCCGACCAGCAGTTCCGAGCCCTCGTAGCCCGACAGGGTGATGCGGCCGCGGATCGGATTGCGCGCGAGCGCGGCCTTGATCATCGGCAGGATGTTGTTCTGGGTCTCGGCGATCCGGGAGGCGTCGACACCGGCCGCCCGTCCGACGGCGGCGAGCCAGTCGGCGGTGCCGTCATGGCCCACCGGGCCTGACGCGACGATGGGACGCCCGGCCGCCTCGAACTCGCGGATCGAGGCGGTGTAGAAGGGATGCACCGCGGCCACGGCGACACAGTCGAGGGCGCCGTAGAGTTCGCGCCATTCGCGCGTCGGCACCACCGGTCCCGCGGCGAGGCCGAGCGGTTCGAGCAGCGCGCCGATGCCGATGGGATCGGCAGGGAACATCTCGCCGAGCAGCGCGATGGTCGGCCGCGCCGCCTTGGCGACGCGGGGGGCCTGAACCGGGCCCTTCTCGGCTTCGGTGCGGGCATAGCGCAGCATGGCGCCGGCCAGGACGTCCTTGGCCTCGGCATGGGTCGGAACGCCGAAGCCCGGCACGTCGATGCCGATGATGCGCACGCCGTTGATCGCCTTCGGCAGCAGCTTCAGCGGCACGCCCGAGGCGGTCGGGACGCAGAGATTGATGATGACGATCGTGTCGTAGAGCTGCGGATCGGCGAGGTCGTGGACCGCATCGCGGATATCCTCGAACAGCTTGCCGGTGACCAGCGATTCCGAGTTGAAGGGCACATAGCCGACCGTGCGGCGGGCCCCGTAGAAATGCGACGTGAAGGTCAGGCCGTAGACGCAGCAGGCCGAGCCCGACAGGATCGTTGCGGTGCGGCGCATCCTCAGGCCCACCCGGAGCGAGCCGAAGGCAGGGCACATGCTCTGCGGCTGGTCATGGGGCCCGCGCGGATAGTCCGCGGCATATTGGTCGAGGGTTTCGCTCTTTCCCGCGGCCCGGGCCGCCTTGTTCATCTCGTCGCGACCGGCGTGGCAGGACGTGCCGCCGCCCTCCGCCGCCGCCGGGCGCGGTTCCGTCCCGGTGCGCGATGCCGTCAGCTTGTCGATGAGCGTGACCATGGCCTCAGACCGCCTCGTAGATCACTTCGAGGGAGGCGCGCTCGACGACGATGCCACCGCGCAGGTCGGCCTGCGAGGCCGGCTGCAGCACGACGCCGCGGCCGACGGCGTCGCCCTTGAACAGGCCCAGAAGATCGTCCTGGGAGAGCGGCTTCGGGCGCACCGGCGGCGCCGCGCCGACATTGAGCGCAAGCGCCTCGAACAGCGCCGCCCACTGGCTGTCGGGATGGCCGACGATCTCGTAATTGGCGCTCTTGCGCCGGAGGTCGTCGTCTTGGGGAATGGCCGCGAGGATCGGGATGCCCGCCTCTGCGGCGAAGGCCGCGGCCTCGCCGGTGCCGTCATCCTTGTTGATCACCATGCCGGCGACGCCGACATTGCCGCCGAGCTTGCGGAAATATTCCACCGCTGAGCAGACATTGTTGGCGACATAGAGCGACTGCAGGTCGTTCGAGCCGACGACGATGACCTTCTGGCACATGTCGCGGGCGATCGGCAGGCCGAAGC
>JAIEPJ010000079.1 GCA_019749835.1 Phreatobacter sp. | reverse complement strand
CGTAGGCCCGGCCCGACTTGGCGACGATGTCGTTCAGTTCGGCCAGAGCCTTGATCTGGTCGGCCACCACGCGCCGCATCGCGGCGGCGTTTTCCTGCGTCTCCTTCGGGATCTCGATCATGCCGCGCGACAGCTGGTCCCGCGTCTCCGCGAGTTCGCGCTGGATCTCGCTGCTCATCGCCTTCATGCCCGATGTGAGCGTCTCGAAACGCTCGGCGGCCTCGCGGAACAGCGCGTGCATCTCGTGCGTCGCCTGCTCATAGGCCGAGCGCATGGCATGGGTGGTGCGCTCGCGCTCCTTGCCCGTGGCCAGGCGCAGCGTTTCCGCCTGCTCGCCGATCGCCTGCGTCGTCTGGTTGGTCGATTCGACGAGGACGCGGCCGATCTCGCGGGCGCGGTTCTCGGCGAGGCCGAGATTGTCGTCGAGGAGGCCGGTGAAGCTCTTCACCAGGTTGTCCATGTCCTCGGTCTTGGAGGCGAGGTGATGGACCAGCGCCTCGATGACCTCGCGGCGCGCATCGAAGGAGGCGTCGAGACGCTGCTGCATCTCCTCGACCTGTTCCGCCGCCGCTCCGAGAAGCCGTGCCTGATTGTCGAAGCGCTCGGTCAGCGAGGAAACGTCGCGCAGGACGGTGCCGGCGACATTGGTCAGCTGGCCGATCTGGCCGTTGAGCATCCGGGTCGAGGTTTCCGCCGCGGTCGAGGCGGTCTCTGCCGAGGACGCGAACTGGCCGATCCGCTCACCCAGCTGATCGTTGATCGCCGCCAGCGACTGCTCGGTCTGGGCCGCGACCTCGCGGATCGACCCGTTGGTCTCGCCGAGGCGGGCGAGCACGGAGGCGATCTCGCCACGCAGCTGTTCATTGGTGGCGGTCAGGGCGAGGACCGATTCACGGGTATCCGTCTCGATCCGGCTGCGCAGCAGTTCCGAGCTTTCCGACAGGATGCGGGCTGCCTGCTCGCTGGAGTCGGAAATGCCGCGGGTGACGTCAATGCCGGTCTGCGACAGGACGCGGGTGATTTCCGCCCCCTTCTGTCCGATGACCTCGGTGATCGCGCCGCCGCGGTTCTCCAGCGCACGCACCACGATGTCGCCGACGCGGCTGACTTCGTTGGTGATCTGCAGACCGTTGTCACCGAGGCGGGTGATGAGGTTGCTGCCGCGATCGTCGAGGAGCGAGGCGAGTTCGGCCGAGCGTGCGCCGAGGACGGCGTTGATCTCGTTCACGCGGGTCGACAGGCCCTGCGTGATGTCGTTGGAGATCGTCGAGAGGGTGCGCTCCACGTCGTCGGCATTGGCGCGAAGTGTCTGCGTGACCGACTCGACCTTCTCTGTGAGCGTCTCGGCGATATGCGAGCCGCGGGCGTCGAGGGTCTGCGAGACCGATTCCAGCCGGCCGACGACGACCTCCTCGAAGCGGGCCACGCGGGTGTCGAGGGTCTCGGCCACTTCCAGCGCCCGGCCGCCGAGCGTGCGGTTGATCTCGTCAGCCTTGTCCGACAGCGTCGCGGTGATGAGGTCCGACTTGGCGGTGAGCGTGTAGGTCACCTCGTCCGACTTCTCGCTGAGCAGGCGGGTGATCTCGTCGGACTTCGACGTCAGCGTATAGGTGACCTCGATCGACTTGTCCGACAGCAGGCGGGTGATCTCGTCGGACTTGGCCGCCAGCGAATAAGCGACCTCTTCCGACTTGTCTGTGAGGAGGCGGGTGATCTCGCCCGACTTCGAGGCGAGCGTGTAGGTCACGTCGGCCGACTTGTCGGAGAGGATGCGCGTGATGTCCTCGGAGCGGGCTGCGAGGGTCTGGGCGATGTCCTCGGAGGTCGTGGCGAGGTTGCGCGCCATCTCCTCCGACCGCGAGGTCAGGTTGAAGACGATCTGGTCCGACTTGTCATTGAGCAGGCGGGCGAGTTCGTCCGATTTGGAGGTGAGGTTCGACGCGATCTCGTCCGACTTGGACGTGAGGTTCGAGGCGATCTCGACCGAGCGCGTCGCGAGATTGTTGGCAATCTCGTCGGACTTCGAGGTCAGCGTATGGGTGATCTCGTCCGACTTCGACGTCAGGTTGAACGTGATCTCGGCCGACTTGTTCTCCAGCGCTTCGGTCACCGCCTTGCCACCCTCGCCGAGGACCTTGGCGAGTTCGAGCGTGCGGTTGGCGAGCGTCTCGTTGAACGCCTGGGCGCGGGTGTCGAGGGCCTGGTCGATGCGGGCGAGGCGTCCGTCGAGGGCATCGGTGATCTGGCCCGACTGCTGGGCCACACGCTCGGCGAATTCCCGCGCATCGCTGGCGATCCGGTCGGCGAGGGCGATGCCCTTGCCGGAGATCGTCTCGTCGAGGGTGGAGATATGGCCGGTCAGCTTGTGATCGAGGAGGGCGGTGTGGTTGGCGACCTGCTCGGTCAGCATCGAGGCATGTGAGCCGACGCGGCTCTCGAAATCGCCGGTGAGGCGGCTCACCGCATCCTCGAGATTGACGGCATGGCGGCCGACCGAGTCCTCCAGAGTCGTCGCATAATGCGCGACCCGGCCCTCGAAGGAGGCGGTGTGGCGCAGCATGGCCTCGTCGAGCCCGCTGACGTGCTGAGACACGCGGCCCTCGAACTGCGCCGTGTGCCGTCCCATCGTCTCGTCGAGCGAGCTGGCGTAATGTCCGACGCGTCCCTCGAAATGCGAGGTATGGCGGACGATGACATCCTCCAGATTCACCGCATGCTGGCCGATGCGGGTGTCGAAGCCCGACGTGTAGCGGATGAAGGCCTCCTCGAGATGGGAGGCCTGTTCGCCCATCCGTGTCTCGAAGCCGTTGGTGTAGCGGGAATAGGCGTCTTCCATGCTGGCGGCATGGGAGGCGATGCGCGTCTCGAAACCGCTTGTGTAGCGGCCGAAGGCGTCCTCGAGGCCGGTGGCGTGGGCGGCGACGCTGGTCTCGAAGCTGCTGGTATAGCGACCGATGGCATCCTCGAGATGCGCCGCATGGGACGCGACACGTGTCTCGAAGCCCGACGTGTGCCGGTTGATGGCGTCGTCGAGTGCCACGACATTCTGGGCAATGCGGGTGACGACGGCTTCGCCCTGGGCAGTGGCGGTCTCAGTGATCTCGCCGGCGACGCGCTGCAGCTGGAGGGTGACCTCGTCGCCACGGGCGGCGAGGGCGTTCGTGACCTGGGCGCCGATATCGCCGATGCGCTGCGTCAGGTCTGTGCCCTGGGTGGCGAAGGTCGACAGCACGTCGGTGCCGGCGAGCTCGATTTCCTCGCGCAGACTGGCGGTCCGCTCCGAAATGGCGGTGGTGACGGTCTCGCTGGCCCGGCGCAGGGCGAGCTGCACGTCCTGGGCCTTCTCGGTGAGGCTCTCGACGACCTGGATGCCGACGTCGCCGATGGCGTTCTTGGCTTCCGCGGTGCGCTGGGTGATGGCCTCGGCGATGAGCTGGCCGGTCACCGCCAGGCGCTTGTCGAGCTCGTCGCCATGGGTGGTGACGGTCTGGTGGAGCTTGTCGCCGGTCTCGGCGATGCGGTCGGCGAGGGCGCCGCCGCGCACGGTGATGGTCTCGGCCACATAGCTGCCGGTGGAGTCGAGCTTGTTGACGACCTCCGAGCCGCGCTCGGTGAGTTCGCCGACCAGGCGCTCGCCGGTGTCGCGCAGGCGCGTCGTGACCTCGTTGCCGCGCAGCGACAGTTCCGAGACGAAGGCCTCGCCCGTCTCGCGCAGGGTCGTGGTCACCTCGCCGCCGCGGGTCGCCAGCTCGTAGACCAGGGTCTCGGCCGTCGACTTCAGCACGGAATTGACCTCGCCGCCGCGGCTGGAGAGTTCATAGACGAGGCTCTCGCCGGTATCCTTCAGGCGGCTCGAGACCTCGTTGCCGCGCAGCGACAGTTCGGACACGAAGGCTTCGCCCGTCTCGCGCAGGGTGGTCGTGACCTCGCCGCCGCGGGTCGACAGCTCGACGATGAGGTTGTCGCCGGTGTCGCGCAGGGTCGAGGCGACATAATCGCCGCGGGTCGACAGCTCCGTGATGATGCTTTCGCCGGTCTCCTTGAGGGTCGCGGTGACGAAGCCGCCGCGGTCCGACATCTCGGCGATCAGCGCCTCGCCGGTCTCACGCAGGGTCGACGAGACCTCACCGCTGCGGGAGGCGAGTTCGGAAATGAGCGTCTCGCCGGTCGAGCGCAGGGTCTGGGACACCTCGCCGGTGCGGGCGGTGAGCTCGGCCACCAGGCTTTCGCCGGTCTCCTTCAGGCGGGCCGACACGTCATCCGAGCGCGAGGCGATGGCCTGGGTGATCTCGGCGCTGGTCACGGCGAGGTGGTGCGTCATCGCCGTGCCGGTCTCGGACAGCTTCGCCGCCATGCTGGTGCCGGTCTCGGCCATGGTGACGGTGACGATATTGCCGGTATCGGTCAGAACGGAGGTGACGCGGTCGCCGGTCGTCGACAGCGCGCGGGTGACCTCGTCGCTGGTCGAGGCGAGGCGGTCGACGATGTCGGAGCCGCGCAGCTGGATCTGGTCGATCATCGTGTCGCCGGCCCGGCCGAGCGCCATGGTGATCGCCTCGGCCTTCTCGCCGAGCGAGGAGGTGACGCGCATGCCGGATTCGTCGATGCGGCGGGCCAGCTGGTCGCCGGCATCGGCGATCTGGCTGGCGACCTGCTCGTGGACGCCGGTCATCGAGGCGCGCACCCGCTCGGCATTGGAGACGATCGACTCGCGCTGGGTGACCAGTTCCTCGATCAGGGCGCGCACGCGCAGCTCGTTGTCGCTGTAGGCGCGCTCGAGGGAGGCCACCTCGTTGTGGACCAGGGTCTCGAGCTCGCCGGCCCGTGCCAGGGCCCGCTCGACGCCGTCGCCCATGGCTGCGACCTCGCGGCGGATGGCCTGGCCGACCGAGACGACGGCTTCGCGGGCGACCGTCTCGGGCTCGGCGAGCCGCAGCGCGACCTCGCTCATGCCCTGGGCGACGATGCGCATTTCCTGCGAGCGGCGGATCAGCGCGCCCATGACGAAGAAGAACATGACCGGCAGCAGCAGCACCGCGGCCAGCGTCAGCGTCTGCGGCGCATAGGGATCGGGCAGGGTGTTGTCGTAGGCCCGCGAGGCGATGGCGAGGCCCGCGCCGAGCCAGCCGAGGGAGAGCAGCGCAGCGGTCCATAGCGGCGCCGCCGAGGGGCGCCGCGACAGGCGCTCGAGCATCTGGGCGAGATCGCGGCGGTCGTCGTTGGCCGGCGGCTGCGAAGGCGAGACGACCTGGTCGGAGCGGCGCGTATCGGCGAAGAGATCCTCGTCGACCCGCATCGCCTCGCTCGACTGGCGCGATCCGGCATCGCGTCCAGCGGTCCGCACAGACGCCTTCGTCTGGTCCTCGCTGGCCAGGTTCAATGCGTCCTGGATGGCTGCAAGGGCCGCTTCGGCCGGATCCTGCGCCTTCTTGGGAGTGTTCGCCATGGTGTCGCCCGCATCCTTTGACTGCCGACCTGCCCTGTATCCACCCGGAACGATGCGCCCCAAGTGCCTCTTGGACGCAACGATCACGGATGGCAGACAACAGTCCGCCGCAGCATGTAATCTACCGGGGGGTCCTAAGGATTGAAACCTGTCGGAGCCGCAGTTTCGGATTCATCGTTAACGGATGGGTAACCATGACCGATGATGGGCACCTTGCGAAAGCGCGGAAGGGACAGGGTGCCCTCGCGTCCGCCTCGCCGAAACCCACCCCGGTGCAGCGCCGATGGCTGCTGCGCGGCGCCGTTCAGCCCGGTGGAAAACTCCCTCTCTTCGATGCCGAGGGGCGGGAGGTTCCGCGCGCGACGATCCGGGCCTGCCTCGCCGCCGGCTGGGTCGAGCCCTGGTTCGCCAATCCGGTGAAGCCCGACTGGCTCGTCTGCAAGCTGACAGCCGAGGGGCGGCGGGTCATCGGAGAGGGCGCCGATGACCCGCCCCCCTCAGGCTCCTGATGGTGGGCGCGCGCCCGCGCCCGTCGTCCGGTCGATGTGAAGGTCCATGCCACGCGCCATGTCGGAGGCGATCATGGCCGCCGTCAGGGGGTCGGTGTGGACATGGACCGCCTCGACGAAACCCTGCGTCGAATAGGCGAAGGCTGCGGCCTCGCGGCTGATGTCAGGTGACAGGAGGGCGCGCGCCAGGCTTTGCGACACGTCGCGGTTGCCGCGCATCGCCTGGTCCACCGGCAGCCGCACGGCCTGCAGCGCCTCTGCGAAGCGGTCGATGCGCGCGCGGCGCCCCCAGCGCCAGATGAGTGCGTTGGACGCCGCGGTGATGAACCAGAGCACGGCCCGGGCGACATAGATCACCATCATCAGCGCCGCCACCGTCGTGAGGAAACGGTCCTTGCCGATCACCAGCGCCACCGCTGTGCACAGCGCCAGCTCGACCGCCAGCCTGATGAGCGTGGCGCGCAGGGCGATCCCACGTGATCGTTCGAACACCATGCCGTTCCTCTCCCCTGCGATGCGATCGAGGAACGATTTACCACCGATCAACCTCAAAGCCAGATCGGCGGCAGGTTCAGCCCCGCTTTAACTCCGTTTTCGCCGCCGCGCTGGCATCGTGATCCTGCAGGGAAGAGGGGAGGACAACCTCCCTCGAAGACAAACACGCCCCGGGACGGGCGATCGGTCAAGCAGGGGACACCAAGACAATGGCGCGTATCATGTCGGACGAATTTCTGGGCAGCAGCCTGCCCGTCGATCTCACTCATCTGTCGCGGCAGACCTTCGGCGATCACGATCTGGAGCGCGAGGTGCTCGTGCTCTTCGAGCGCCAGTCACGCACCATGCTGGAGCGGCTGCGCAACGCCACCAACGCCAAGACCTGGGCGGAAGCGGCCCATACGCTCAAGGGCTCGGCGCTCGGCATCGGCGCCTTTGGGGTGGCCCAGGCGGCCGAGGCGGTCGAATGCGACCAGGTCGACCATCTCTCCTCGCGCGCCTGGGACGACCTCGCCCGCCTCGAAAATGCGGTGAACGAGGCCAACGGCTTCATCGCCACGCTGCTGCGCGCCGCCTGAGCGGCCTGCGGGCCTGGCGGGAAACGATCATGCCCGCCGGCCTCTGGCGAACTGGCACACCTTTCGCTATGTCATTTCTCACGGGAACCGCCGCGCGGTGAAGCGGCGGTTTCTTCGTGTCGGGCCCTGCGGGCGCCCGCTGAGGTCACGCGAAGGGCAGGGAGCCGATGCCGCAGATCATCTTCATCGACCACGCGGGCGAGAAGCGTCCGGTTGAAGCCGCCATCGGCGCCACCGTCATGGAAGCCGCCATCAAGAATGGCATTTCCGGCATCGTCGCCGAATGCGGCGGCGCCTGCGCCTGCGCCACCTGCCACGTCTATGTTGACGACGCCTGGAAGGCCGCGACCGGCGAGCCCTCCCACATGGAGGAGGACATGCTCGATTTCGCCTTCGATGTGAAGCCGACCTCCCGCCTGTCGTGCCAGATCAAGGTGACGGAGGCCATGAACGGTCTGATCATCCATACCCCCGAGCGCCAGGGCTGACCCGGCCGGGTCAGCACCTCCCCCGACGCTTCATCCCTGCAGGGACGCCAGCCCCTGCAGGGGCCCCATGTGTCGATCCGCCTTGGCAAGGCGCCCCGATCCGGCTTCATGGCAGGCCGATGCGCGGAGACAAGCGCCATGCCTGCTCAGCCGGCCGAGCGCCCGCTCGCCGCCATTGCCGCTCAGTTCGTCTGCTTCATGCTGATATCGGTGGCCGACACGATCCTGAAGATCATCGTGTCCGAGCTGCCGAGCTGGCAGATCATGGCGATTCGCAGCGCCACCGGCCTCGCCATCCTGACCCCGATCATCCTCGTGCAGATGGTGCGGGGGCGCGGCACCATCGTCACCCGACGCCCCGGCGCGCATCTGTTCAGGGCGAGCCTCTCGGCCGTGTCGGTCTTCGCCTATTTCGAGGCCCTGCGCGAACTCGATCTGCCCGTCGCCACCGCCATCCTCTTCATCACGCCCTTCTTCGTCGTGGCGCTTTCGGGCCTCGTGCTGCGTGAACCGGTCGGCCTCAACCGCTGGATCGCCGTCGCCATCGGCTTCCTCGGGGCGCTGGTGATCATCCGCCCCGGCCCCGGCGGCGTGTCCATCGCCGCCCTGCTCGCCGTGCTCTCCGCTGCCACCTGGGGCGCCGCCATGGTCGCCATCCGGGCCCTCGGCAAGACCGAGGGCACGCTGGCCGTTCTGTTCTATTTCAACCTTTTCATCTGTCTGATCGCGCTGGTCTTCGCGCTTCCCGGCTGGCAGCCCGTCCCGCTCTGGCTGCTCGGCGTGATTGGGCTCAATGCGGTCATTCAACTCGTTGCCCAGTCCTTCATGCTCATGGCCTTCCGCTTCGCCTCGGCCTCGGTTTCGGCGCCGGTGCAATATACCCAGCTCCTCTGGTCGGTCGCCGCCGGCTGGTTCATCTTCTCGGTCATGCCCGGCCCCCACGTCTTCCTCGGCGCCGCCATCATCGTCTTCAGCGGCCTCTATCTCATCTGGTCGGAACGCCGGCCCCGATCCGCCGGGTAAGGCCAAGCCCTTGCCCCTGCACCGGCGAGGGGGCACATGGAAGGCGTTGAGGGGGGTGCGATGCGCCGGCTGATCCTGTTCAGGCACACCAAGTCGGACTGGCCGGCCGGCATGCGCGATTTCGAACGCCCGCTCGCGGCGCGCGGTCGTCGTGCCGCCCCGCTGATGGGCCGCTTCCTGGTCGAACACGGGCTCGTCCCGGATCAGGTGATCGTTTCGCCCGCCGCCCGCACCGTAGAGACCTGGGCGCTGGCGAGGCCTGGCTTCCTCCAGCTTCTCCAAGGCGCCGAGGACAGACGAATCTACGAGGCGCCAGCCTACCAACTCGCCAACGTGATCCGCGAGACGCCGGCCGAGGTCGCGACCCTCCTGCTCGTCGGCCACAATCCCGGCATCGAAACCCTCTGCGACGACCTCGTCGCCGACGGCCCCGCGGACCAGCGCCGCCGACTGTCCCACAAATACCCGACCGGAGGCCTCGCGGTGATCGATTGCGCCATCGACGACTGGCGCGATCTCGGCCCCCGCTGCGGCACGCTCGTGTCCTTCACCGTGCCCCGCGACCTCGACAGCGAGGCTGAATAGATGGTCTGGACAGGCTGGATCAACGAGACGCGGCTCGCGGCGCGCTCCATCGCGGCCTATGCGACCGACTGGGTCAATCCGACCCTGCGCCTTGGCGTGACCGGCCTGTCGCGCTCGGGCAAGACGGTGTTCATCACCGCCCTCGTCCACGGCCTGCTGACCGCCTCGCGCTGGCCCGTCTTCGAGCCGCAGGCGCAGGGGCGGATCGCCCGTGTCCGTCTCGAGCCGCAGCCCGATGACGGCATCCCGCGCTTTCCCTATGAGGACCACCTGGCGACCCTGACCGGTCCGCGGGACTGGCCGGAGGGAACAAAGCGCATTAGCGAAATCCGGCTGGCGATTGATTTTGCGTCGAATTCCGGTTTCATGCGCGGCACCGAGAAGACGCTGACCCTCGACATTGTCGACTATCCCGGCGAATGGCTGCTCGACCTGCCGCTGCTTGCGCAGTCCTATGCGGAATGGTCTCGGCGCAGCGTCGAGGCGGCGCGGCGTCCGCCGCGTGCCGCCCTGGCGCAGGAATGGCTCGCCGCGACTGCGGAGATCGATCCCTTCGGCAAGGCCGACGAAACCGAGGCCCGGCGCCTCGCTGACAAGTTCACGCGCTACCTCAAATCCTGCCGGGACGAGCGCGTGTCCCTGTCCACCCTGCCGCCGGGGCGCTTCCTGCTGCCGGGGGAAATGGAGGGCTCGCCGGCTCTGACCTTCGCCCCTCTCGACCTCGCTGGCCGCGAGCCGGCCGGCGACAGCCTGGCCGCCCTCATGGACAAGCGCTTCGAGAGCTATAAGCGGCTGGTGGTGATGCCCTTCTACGCCAATCATTTCGCCACCCTTGACCGCCAGGTGGTGCTGGTCGATGCGCTTGCCGCGCTGAATGCCGGCCCAGCGGCGCTGTCCGACCTCGAACTGGCGCTCTCCGATGTGCTGACCGCCTTCCGTCCGGGTGCCAATTCGATCCTGTCCTCGCTGCTGGCGCGGCGCATCGACCGCATCCTCTTCGCCGCCACAAAGGCCGACCACCTGCACCAGACGAGCCATGACCGGCTTGAGGGGCTGCTCAGACGCCTGACAGACCGGGCCATCCGCCGCGCCGAATTCGCCGGCGCGCGCGTCGAGCCGATCGCGCTGGCCTCGTTACGCGCGACGCGCGAGACCACGGTCACCCAGCGCGGACAGAGCCTCGCCTGCATCGTCGGCACGCCGATGCCTGGAGAGGAGGCGGGCGGCGAGACCTTTGACGGGCTGCGCGAGGTCGCGGTCTTTCCCGGCGAACTGCCGCGCGATCCGGCGGGGCTCTTCGCCGGCCCGGAGGCCTTTCGTGGCGAGGATTACCGCTTCGTGCGCTTCCTGCCGCCGCAAGCCGATCCCGCCCAGGCCCTGCCGCATATCCGCCTCGACCGGGCGGTCGAGTTCCTCATCGGAGACCGCCTGGCATGAGCAAGGCCCCGCTCCCGAAGCCGCAGGTCTTCCGGCTCGATTCCGCCGCGGTGGAGATCGCGCCGCCGAGTGATGCGCCGGTCGAGGACCGCCGCGCCGAGGAGGCGATCGCCATAGAGGCCGCGCCGCCGCCCGCCGTGGCGAGCCTGTGGACGCGGCTGTTCTGGGCGGGCTTTGGCGGCCTCGTGTCGCTCGCCTTCGGCATCGCGGTCTCCACCCTCATCGATGACCTCTTCACCCGCGCCGCCTGGCTCGGCTGGGCCGGCGTCGCTGCGCTGGCACTGTTTCTCACCGGCGGTCTCGCGCTGCTGTTGCGCGAGATCCTCGCTCTGCGCAGCCTTGCCCGGCTCGACAGCCTGCGCGAACGCGCGGCGCAGGCGCTGCGCGACAAGGACGACCGCGCCGCCGGCCGCGTCGCCGACGATCTTCTTGCCGCCATGGGCGGCAATGCCCGAACGGCACGCGGCCGGACGGCGGTTCAGTCGGCTTTCGCGGAAGGCATCATCGACGGCGCCCAGCGCCTGCGCATTGTCGAGCGCGAACTGCTCGAACCGCTCGACCGCGAGGCGACGCGGCTTGTTGCGGAAGCTGCGCGTCGGGTTTCCGTCGTCACCGCGGTCAGTCCGCGCGCGGCGGTCGATCTCGCCATGGTCTTCGCCACGGCCGTGCGGCTGATCCGGCGGATCGCCGAGGTCTATGGTGGCCGGCCCGGCACGCTCGGCATGGTCAAGCTGGTCCGCCACGTCCTGGCCCATATGGCGGTGACCGGCGGCATGGCCGCCGGCGACACGGTCCTCGACCAGATCGTCGGCCACGGCCTTGCCGCCAGGCTCTCCGCCAAGCTCGGGGAGGGGGTGCTGAACGGGCTTCTCACCGCGCGCCTCGGCATCACCGCCATCGCCGTCTCGCGGCCACTGCCCTATATCGGCGCGCCGCGCCCGGACGTGCGCGACCTCGTCGGCGACGCCCTCACCCTGCGCGGAGAGACCCAGGACCGGCCCGCTTGACCGGCGTCAAGGACGGCGGCGGCGTTTAGGGCCAGTGTGCCGGAACAGCACGGGAGAAGCGCCATGTTCCGTTCCATTCTCTGCCCCATCGACCTCGCCGAGCCCGGTCTCGAACAGAAGGCCCTCGCGGTCGCGAAACTGCTTGCCGAAGCCGGCGAAGCCGCGGTCATGCTGCTGGCCGTCGTACCGGACATGCCGGTCATGGCGGCGGAATACCTGCCCGCCGACTTCCACAAGACCCAGATGAGCGAAAACCTGACCATCCTCGACAGCATCGCCGCCACGTCGGGGCTGCCCAAGGAACGCGTCAGGACGCGGGTCCGCATCGGCCGGCCCTATCACGAGATCCTTGAGGAGGCGCAGGCCTGCCACGCCGACCTGATCGTCATGGCATCACACAAGCCGCGGCTGGCGACCTATCTGCTCGGCTCCAACGCCGCCCATGTGGTGCGGCATGCGACCTGCTCGGTCATGGCGCTGAGGCCCGAGGCGGCGTGACGTCGGGGAGGAGGATGGCCGGTGGGTCCAGCGGGTCGAAGGTGGCCGGCCGGTTCTTGGTCAGCCACAGCGACATCTGCCAGACCGTGTAGCCGCCAATGAAGACGACGAGGCCCATCAGGCCCCAGTTGACGGCGCTGATGGCCTGGAACGCCAGATAGGCGAGGGAGATGGTGAGACCGGCCGTCGTCGCCGCAATGATCATGTAGCGCCAGGCCGGCTCGCCGGCGATGAACCGGGCATTCGGCGAGGTCTGGCCGATCCTCGCGCAGAGGGCCCGTACGAAGGCGGCAAAGGGCGCATCATGGGCCTCGATCTCCACCATGCCGCGCCAGGACACGTTGGAGAACCAGATCTTCTTGCCCAGCCGCTGGCGCACCTCCACGCGGTAGCGCCGGGTATAGAGATTGGCGGGGCGGAAGACGATCCGCACGCTCTCGATCTGGTGCAGCGGCAACCGTCCCGACGATCGCCCGTCGGACCAGGCGAGATCGCGCTCCTCGATGGTGAAATGGATCTCCGGGCCGATCAGCTTCGGCCGATGGCGGAAGGTCGGGCGCCCCTCGTGGTCGCGCCACAGGTCGGGGGCCTGCGAAAGGTCTTCGGCGTCGGCGAGGGCATCTGAACGTGTCATGACGCGTCTCTACACGGGGCCGCGACGTCGCGGAAGCCGGCGGGGCCGCCAGCGTAACCTTACCGCGAGGTCGCATCGCCGCAGGGCCGCCGCGCGCCCTCCACGCGGACCTGCGGCCTTGCCTCGCCGACCGGCCCAAGCCATGATCCCGGCTCGTCTTTTCGCCTTCGCGTCGGGGAGTGTTCCATGAAGGCCATCATTGTCGGCGGCGGTGTCGGTGGCCTGACCACCGCCCTCATGCTCGCCGCGCGCGGCATCGGCTGCGAGGTCTATGAACAGGCGCCCGAGGTCCGCGAGCTCGGCGTCGGCATCAACACACTGCCCCACGCGATCAAGGAACTGGCCGGTCTCGGCCTGCTGCCGCGCCTCGACGACGTCGCCATCCGCACCCACGAGCTGATCTATACCAACCGCTTCGGTCAGGAGATCTGGCGCGAGCCGCGCGGCATCGAGGCCGGCTTCGACGTGCCGCAATTCTCCATCCACCGCGGCCGCCTGCAGACCGTCATCTATCAGGCGGTCCGGGCGCGGCTCGGCGAGAGCCGCATCTACACCGGCCACCGCCTCGGTGCCTGGAAACAGGACGACAGCGGCGTCACCGCCTGGTTCTTCGACCGCGACGGCCGCCACGTCCGCACCGCGCATGGCGACGTGCTGATCGGCGCCGACGGCATCCATTCCACCGTGCGCCGCTCGCTCTTTCCCAACGAAGGCCCGCCGGCCTGGAACGGCATCATGCTCTGGCGTGGCGCGCTGGACTGGCCGGACTTCCTCACCGGCCGCTCCATGGTCATCGCCGGCGGCATGAGCGCCAAGCTGGTGATCTATCCGATCGCCGAGGGCCTCGCGCCCGGCCGCAAGCTGACCAACTGGGCCATCGCCGCCAAGATCGGCGAGAACAACACGACGCCGCCGCGCCGCGAGGACTGGTCGCGTCCCGGCCGCTTCGAGGACATCATGCCCTACCTCAAGCGCTTCTCGTTGCCCTATCTCGACGCGCAGCGGATGATCGAGGCGACGCCGGAATTCTGGGAATATCCGATGTGCGACCGCGATCCGCTGCCGCGCTGGAGCCATGGCCGCGTCACGCTGCTCGGCGATGCCGCGCACCCCATGTATCCGGTCGGCTCCAACGGCGCCTCGCAGGCCATCCTCGACGCCCGCTGCCTCGCCGACCTCCTCGTCGCCGCCGACCATCCGGTCCAGGCGCTGTGGGCCTATGAGCAGGAGCGCCTGCCGCCCACCGCCCAGATCGTCCGCATGAACCGCAAGGGCGGCCCCGAGGGCGTCATCGACGCGGTCGAGGAGCGCGCGCCCGACGGCTTCACCGACATCGAGACGGTCCTGTCCTTCGAGGAGCGCAAGGCCATCGTGCGTGGCTATGCCTCGACGGCGGGCTTCTCGCAGGACAAGGTCAACCGCAAGGCGGCGTGACCTCCCCGCGATGATGCCGGGGGCGCCGCGCTCCCGGACGGACCCTGCATGATCGCCAATGCCCGCATGCGCGAGGCCGCACTCCTGCTTCTCGGCTGCGGAATCTGCCTCGGCGCGACCTTGCCGCTGCAGAAGCTGGCGGCCGCTGCCGGCGCGCCGCCGGCCTCGTGGGTCTTCGTCTCGACGCTCGGAGCCAGCATCCTTCTGACCATCGGCGCGGTGATGATGGGCCGCGCGCCGTCGCCGCGCCACCGGGTCTACTACCTCGTCGCGGCGCTGGTCTCCTTCGTCATCCCCAATCTCATCATCTTCGTGGTGATCCCGAAGATCGGGGCCGGTCTCGCGGGCATGATGTTCGCCCTCTCGCCGATCCTGACGCTGACCATTGCCTCGCTCGTGGCGCGACGCAGGCCGCCGCTCCTGGGCGTCGTCGGCATCGTGGTGGGCCTTGCCGGCGTGCTCGTCATCATCGCCTTCCGCGGCGACGGCGCCGGCAGCGACACAGCGCTCCGCTGGGTGCTGCTGGCGCTGTGCATCCCCGTCTGCCTCGCCTCAGGCAACGTCTATCGCTCGCACAACTGGCCGGTTGGCGCCGATTCCCTCTCGCTCGCCTCGGCCATCAACATCGTCGCGACGGCGCTGCTCTTCGCAGCCGTCTTCGCGTCGGGGGAGGGGGTTCAGGGCCTTATGGCGGTGCTCGGCATTCCCGCGCTCATCATCGCCCAGATCGTCGCCACCGGCGCCAACCTCGCCATGTTCTTCCGCCTGCAGCAGGTCGGCGGTCCGGTCTATCTCAGCCAGATCGGCTATGCCGCCGCGGCGGTGGGGCTCGTCGCCGGCACATTCATCCTCGGCGAAAGCTATGCGCCCGCCACATGGGCGGGCGCGGTCGTGGTCGTCGCCGGTGTCGCCCTCGTCACCTATGCGCAGGCGCGGGCGCAGCGCGCCTGATCAGGCGCCGGGCGGTGGCGGCAGGAAGACCACCTCGTGCTTGGCCGAGAGCGCCACGACGGCGTCCGGGTTCTGCTCGGGCATGGAATGGATGCCCCAGAACAGGTCGTAGAGCTTGCGCGTCGGCGATACCCAGAAGAAGCACTTCACCGGCTGGTCGGTCTTGTTGAAAATGCCATGGGCGAGACCCATCGGCAGGCGGATGAGGTCGCCGGCGGTGGCGACGAACTCCTTGCCCTCCAGCACGAGGTCGAAGCGTCCCTCGAGCATGTAGATGAACTCGTCCTGGGTCGGATGGATGTGCGGCGGCACGAAGGTGCCGGGCGGGAAGGTGGCATGCCAGGACATCGAGGTTTCGCTGACCTGCTTGGGCACGTAGGTCTGGCCCAGAATGTTCCAGACGATTCCGTCCATCCCGGTTCCGGCCTTGGTGATGCCGGCGCTCATCGGCTGCATTGTCGTGTCCCCTCTGAAAGACGTCGGCGCGGATCAAACCGCATGACCCCGGCGACGGCAACCGCCGCCCGTCGTTAAGCTTAGCGGGCCTGCCTTGCAGTCCTGCGACGGGCGCAGCGCGTGGGGGGCCATGGCGGCGCAGCCCGTCTCGCGCTATCGGTCGTCGTCGCCCGTTCGAGGACATCTCCCGCCATGCTGACCTTCACCCGCCATGCCGCCGGCCGCTCCGACCGCATCTCCATCGAACTCGAGACCCTGGTCGTCGCCGGTTGGGCCGGACGGGACGAGGCTGCGATCCAGCACCATATCCATGAGCTCGCTGCCATCGGCGTGCCGCCGCCCTCGTCCGTGCCCGTCTTCTACCGGGGGGCGGCAGCCCTGGTGACGCAGAGCCACCGCGTCGAGGTGCTGGGGCCGGATTCGTCCGGCGAGATCGAGCCCGTCATCCTGTCGCTGGCCGACGGGCTCTGGGTGACGGTTGGCTCTGACCACACCGACCGCAAGGCGGAGACCTATGGCATCGCCCTGTCGAAACAGATGTGCGCCAAGCCGGTCGGCACCATCCTGTGGAGATATGAGGAGGTGGCGCCCCATTGGGACCAGCTCCAGCTGCGCGCCCATGCGGTGATCGGCGGCGAGCGCGTGCTCTATCAGGACGGTGTCCTGGCCCAGCTGCGTCCGCCCGCCGACCTCATCGGCAAATGGACCGGCCGGGACACGCTGCTGCCCGCCACCCTGATGTTCGGCGGTACGCTGGGGGCCATCGGCGGCATCCGCCCGGCGGCGCGCTTCGAGATGGAACTGATCGATCCCGTCCTCAAGCGCACCATCGCCCATGCCTACGACATCGTCGACCTGCCTGTCGTCAGCTGAGGGGCAGGGCCGGCGCGCGGCCTGATCCGTCATGCCCGGGCGGTAACCTGGCATGACACGCAGGCCATTCAGGCGAAGGTCAACGGCGCGTCACTTCGGCTCCTTGCGGTTCGGGTCGAAGTGTTTCTTCAGGTCCTTCCAGCAATCCGTGTAGTTCGGCTGCAGCGTCGACAATTCGCTCGCCCAGCGCGTCACCCGCTGCGGGAAGCGCGTCTCGAACATGAAGGCCATGGTGCCCGTGAGCTTGGTCGGCTTCAGCTCGGCATTGCTCGCATGTTCGAAGGCCGGCGTGTCGGGGCCGTGCGGCAGCATGCAATTGTGCAGGCTCATGCCGCCGGGCACGAAACCCTCCGGCTTGGCGTCATAGACGCCGTAGATGAGCCCCATGAACTCGCTCATCAGGTTGCGATGGTACCAGGGCGGGCGGAACGTGTTCTCGCCCACCATCCAGCGCTCCGGGAAGATGACGAAGTCGATATTCGCCGTGCCCGGCGTCTCGGAGGGCGCCGTCATCACCGTGAAGATCGACGGGTCGGCATGGTCGAACAGGATCGGCCCGACCGGCGAGAAATGCCGGAGGTCATACTTGTAGGGATAGTAGTTGCCGTGCCAGGCGACGACGTCGAGTGGCGACTGGCCGATCGACGCGGCATAGAGCTCGCCGCCCCACTTGGCGTAGAGGGTCGAGGGCTCCTCGCGGTCCTCATAGGCAGCGACGGGGGTGAGGAAGTCGCGGGAATTGGCGAGGCAATTGGCGCCGATGGGCCCACGGTCGGGAACCGTGAAGGCGCCGCCATAATTCTCGCAGACATAGGCCCGCGCCGGGCCGTCGACGAGCTCGACCTTGAACACGACGCCGCGCGGGATGATGCAGATCTCGCCCGGCTCGATCTCGATGACGCCGAACTCGGTGCGGAAGCGCAGCCGGTTCTCCTGGGCGACGACGAGGAACTCCCCGTCGGCGTTGAACATGTACTCGTTGGTCATCGAGCGGTTGATCACCAGCACATGGGCCGCCATGCCGACCTGCGTGTCGGAATCGCCGGCCGTCGTCACCGTCCACAGGCCGTTGACGAAGGTCACGGGTTCGGCCGGGATCGGGGTCGGGTCCCAGCGCAGCTGGTTGATCGGCAGGTCGCTCTCGTTGCGGGCCTCCGGCGCGGTGCGCAGCAGGCCCCTGTCGACCTTCCGGTAGCGTCCCGAATGTTTCACCGAAGGGTGGATGCGGTAGAGCCAGGAGCGCTGGTTGGTGGCCTGCGGCGCTGTGAAGGGCGAGCCGGAGAGCTGTTCGGCATAGAGGCCATAATTGCACTTCTGCGGCGAGTTGCGCCCGATCGGCAGGGCGCCGGGCAGGGCCTCTGTCTCGAACGAATTGCCGAATCCCGACATGTACTGGAGCGTGCCGCCGCCGCGGCCGTCGGTGGGCACGAAGCCCGTCACATATTGCAGGGTCATGGCGTCCTCCGGTTCTTGTCTCCCGTCCTGTTTAGTTGCAACTGCAACTATCGTCAAACGCGAAGCCCGCTTCTCTTTCGCGCCGAGGCGGCTTCAGGCGGTCGTGTCGTGACGGAAGCGCCGCTCCAGCATGACCATCGTGCCGAGCGCGACGAGTGCTGCACCGAAGGACATCAGCAGGGTCGGTGTCGGACCCCAGTGGCGCATGACGAAGGCGTAGACGATCGGGGCACTGGCAAAGACGAGGTTCTGCGGCAGGCTGAGCCAGCCGTTCATCGTCGCGTAGGTCTCCTTGCCGAACAGGGCGAGGGGGGCGACGCTGCGGACGACGGTCATGGCGCCGGCCGACATGCCGTAGCCGATAACGAAGCCAACGCAGAGGATGGCGGAGCCGGGGCTGAGGACCGGCAGCACCACGGCCACCGGCATCACGGCGGCAGTCGCCACTCCGACAGCGAGGATGCCGGTCGTCCGCCCGAAAACGACTTCCGCCAGGCGCGAGATCACCTGGGCCGGGCCCATCAGGCTGCCCGCTAGGATGGCGAATGCCACGGTGTGACCATAGGCCTTGAGGATCTCGATGACCTGCAGCGGCAGC
>JAIEPJ010000187.1 GCA_019749835.1 Phreatobacter sp. | reverse complement strand
CTGCTCCACCTTCACCTCTCCCCGGCGGGGAGAGGTCGGCCGCAGGCCGGGTGAGGGGCCTTCTCGGCACCCGTTCTCCCCCTCACCCGATCCTCGCGCTGCTCGGATCGATCTCTCCCCGCCGGGGAGAGGTGAACTGCGGCCTGCGGCGCGCGTGCCCTACCCCGGCTTCATCAGCCTTTCCCTCCCTCCTGCGCTACACTCGGCCATACCGATTCGCCGGAATCCGCCCATGTACGTCCTCGCCCGTCTGTCCTTCGGCTTCGTGGTCGGTGCGCTGGCCGTGATCCTCGCCCTGCAGGGGGCCGCCTGGCTGATGGGCCAGGTCGGCATGGCCGCCGTCCAGCTTTTCCCGATGCGCGCGCCGTTGCCGGCGACCCTGCCGGGCCTTACCCAGCCGGCGATCATCGGCGGGCTCTGGGGTCTCCTGTTCATCCTGATCTGGGATCGCTGGGGCCGCCAGGGCATCGTCAAGGGGGCCGGCTTCGGCACGCTGTTCGGTCTGGTCGGCCCCGGCCTGGTGCTCTGGGTCGTCTGGCCTGCGCTCCGCGGTGCGGCGCTGTTCGAGGGCGGCCAGGCGGGTCGGATCGCAGCCGGCGCGGCCCTGGCGGTGGCCTTCGGCATCGGCCTCGCCTGGATCGGCCAGATCCTCAACGGCTACATGCGTTATGCCGTGCGCTGATCAGCGCTTGCCGCTCTCGGCGATGGCGATGCCACCGAGCACCAGCAGCAGCGCCACGGCATGATACCAGGCGAAGACCTCGCCAAGGATCAGCGGCCCGAGAATGGCGGCCCAGACCGGTACGAGATTGACCCATAGACCCGCCCGACCCGGGCCGATCAGCTCGACGCCGCGCATGAAGAAGAGCTGGGCAACGAAGCCCGGCAGCACCGCGACATAGAGGATGATGAGCCAGCCGTTGAGATCAGGCCATTGGGCGGTGCCATGGGCGACCTCCGCGGCGAGCAGTGGCAGCGACGAGATGAGGGCCACCAGCGCCAGCGCCATGAAGAAGGGGCGCGGGGAGATGGCGGGTCGGTTGCGCAGGGCCACCGTATAGGCGGCATAGCCCAGGCAGGCGACCAGCATCAGGACATCGCCGAAATTGAAGGCGAGACCGGTCAGCACGGCGAGGTCGCCGCGCGCCGCCAGGAGGGTGATTCCGGCGATGGTCACGACGATGCCGATGGCCTGCAGGGCGGTCACGGCGGTGCGATGGACGAGATAGGCGCCGGTCAGAACCATGACCGGAATCGAGCCCTGGATGATGCCGATATTGACGGCGGTGGTGTAGAGGGCGGCCAGGTAGAACATGGCGTTGAAGCCGGTGAAGCCGACGACGCCGAGGATGGCCAGCCATTTCCAGTGAGCGCGGATCAAAGGCCATTCCCGCAGGAAGGCCGGACCGGCAATGGCGATCATCAATGCCAACGTGCCTACCCAGCGCAGCGTCGTCAGCATCATCGGCGATACGTGGCCGATCGCCAGACGGCTGGCGATGGCATTGCCGGCCCAGATCAATGTCGTGGCGGCGAGAATGAGGTAAGGACGATCATAGAGGCGCATGCGCTCGCAAAACCCTGCTGGAGGTGCAGTATAGACGTCCCGAGGCGTCGCCGGCAGACGGTTTGGGCGCAGTCGAGCAATGCCCTCCAGGGGGTTCGGGCGGAGTCGTCCAGTCTTTGCGACAAATTGGATGATTATGCTCTAACGCTCTGATATCGCTGGACATAGCATTTCATTTTTCTGTCAAGCAGTGGTCATAGAAGTATCGCGCAGCGGCCCTATCCAAGGCTGCATCCCTTGTCCGCCCCGCGCAGTGAAGCGCTGGACGAGGTTCCTCCAAGGACAGGAGCATCCTGTGAAACTCGCTTTCTTCATCTCTGCCGCGGTCGTCGCGATCGGCGGCACCGTTCTCGCCACGGCGCCGGCGAATGCCCAGGCCCGTGACCGCATCCAGATCACCGGTTCCTCGACCGTGTTCCCCTTCACCACCACGGTGGCCGAGCGCTTCTCGCAGCGCGGCGGCCGCGCGCCGATCGTCGAATCGACCGGCACCGGTGGCGGCATGCGTCTGTTCTGCGCCGGCGTCGGCCTGAACACGCCCGACATCACCAATGCCTCGCGCCGCATCACGCAGAACGAGTTCAACACCTGCAAGACCAACGGCGTCGATCTCGTCGAACTGCAGATCGGTTTCGACGGCATCGTTCTGACCAATTCCAAGGCAGGGCCGAAGGTGCAGCTCACGCTCGAGCAGCTCTATCTTGCCCTCGCCGCCAAGATCCCGAATGCCCAGGGCCAGCTTGCCGACAACCCGCACCGCAACTGGTCGGATATCGCGCCGAACCTGCCGAACGTGAAGATCGAGGTCATCGGGCCGCCGCCGACGTCGGGCACCCGCGACTCGTTCAACGAACTCGGCCTGCTCGCCGGCTGCCAGGAGCACGCCAAGCGCCGCAACGTGCAGATCGCCAGCCGTGATTGCCAGCAGATCCGCGCCGACGGCGGCTTCGTCGAAGGTGGCGAGAACGACAACATCATCGTCCAGCGTCTCGTCGCCAATCCGACGGCCTTCGGTATCTTCGGGTACTCGTTCCTCGAAGAGAACCACGACAAGGTTCAGGGCGCCGTGCTCGGTGGTCATGAGCCTTCGGTCGAGGCTATCCAGAGCGGCAAGTGGCCGATGGCCCGCTCCATGTTCGTCTATCTGAAGAAGAACCACATCGGCACGGTTCCGGGCCTGCAGGACTTCTTCAACGAATATGCGTCGGAGCAGGCCATGGGCGACGACGGCTATCTCGAGAAGAAGGGCCTCGTTCCGAGCCCGGCCGCCGATCGCGCACGGTTCCGTGCCGCAGTCGCCGCTGCCACCTCGATGACTGGTCTCTGATCTCCGGCGAATAGGCTCATGGGGGTCCGGCTCCGGCCGGGCCCCTCCGCCGGATGATCCGGCCTGCTTCGATCGCGTAAGGAAGGCTCTGATGTTCCTGACCCTGTTTGGCCTCGTCCTGGCGGTTGCAGTCGTTTGTTTCTTCGTCGGCCGGAGCCGCGCCGTTGCCGTCTCCGGAGCCAATTACAGCGCGCTCCATTCTCTGCCGAGCTATCATGGCTGGTGGCTTGTCCTGATGGCCGCGGGTCCGGCCTTCGCCGTCCTGGTGTTCTGGTCGCTTGTCAGCCCCTATCTGCTGCGACCGATGATGCTCTCGCAGTTCGCACCGCAACTGACCGAGTTCAGCGCCGCGCAGCTCGACGGCTTCTGGCGCGACATCCAGGCCATTGCCGGCGGTGGTACGCCGGGCGTTCGCGACGCCTTCCGCGAAGAGGCCGCAGCCGCCTATCAGTCGACCAATCGCTTGTCGCTGATCGCGATGGTTGCGCTCATGATCGTCCTCGGCGCTGTCGGGTTCTCCTACGCCTGGAACGCGATCGCGGTGCACTTCCGCGCCCGTCACCGGGTCGAGACTGCGGTCAAGGTCTTCCTGGCGGCGTCGGCGACGGTCGCGATCCTGACGACAGTCGGCATCGTCATGTCGCTGCTGTTCGAATCGCTGCGCTTCTTCACCATGGTCAGCCCCCTCGACTTCCTGTTCGGGACGACGTGGACGCCGCAGCAGATGGCTTTCCGCACCGACCAGGTCGGCGGCACCGCCGCCTTCGGCTTCATCCCGCTGCTGACCGGTACGCTGCTGATCACCTTCATTGCCATGATGGTCGCCGCACCGCTCGGCATTCTCGCTGCCATCTACCTGTCCGACTACGCCTCGCCGAAGGTGCGTGCGGTCGGCAAGCCGGTCCTGGAACTGCTCGCCGGCATCCCGACGGTCGTCTACGGCTTCTTCGCCGCGCTCACCGTTGCGCCCTTCATCCGCAATAGCGGCCAGTCCTTCGGCTTCGATGTGTCGTCGGAGAGCGCGCTCGCCGCCGGCGTCGTCATGGGCATCATGATCGTGCCCTTCGTCTCCTCGCTGTCCGACGACGTCATCAATGCCGTCCCCCAGTCCCTGCGCGACGGCTCGGCTGGCCTCGGCGCCACCAAGTCGGAGACGATCCGGCGCGTGGTCCTGCCAGCGGCGCTTCCCGGCATCGTCTCGGCACTGGTGCTCGCGGTGTCGCGCGCCATGGGCGAGACGATGATCGTCGTCATGGCGGCCGGCATGGCTGCCAACCTGACCATCAACCCGCTGGAGGCCGTGACGACGATTACCGTGCAGATCGGCACGCTTTTGACCGGCGACCAGGAGTTCGACAGCCCGAAGACGCTGGCCGCCTTCGGCCTCGGCCTCTCGCTCTTCGTCATCACCCTGTCGCTCAATCTCGTCGCCCTGCGCGTCGTCAACAAGTATCGGGAACAGTATGACTGACGCCTCGCTGCCTCGGATCGCAACCGATCTGCACACCAACGACGCGGCCCAGAAGCGGCTTAAGGCGCGCTACCGCGGCGAGTTCATCTTCCAGGCGATGGGGATCAGTGCCCTCGCGATCGCCGCCGGTTTCCTCGTGCTGTTCCTGTCGACCATCGTGGGACAGTCCCTGCCTGCCTTCACCCAGCACTATCTGAAGCTGGACGTGGAACTGAAGCGGGAAGAGCTCAATCCGCAGAATGCCACAGGAGCGGACCTCACCCGTGCCGTCGGGGCTGCCAATTTTGATGCCTTGGTCAATCAGTCCCTGCGGAGCTATTTCCCGTCGGTCACCGATCGGGCGTCCCGCCGCGCGCTCGGCTCCATCATGTCGTCGGGCGCGCCGTCGATGGTCCGCAATGAGGTTGTCTCCGAACCGTCCACGATCGGTACGACACGGCAAATTTACGTGCCGCTGCAGGCGAATTCCGACCTCTATCTCAAGTGTCTGGTTTCACCGGTCGAAGTGACCAAGGGCGCGGGCGAGTTGGGTGTATCCGGCACGTCCGGCCAGGTCCAGCTGTCCTCCACCGTCAACAATTTCGCGCCGCTCCTGGCTGCGGTCAAAGCCCAACTTCTCGAGAAAGCGTCGCGGTTTCGTGGCGAGCTCGCGGGCAAGGAACGTGTCCTCGTGGTCCTGGAACGTGATGCGGCCGCGCTGCAGCGCGGCCTGACGACTGTCCCGGAAGCCGATCGTGCTCGCCTGCAGGGCCGGGTCGAACAGGAAGCCCGCCAGGTTGCCGCCACCCGCTCGGAGATCGAGCAGTTGCGCCAGAACATCGCCGGTCTCGACGCTCGCATCGCGGGGGCTGACCGGGCCGAGGCCCTCGACAATGCGTTGTCCAGCTACCTCGTCCGCATCAATGGCGGCATCATCAAGCTCACTTCTGTCCAAAGCGCGAATGCCATCGGCCAGGTGCTCCTGCCTCCGCGCAGCACCGACGTGGCTAAGGCCGGTGAGTGGGAGGTGGTCCGCATCGTTCAGCCGGAGGCCAACAGGCGGATCGGCGACCGCGAGATCGCCTATCTCGACTCGCTCAAGTCGCGCGGCCTGATCGAGCAGCGCCTTTCGCGCGAGTTCTTCTTCGGCGGCGCTTCGCGCGAAGCCGAGCTGGCAGGCGTCTGGGTGGCGGTCGTCGGCTCCTTCATGACCCTTGCCATCACCCTTGTGCTGAGCTTTCCGATCGGCGTCGCCGCGGCCATCTATCTTGAGGAGTTCGCGCCGAAAAACCGTCTGACCGAGATCATCGAGGTCAATATCAACAATCTCGCGGCCGTGCCGTCGATCATCTTCGGTCTGCTCGGGCTGGCGGTTTTCCTCAACGTCTTCGGCATGCCGCGGTCCGCGCCCGTGGTCGGCGGCGTGGTCCTCGCCCTGATGACGCTGCCGGTGATCATCATTGCCGCGCGGGCCGCCATTCGCGCCGTGCCGCCCTCCATCCGCGAGGCCGCCCTCGGCGTCGGTGCTTCGCACCAGCAGGCCGTGTTCCACCACGTGCTGCCGCTCGCCATGCCCGGTATTCTCACCGGTACGATCCTCGGCATGGCCTCGGCTCTCGGCGAGACCGCGCCGCTCCTGCTCATCGGCATGGTGGCCTTCGTCGTCGACGTGCCCAAGGGCATTTCGGATGCCTCGACCGTCTTGCCGGTTCAGGTGTTCATGTGGGCCGACTTCCCCGAGGCCGCCTTCGTCAGCAAGACCGCCGCAGCCATCATCGTCCTGCTCGTTTTCCTGATGCTGATGAACGCGCTCGCCATTATTCTCCGCAAGAGGTTCGAGCGCCGCTGGTGACAGCCCGGGCGCCCACGACAAAAGGATCACGTCGATGAACTCGCTTCCCAGCTTCGAGACGACGGCGGCCACGTCCGCCGTTCCGACGGCGGCGGTGCACCCGAAGATCACCGGGCGCAACGTCAATGTCTTCTATGGCGAAAAGCACGCGATCAAGGACGTCAATGTCGACATCCCCGAGCGCTCCGTCATGGCCTTCATCGGTCCGTCGGGCTGCGGCAAGTCGACCTTCCTGCGCTGCATCAACCGGATGAACGACACGATCTCGATCTGCCGCGTCACCGGCGACATCCGCATCGACGACAAGGATATCTACGATCGCAGCCTCGACGTGGTGCAGTTGCGCGCCCGTGTCGGCATGGTGTTCCAGAAGCCGAACCCGTTCCCGAAGTCGATCTACGAGAACGTCGCCTACGGCCCGCGCATCCACGGCCTGGTGAAGAGCAAGTCCGAGCTGGACGAGATCGTCGAGACCGCGCTGAAGAAGGCGAGCCTGTGGAACGAGGTCAAGGACCGCCTGCAAGAATCCGGTACCGGTCTGTCCGGCGGCCAGCAGCAGCGCCTGTGCATCGCCCGCGCCATCGCGGTGTCGCCCGAGGTGATCCTGATGGACGAGCCCTGCTCGGCGCTCGACCCGATCGCCACCGCCAAGATCGAGGAACTCATCGACGAACTGAAGCAAAACTTCACCATCGTCATCGTCACCCACTCGATGCAGCAGGCGGCGCGCGTTTCGCAGCGCACGGCCTTCTTCCACCTCGGCATTCTCGTCGAGGAGGGCACCACCGACCAGATCTTCACCAATCCGGTCGACACCCGGACGCGCGACTATATCACCGGCCGTTTCGGCTGATTTTCGGCGGGTCGCCGCCGCGCTTCGGCCCTGCGGCGGCCTGATTCGGTCGGCCTGCTGGACGCTCCCCTTCCGGAGCGCCCATCGATGAAGCCGCAGCGTCTTGCAGCCCTGACCCTCGCCCTCGTCGTGCCGACCGCCGGCGCTTCCGCCGTAGATTTGCGGCCGCCGTCGCGCGTCGAAGCCGTGACCGTCTTCCCCGACGGGGCCAGCGTCACCCGCCGCTTCACCGTCGACCTGCCGGCGGGCGAGCATGTCCTCATCCTCGACGATCTGCCGCTCACCGCGGATGCTGGCTCGCTGCGCGTCGCCGGCAGCGGCCGCGGCGATCTTGCGATCGGCTCGGTCGACGCCCGTGAGGCGCGGCCGACAGAGCGGGCCGATGTCCAGGCGGTTCAGCGCCTGGAAGCGCTGCGGGACGAGCGCCTCGCCCTTGATGACGGTATCGCCGCCGAGCGGATGCGCAAGCGCGCCGCTGAAGCGCTCATCGCCCCCGCGACCCTGTCCGCCGGCGAACGCGGGCTGGACGTCGCCGCCGCCCGCCAGGCGCTCGCTGCCGCCCACGAGGTCACGCTCGCCGCGGACCGCACCATCCGCCAGGCCGAGCAGCGCCAGCGCGGCCTCGACCGCGCCATTGCCGAGATCGAGGCGTCCCTGAAGGCCCAGCCGCCCCGTCGCCTCGAGGCGCGGGTTGCGGTCGAGGCCGGAGCGCCCTTCCGTGGCGAGTTGACCCTGACCTATGCCGTCCGCAATGCCCGGTGGACGCCGGTCTACGATGCCCGTCTCGTCACCACGGGTTCCCGTCCGGCCCTCGACCTCATCCGCCGCGCCGACATCCGCCAGCAGACCGGCGAGGACTGGTCGGACGTCACACTGACCGTTTCGACCGCCCGGGTGGCGCGGGGAGGGGCCGTGCCGGTCCTGCCGCCACTGGTGCTGCGCTATCAGGAGGCCGAGGCGATGCGCGAGCGGAGCAGCGCCGCGCCAGCCCCCACGGCCCTGCCTGCGCTGGCGGGGCCGCCGCTGCGGCCGGGCCGGCCCCACGGTGAAACCGTTGTGGCGGGCCGCGTCGCGGAGGCCGAGGTCGTTGTCGACATGGGCGGGTTCCAGGCGACCTTCACCGTTCCCGGGCGGACGACACTGGTCTCCGGTGACGGTGCACGGGCCCTCCGTATCGGCGGCGCCACGATCACCCCCGACCTCGTGTCCCGGGTCGTGCCCAGCCTCGACACGACGGCCTTCCTCGAGGCGCGATTCCGCCATGGCGAGGATGTGCCGCTGATGCCCGGGCGGGTGACGCTTTACCGGGACGGCCTTTTTGCCGGCCGCACGACCCTCGCTGCCGCGACCCGCGACGACGAGGTGAAGCTCGGCTTCGGCCCGGACGATCTGATCCGCGTCGAGCATCAGGTCGTGCGCCGCACCGACGGTTCCGCGGGCCTCATCTCGACCTCGCGGATCGAGGAACGCGAGTTCAGGATCCTCCTGCGCAACGGCGCGCCGGCCGCCCGTCGCATCGTCGTCGAGGATCGGATGCCGGTCACCGAGGTCCAGGACATCGTTGTGGAAACGCTGTCCGGCATGACCGCGCCGGCGGCACGGGACATCGATGGCCGCCGCGGCATCGTCGCCTGGACGGTGGATCTGGCGCCCGGGGCCAGCCGCGACATCCGCCATGGCTGGCGGCTGCGCTGGCCCGCCGAGCGGCGCCTCCAGCCGGTCGAGGGGCGCCTGTAAGGGTGAGGGCGCGGCGATCGGCTGTATCCTGACCCGCGCCGGCGAATGCGTCTGCGGTGGATGGCCTGCCGCACCGCCCTTGCCACCCCCGCGACGATCCTTTATCCGCACAGTGCAAGGGCCCCGGCGCGCGAGGGATGCGCTGCCGGGGTTTGCCTTGCCGTGGAGGATGTTGGACCATGGCAAACGTGGTTGTCGTCGGCTCGCAGTGGGGCGACGAGGGCAAGGGCAAAATCGTCGACTGGCTGTCGAGCCAGGCCGATGTGGTCGTCAGGTTCCAGGGCGGGCACAATGCCGGCCACACTCTGGTGATCGACGGCGTCACCTACAAGCTGTCGCTCCTTCCCTCGGGCATCGTGCGTCCGGGCAAGCTTTCGGTCATCGGCAACGGGGTGGTCATCGATCCCCACGCGCTGGTCGCCGAGATCGAGCGCGTGTCGGCGCAGGGCGTGGCCATCGGACCTGAGACGCTGCGCATCGCCGAGAATGCCTGCCTCATCCTCTCCCTTCACCGTGAACTCGACCAGCAGCGCGAGAGCGGCAATGCCGGAACCAAGATCGGCACGACGGGGCGCGGCATCGGACCCGCCTACGAGGACAAGGTCGGCCGCCGCGCCATTCGCATGACCGATCTCACCGATCTCGGCTCGCTGATGCCGAAGATCGAGCGGCTTCTGGCCCATCACAATGCGCTCCGCCGCGGCCTGGCCCTGCCTGAGATCGTGGCGCAGGCCATCTACGATGAACTCGCCGGTGTTGCGCCGAAGGTGCTGCCCTATGTGACCACCGTCTTCGACCTGCTGGACGATGCCCGACGCGCCGGCAAGCGCATCCTGTTCGAGGGCGCGCAGGGCACGCTGCTCGACATCGACCATGGCACCTATCCCTTCGTCACCTCGTCGAACACGGTGGCCGGGCAGGCCGCCATCGGCTCCGGAATGGGGCCCGGGGCCCTCAATTACGTTCTCGGCATCACCAAGGCCTATACGACCCGTGTCGGCGGCGGGCCTTTCCCCACCGAGCTCGAGGACGTGGACGGCCAGACCATGGGGGAGCGCGGCCGCGAGTTCGGAACGGTCACCGGCCGGCGGCGCCGCTGCGGCTGGTTCGATGCGGTGCTGGTGCGCCAGGCGGTGAAGACCAACGGCATCGACGGCATCGCCTTGACCAAACTCGACATTCTCGACGTGTTCAAGGAGATCAAGGTTTGCGTCGCCTATGAACTGGACGGCAAGAGGATCGACATCCTGCCGGCCAATCAGGAGGCGCAGGCGCGCGCGACTCCCGTCTATGAGACGATCGAGGGGTGGAATTCCACCACGATGGGTGCCCGGTCATGGGGCGAACTGCCCGCCCAGGCGATCAAGTATGTCCGCCGAATCGAGGAATTGATTGGCTGTCCCGTCGCGTTACTATCAACCAGCCCGGAACGGGACGATACGATTCTGGTGCGCAATCCTTTCGAGTAAAAGTATAGGGGCAAGAAGCGAGTTTCGATGGCCGATTATACGCCCCTGATCTCCCGCGCCGTTGGGGCACTGGCGGACAACACCGGCGAAGCGCGGCGTGGCGTCTACGACCGCGCACGCACGGCGCTGCTCGCACAACTGCGCAATATGAACCCTCCGCTTCCGGAGGAGCACATCACGCGCGAGCGCATGTCGCTCGAAGATGCGATCCGCAAAGTCGAACTGGATAATTCGGCCGACAGCCTGGATGCCATGCTGGAGCGCGAATTCGCCTCGCTGGGCAAGACGGCGCAGCGGCCCGAGGCCATCTCGATCGCCGGTGCGCGCACCGTCAGCGATGCCGCCCATGACGCGGAGGGCCTGGGGGATGCGACTGCCCAGGCGCACCGCTCCGCCCGCGACCAGTTGTCGCCTGCCGCGCCGGCCGCCGATGCCGCGCGGATCGAGCCCAGTGTCGGCCGGTCAGGTCCCTTCACCGATGCCAACGAGGCCGGGCAGGCACCGATCCGTCCCCGTGTGTCCGTCCTCGGCGAAGATGATGCCAAGCCGACCCGCAAGGGTGGCGGCGTCATCGCCATCGTACTGGTGCTGCTGCTGCTGGCCGGGGCCGGCGGGCTGGGCTGGTACGTGGCCAACAACCATCCCGACCGCATGCCCTTTGCCACGGCTCGGCCACCGGCGACCGCCCCGGCTGCCGTTCCGGCGCCAGCTCCGGCCGCCGATCCCGAGCGGCCGAAGGCAACCGACCGCGTTGGCGGCGACACGCCCGTGGCACCTACAGCCCCGCCGCCCGTTGCGGTGGCTCCCCCCGCGGCCCCGCGCCAGATCGTCCCCGTCGATCCGCCCGTGACGGCCCTGCCGCCAGCCTCGGCCGACGCCTCCGACGCGCCGCCCCCCACGGCGGGCGCACCCGACCCGGCTCCGGCGACCGCGGCGGAAGCCCCGCCCGTGGCGCCGGTCGCCCCGCCGGTGGTGGCACCTGTCGCACCGACTCCTCCGGTCGCAACCGCCCCGGCGGCGCCGGTCCAGCCCGGCCAGGCCCACCGGGCCGCCCTCTTCGAGGAGACCCCCGGCAACGCCGCGGGCACGCTGATGCAGGGCTCCGTCGTCTGGCGGACCCAGACCGTCAGTGTCGGACCCGGCCAGCCACCGGATCTCGCCCTGCTCGGGGAAGTGTCCATTCCCGAACGGCGGATGATGGTGACCATCACCATCCGCCGCAATCTCGACCAGACGCTCCCGGCCAGCCACACGATTGAGGTGCTCTACGCGCTGCCGCGTGATTTCCAGTTCGGCGGCGTCGCCGAGGTGCCGGGCGTGCTGATGAAGGTGTCTGAACAGGCGCGCGGCGTGCCGCTCGTCGGCCAGGCGGTGCGGGTGACCAACGGCTTCTTCTTCATTGGCCTGTCGGGTTTCGACATGGACCGCAACACCAATATCCAGGCCCTGAAGACGCGCCCGTTCTTCGACATTCCGATGCGCTACGATTCCGGCCGCCGTGCCATCCTCACGATCGAGAAGGGCGCAGCCGGCGACCGCGCCTTCGAAGAAGCGATGCAGGCCTGGGGCCAGTAGGGCCTCGGGGGGCCAGGGTCGGGCGCGGCCCGCGCCGCCCTGTCCGATCGCCAAAGGGCAGGCCTGTCGGGCGATCATGGCCGAAGGCCTACCCCTGCACCACAGACCGGATGCGGCTCCCTCGACGTGATCGAGGTCGTCTGTGTGTCGCCAGCAGTCTCGCTCTCGATGCGCGTGGGAAATGGTTCTGAAAAAATTTGCCCTGTTCCGGCGGGAACAGCGGCCATGCGGGAGCGGCTCTAGGGTCAACACATCGGCGGAACGGTTCGCCGGCAACCCCCAGGGAGACCATCATGACCCGCAATATCGTTCTTGCCGCCGTCGCCGCCGTTGCTCTCGCTGCCGGCCCGCTGTTCGTCACCGCCGCCGAGGCCCAGAGCACCAGCCCCCGATGCCCTCCCCGCGCCGTCGGCTGCAACGGCGGCGCCCCCGCGTGGACGATGAACGGTTCAACCGTCCGCGATCAGAACGTTCGCCGTTTCAACCAAAATCTCGGCATCGGCCTTGCGGCTGGGGTCGGCGGCCTCATCATCGGCTCGGCCATCGCCAATGCCCGGCCCCATTACCAGGGCGAGCGTCACTATCAGCCCCGCTCCCACTACCATGGCCACGGCTACCGGACGGTCGGCGCCTACGACGCGCATGAGGAAACCTGCTTCCGCCGGCCGATCCGCCGGGTTGATCACTACACCGGGCAGGTCATCACCGTCGGTTCGCGGCTGGTCTGCCATTGAGGCCTCAGGCCAGGGCCGGGCGCGCGCTTGGCGTGGTGGAGGGCTGGGGACCAGTGCCGTCCGCCACGCCGCCCAAGTAGCCCCAACTGACTGTCGGTTGAGGAGCCTTGTGCCGACATTCCGATCTGAATGCAGTCAGTTCGTCTTGGCCCGCGTCGTGCTGCCTTACGGGCGATCCTCAGGCCTGATCTCGTCAGGCGGGGGCTGTCCGTTGACCCAGGCGAGAATGTTCTCGGCCGCTCGCATGGCGATGGCGAGACGCACCTCCTCGACCGCCGAGCCCAAATGGGGCGTGAACAGCGTGTCAGGGTGAGCAAGCAGGGCCGCCGGGATGGCCCTGGGACGGTCTGCCAAGGCCCAGTCCTCGAAGCCGAAGACATCGGCCGCATAGCCGGCAAGCCGGCCGGCGACCAGCGCCTCGCCTACTGCCGCCTCGTCCACGACCGAGCCCCGGCCGATATTGACGAGCAGCGCGTCCGGTCGCATCCGGGCCAGCGCGGCGTGGTCGATCATCCCGCGCGAGGTGGCCGTCAGCGGTGCAGCGACGATGACATATCGGGCCGCCGCCAGGGCTTCGTCCAATGTTGCCGCGGTGACGCCATCGGGCATGGCGGCGAAGGGATCGACGCCGAGCAGGCGACAGCCGAAGCCGGAAAGCCGCCGGGCGATGGCCTGGCCGACCGCCCCCATGCCGACGATGCCGACCGTGGCGCCGTCGAGCCCTGCGCCGTAAAGCACCGGTCGCCAGCCGTCGAAGTGCCCGGCACGTACCAGCGCATCGCCATGGCGGATCTTGCGAGCGAGACCGATGGCGAGGCCGACGGCCAGTTCCGCCGTCGGCTCGGTCAACAGATCCGGGACGATGCTCAGGCGGACGCCGGCCTCCGCACAGGCCGCAATGTCGAAATTATCGAAACCCTTGAGCGCGCAGGCGATCATCTTGAGGCTCGGACAGGCCGCCAGGAAGGTGCGATCAACGCGATCGGGCATGAAGGCCAGCATCGCGTCGCAGCCCGCCGCGCGCTGGCGGACCTCGTCCACCGCCCACGGCGTCCGGTGCGGATTGGCTTCAACCTCGCACCGCTCTGACAGGCGCGTCAGCACCGGTTCATGCACCCAGTTCGTGACGAGCACGCGTGGCCGAGTCATTTCAGCGCCTTGCGAAGCCGTGCGCCCAGCCAGTCCACCATCACGACGCAGGCGAGGATCGTGAGCAGGATCCCCGAGACCTGATCATACTTGATCAGGCGCAACGCCGCGATCAACTCGAAGCCAATGCCGCCGGCACCGACGATGCCGAGGACGGCGGAGGCCCTGAAATGGTATTCCCACCGGTAGATCGTGATATCGGCGAGTTGCGGCAGCACCTGAGGCAGCACGGCGTGGGTGACGACCTGCGCGCCCGTGGCTCCCGCCGCCCGTGCCGCTTCGAGCGGGCGCGGATCGACGTGCTCGATGGCCTCGGCATAGAATTTCGCCACCATGCCAATCGAGTGCAGCGCCAGGGCCAGCACGCCGGGCAAGGCGCCGAAACCAACCGCTGCCACGAAGATGATGCCGAGGATGATCTCCGGCACGGATCGGAAGAAAGCGAGCAGCGTGCGCGTCGCCTGCAGCACCACGTGGTTGGGTGACGTGTTGGGCGCCGCGAGGAGCGCCAGCGGCAAGGAGAAGACGACCGCCAGGACGGTGCCGGCGATCGACATCGCCAGGGTGTCCAGCAGCGGGCGCATCCAGGTGCGCCAGCGGGAAAAATCCGGTGGGATCATCTCGCCGAAAAGCTGGGCAAGCGCCGGCATCCCTTCGACGAAGCGTTCCATGTCGAAGAAACCGGTAATGGCGAGCGCGGTGACACACACCGCGCCGATCACCGCAAAAAGGCCGGCATGCCGCCGTCCGCGCGCTGCGTCCTGCGCGAGGATCGCAGCGTGCCTGTCCGCCTGAATGTCGGTCATCCGCGAACCTTGGAGAGGTCGAGTTCCAGAACCTTGGCGGTTTCACGCAGAACGTCGTAGGCCTTGTCGTCGGTGGGAGCGAAACCCTGGACGCGGAAGGCTTTCAGGATGGCCTCGTCCTTCATGTCGATGAAAGCCTTGCGGATCGCGTCTTTCAGCGCCGGCGCGAGATTGCCCTGCATCACCATCGGATAGTTGGGGATCGGGTCGGACAGGCCGATCTCGACGATCTTCGTCTTGTCGACGGTGCCGCGCTGGGTGAGGTTGTCGAGGATGGCCTTGGACAGGCCGCCGGCGGGCAACTGCCCGTTCTGCACGGCGCGGGCGACAGCGTCATGGGTACCGACATGAACGGCCTGATAGTCCCGGCCGGCCACAAGGCCACGCTTGGCGAGAAAGGCGCGCGGGATGAGATGGCTCGATGTGGAGGCCTGATCGCCGAAGCCAAAGCTCTTGCCCTTGACGTCCTCGACCGTCCTGACCGGGCCGCCGGCAGTGGCGATGAGCACGCCATTATAGGTCGGCGAACCACGCTCGATGCCGACCGCGAAGGGTTCGATGTCCGGGGCGCGCGACTTGGCCAGCACGTAGGACAGCGGGCCGAAATACGCGACCTCGATACGGCCGAAGCGCATGGCCTCGATCATCGACGAATAGTCCGTGGTGACCATCAGTTCGATCTGCTTCGACAGCGTCTTTTCGAGGTGCTCCTTCAAAGGCTGCGCATTCTGGATGATGGTCGCAGCATTCTCATCGGGGAGCAGCGCCACGCGCAGGCGGGATGGGTCCCGGCCCTGGGCGAATACGGGGCTCGTCGACAGCAGGGATGCGCCGATCAGGGCGACACGGCGGGTGATCTGGGTCATTCGGCGAGTTCCTTCACCTTGGCGCAAGCTGGGGGTTCATCGTCCCTGGATGTTGAGGGTTCATCATCCTCGGACAGCGAGGGGGAGGCTGAGCCGTAGATCGCGGCTATCGCGGCGGCGTCGAGCGCGGCCGGCGGACCGTCGAAGACGACGCGGCCGCCCGCGAGTGCGACGATGCGATCGGCGAAACGACGGGCGAATTCGAGCTGGTGCAGGCTGACGATGGCGGTGAGCCCATCCTGCTTGGCGATGGCGTGGATCAGCGAGAGGACACGCTCGGCGGTGGCTGGATCGAGGCTGGCGACCGGTTCGTCGGCGAGGATGACTTCGGGGCTCTGGATCAGCGCGCGGGCGATCCCGACACGTTGCTGCTGGCCGCCGGAGAGCTGGTCGGCGCGGCGCAGGGCATGATCGATAAGGCCGACGCGCTCGATCGCCTTCAGCGCCCTGGCCTTCTCGGCTGTCGAGAAGGGCAACAGCGATGCGATGCTGGAGCGATAACCCAGCCGGCCTGTCAGGACATTGTCGAGGACGCTCTGCCGGCCGATCAGCTGGTGCTGCTGGAAAATCATGCCGATCCGGCGACGATGCCGACGCAGCGCTGCCCCGGACCCGAGCGATGCACCATCCATGACGACCCGCCCGGCGCTTGGCACAACGAGGCCGTTCAGCGAGCGCAGCAACGTCGATTTTCCAGCACCCGATGCGCCGAGGAGCACCGTGAAATCACCCGGTCTGAATGTGAGGCTGACCGGCTCGAGCGCTCGTGTGCCAGATGGATAAACCACCTCCAGCTGTTCGACGGTGATCATGTCCCGGGGCGCCCTCTGTCTGGCGCTCTTTAGTGCACCCGGCATGACGCCGAGATGACGAAGCCTGCCGGGTATCCGCGCAGGGCCTGCCGGCCAGACGGAAGTCTGCGTCCTGGTGCCTTCGCCGCGCCAAAAACGGGTGGATGCGACGAGATGCTGGCATGAAACCATAAAAAAGGGAGGCCTCGCGGCCTCCCTTCATGGTTCTTTTGTCCGTTTGGCGATCAGCCGGTGGCGATCTGCTGGGCCTGGGCTGCCGGGCGCTCGATCTCGCGGATCGACTTGACCACGGCGTCCTGCACCTTCTCGAAGGCACGGACCTCGATCTGACGGACGCGCTCGCGCGACACGCCGAAGCGCTCGGCCAGCTCCTCCAGGGTGATCGGATCGTCCTTCAGGCGGCGCTCCTCGAAGATGATGCGCTCGCGCTCGTTCAGCACGCCGAGGGCGCGGGTGAGGGCGAGGCGACGGTTGTCGGTCTCCTCCTCGCGCGCCAGCACGGCCTCCTGGCTGTCGGAATCGTCGGCGAGCCAGTCCTGCCACTCGCCGTCGCCATCCTCGCGGACGGGGGCGTTGAGGGAGGCGTCACCGCCGAGGCGGCGGTTCATATCGATGACGTCCTGCTTCTCGACGCCGAGCTTGGTGGCGATGATCGCCACCTGATCGGGGCGGAGATCGCCGTCCTCCAGCGCCGAGATCGAGCTCTTCGCCTTGCGCAGGTTGAAGAACAGCTTCTTCTGGTTCGCCGTGGTGCCCATCTTCACCAGCGACCAGGAGCGCAGGATATATTCCTGGATCGAGGCCTTGATCCACCACATGGCATAGGTGGCGAGGCGGAAGCCCTTGTCGGGCTCGAACCGCTTGACCGCCTGCATGAGGCCGACATTGCCCTCGGACACCACTTCGCCGATCGGCAGGCCATAGCCGCGATAGCCCATGGCGATCTTTGCCACGAGCCGGAGATGGGAGGTGACGAGCCTGTGCGCCGCCTTGCTGTCGCCGTGTTCGCGCCAGCGCTTGGCGAGCATGTACTCTTCCTGCGGCTGAAGCATGGGGAACTTGCGGATCTCGTCGAGATACCGCGACAGTCCCGCCTCGGCGGAGATGATCGGCAGAGATGCAGCGTGAGCCATGTGGCCCTCCTTCTCTTTGGCTCCCGGACCATCCGGCAAGCCCCGAATCGCCCACCCGGAAGCCCGGGCGATCCGTTGATCCGGTGGCGCTCATCGCCCCGTGATCCGGTGATCATGCTGTTCAACAATCATGGCGGAACGTTGACAAATGCCCGCATGGATCGAAGAAAACCCCTTGCATCTTTGCAAATGCGCAAGGAGGCATATCTGCACCTATCTACGAGGATGATACGAAACCGGACGTCGTGTCGTTACACGATGGTGTGAAATCCGGTCCCGCTGGCTGGCCCGGGGCGACTTTAGCCTTCCCCGAACAACACGCCGGTGGGGCCGCTGTTCCAAGGGTCTCGGCCGGATCAGCCGCGGCGGAGCGCTTCGGTCAGCCGCGCCAGATCATCAGGCAGCGGGCTCTCGAACCGCATCGGCGCGCCGGTCGCCGGGTGGGCAAAACCGAGTACGGCGGCATGCAGCGCCTGACGGCCGAGGGCGGTGAGGGCGTCGCGCGCCTCGTCCGCCAGCCTGGCGACTTTGGTGCGGAAGCCGCGGGCATAGGTCTCGTCGCCGAGGAGCGGGTGGCCGGCATGGGCCATGTGGACGCGGATCTGGTGGGTGCGCCCGGTCTCCAGCCTGCAGCGGACCTGCGACACCAGGCCGCCGGCGAAGCCCTCCTCCACCGTCACATGGGTGACGGCGTGGCGGCCGGAAGCGCGCACGGCGATCTTCTCGCGCGCGTGTGGGTCGCGGTCGAGTGGGGCGTCGATGGTGAAGGCCTCGCGCGCGGGCGCGCCCCAGACGAGGGCGACATAGGCGCGCACGAGCGGGCCCGTGCGCCCGTGATCGGCGAACTGGGCGCTGAGCAGCGCATGGGCGCGGTCGGTCTTGGCGACGACCAGCAGCCCGCTCGTATCCTTGTCGAGCCGGTGGACGATGCCCGGCCGGCGCACGCCGCCGATGCCGGACAGGCTGTCGCCGCAATGGGCAATGAGGGCATTGACGAGCGT
>JAIEPJ010000026.1 GCA_019749835.1 Phreatobacter sp. | reverse complement strand
GTCGATCTCGGCGCCGGGCGTGCGCCAGCGCCGGGCGAGGATGCGATAGCCCTTGGCGATGAGCAGGATGAGGGCGGCCGTCTCGGCGATCCGCCCGCGCCCCCAGGCGGCGGAGCGCTTCGGGTCGGCCTCGCGCCTCACCCCGGCTCCCGCGCGAGCAGGAGCGCCCGCTGGTAGAGATCGCGCTTCGGCAGCCCCGTCGCGGTCGCCACAGCCGCCGCCGCGTCCTTCACCGATCCACCGGCCAGCGCGGCGCGGAGCATGGCCTCGATATCCGTCTCCGCCGGCGGCGGTGCCTCGCCGGGCGGTGCGACGACCACGACGATCTCGCCCTTGGGGTCGGGCGCGGCGGCATAGTCCGCGGCCAGCGCCGACAGGGTCCCGCGCCGCACCTCCTCGTGCAGCTTGGTGAGCTCGCGGCAGACCGCAGCCTGGCGGTCGCCGAGTTCCGCCGCGAGGTCGGCCAGCGACGCCGCGAGGCGCGGGCCGGTCTCGAAGAAGACCAGCGATCCCGGCACCGCCGCCAGCGCCCGCGCCCGGCTGCAACGCCCGGCGGTCTTCGGCGGCAGGAAACCGGCGAAGAAGAAGGCGTCGGTCGGAAGGCCTGCCGCCACCAGCGCCGCCATCACCGCCGAGGGCCCCGGCACCGGGATGACGCGGTGACCCGCTTCGCGCGCCGCCTCCACCAGCTTGAAGCCGGGATCGGAGACGAGCGGCGTCCCGGCATCGGAGACAAGCGCGACCGATTCGCCGGCCGCGAGCCGCGCCAGCAGTTTCGGGCGCATCTCCGCCGCATTGTGCTCGTGATAGGGGACGAGTTTCACCGACAGGGCGAAGTGATCGACGAGGCGGCGGGTGACGCGGCTGTCCTCGCAGGCGACCAGGGAGGCCGCCGCCATCGTCTCGACGGCGCGCAGCGTCATGTCGCGCAGATTGCCGATGGGGGTTGCCACCACATGGAGTCCCGGCTCCAGCGGACGGGCCAGAAAACGCGTCCCCCCAAGGATATAGTGCCGGTCGGAGGGCTGCGGCGCGGGGATTTCGGTCATGAGCGGGTCTCTTTCCGCGACCATAGGCGGTGCCGGCACCTCGCGTCCATGCCCACCGGACAGGCAGAAACATGCGTCGCGCGGCAGGATGTTGCCCTGAGGTCACGCAAAAGCCGCCCTTGCGGTTTGACCTTGCCCCTCGCTCGCGGCTATTCCGGTGCACGGGGCAGGGCGTTCAGGGCATGTGGAGGCTATCGGACATGGCGGAAGCGGCGAAACGGCGCGGTGGGACCGCGAACGGAACGATCCTGCGTGGCCTTCTGATCGGAGCGGCCGCGCTCGCGCTGGCCGCCTGTTCGGGCGCCAATATGCCGGGGCCCGTCCCGACGACGGGTCCGGGGCCGGTGACCGCGGCGCCGCCCGGCACCACGATCGGCACCGGCTCGGTCAAGGTGGCGCTCCTGCTGCCCCTCTCGGCGGGCGGTGCCGCCGGCAATACGGCGACGGTTCTGCGCAATGCGGCCGAAATGGCGGTCGCCGAGTTCCAGGGCCCCGACATCACCATCCTGGTCAAGGACGACGGCGGCACCGCCGCGGGCGCCCAGGCTGCAGCCCAGGCGGCAATCCAGGAGGGAGCCGAGCTCATTCTCGGTCCGCTTCTGGCGGAATCGGTGCGCGGCGCGGCGACCGTGGCCCGGCCGGCAGGGCGTCCGATGATCGCCTATTCCACCGATACCAGCGTCGCCACGCGCGGCGTCTACCTGATGAGCTTCACGCCGCAGAACACGGTCGACCGGATCGTCCAGCATGCCACCCAGGCCGGCAAGCGGTCCTATGCCGCCTTCATCCCCGACTCGGCCTTCGGCCAGGTGGTGCAGGGCGCATTCCAGGAGGCGGTCAGCCGCTCCGGCGGGCGTGTCGTCGCCATCGAAAAGTTCCCGCTCGATCCGAACGGCGTCACCGCCGCTGCGGCGCGCCTGTCCGGCATTGCCGGCCAGATCGATGCAATCTTCGTCCCCGATCCCTATGACGGCGCGGCCATCCAGGCGCTCTCCACCGCCGGAATCGACACCCGCAGCGTCCAGGTTCTCGGCGTCGGCCCCTGGGTCGGCAACGCCGCGGCCGCCCGCGCCGCGCCGACCGCCGTTTATGCGGCGCCAGACGAGGCCGGCTTCCGCAGCTTCTCCGAACGCTACCGGGCCCGTTTCGGCCAGGATCCGGCGCGGATCGCCTCGCTGACCTACGACTCGGTCTCGCTGATCGCCGCCCTGGTGCGCACCCAGGGCTCGCAGCGCTTCTCCGAGACGATCCTGACCAATTCCTCCGGCTTCAACGGCGTCGACGGGCTGTTCCGCTTCCGGGCCGACGGCACGCCGCAGCGCGGCTTGGCCGTACTCCAGGCCGGCGGGCGGGTCGTCAGCCCTGCGCCGCGAACCTTCACCGGCGGATCGTGATCCGACGACGGCGCGACGTCGGGCAGAGCTATACCCGCGTGCTCCGCTCCTTCGCGACCGCGGACAGGCCGATCTTTTCCACCAGAGCGGGGAAGAGGCGACCCAGCCTCCATGCCAGGCGGGCGCGTCCGGGAAGCACGATCACCGACGTGTTCCTGCTAAGGGCCGCGAGGATGTCGTCGGCACAGGTCTCGACCGGATAGGGGGGCCCTGCCAGGGCCGTGAGGAAACGTCTCGCATCGGGGGCCCAGCCAATACCGAGGTCGCCGGGATTCCCGGAATCGAGCAACGGCGTCTCCACGGCTGCGGGGCACACCACGCTCACGCGCACCCCGCGTGAGGCCGCCTCAATGCGCAGACTGGTGCTCAGGCCCACGACGGCGTGCTTGGTCAAGGCATAGGGCGTGAACAACGGGGCCGGTCCCAGTCCTGCCAGCGAGGCTGTGTTGACGATGTGCCCGAAACCTTGCTTGAGCATGATGGGGTAGGCCGCCAGAACGCCGTGGAGGACCCCGTAGAGGTTGACGTCAACGATGCGTTGCCAGCCCGGTAGAGCGATGTCATCGACCTCTCCCGCAATGCCGATGCCGGCATTGTTGAACATGTAATCGAGACGCCCGTTCTCTGCGACGAAGGCTTCGATACCGGTCTTCACCGCATCGGCATCGCGAACATCGAGAGCAAGGCTGCTGGCCGAGCCGCCGCATTCCCGGGCGACGGCTTCCGCAGCGGCGACGTTGAGGTCGGCAATACACACCGTGGTGCCGCGCGCAGCCAGCGCCTTGGCCAAGGCGCGTCCGATCCCCGAACCGCCGCCCGTGACAAACGCTGTGGGCATTGCCGCCATCACCATGGGACCTCTCCAGAAAGTCGTGCCGGAGCGCCGAGGGCGCTCCGAAACCGCGGGTCGGTTCAGAGCCCGCGGTACGATGGAGATGACAGGCTTCATGCCTCATGAAGACTGCTCCATCGTCCGCGGCATCAAGGCCAGCCAGCCATTCTTTGATCTTCAGATTCGTGGAGGGCTCGTCAATACGCCAACCCTTCGCATGTCCATGCCTCTCAGCCCGACGTCAGCTTCACCGCCACGCCGAGCACCGCCATCACTGCGATCAGCGTGATGAGGCCAAGCTTCAACCGGAAGGCCAGCACGAAGGCGATGACGGCCAGCACCGCCGCCTTCCAGTCGAGGGCCGCCAGCGTCACCGTCGGCACACGGACAGGCCCGAACGACAGACTCCCGATCGCACCGAAGAAGACGTGCAGCGCGAACCAGATGGCAAGATAGAGGATGACCCCCACCACCGCCGCGGTGATGCCCTTGAGCGCCCCGGCGAGCAGGCGGTTGTGCCGGAGGTCCTCGACGAAGGGCGCGCCGGCGAAGATGAACAGGAAGGATGGCGCGAAGGTCACCCAGGTGGTCATGGCCGCCCCGAGGATCGCCGCCGTCATCGGCGAGAACGGGTCCGGCGCGCGGAAGGCCGCGAGAAAGCCGACGAACTGCGTGACGAGGATCGTCGGGCCGGGCTTGGTCTCGGCGAGGCCGAGCCCATCGACCATTTCGGCGGCCGTGACCCAGCCCTTCTGCTCCACCGCCGCCTGGGCCAGCCAGACCAGCAGGGCATAGGCGCCTCCGAAGGTGATGACCGCGAGTTGCGAGAAGAACAGGCCGATCTGGGTGAGGATATGACCGGGGCCGAGCAGCACTGCCGCGACCCCGACCGGGGCCAGCCAGACCACTCCCCAGACAAGGGTGCTGGTCAGGAGGGCGGCATAGCGGCCGGGGCTGGGATTGCTGGCGGGGGCGGCCTCGGCCGGCTTGGGCAGCAGGAAGGCGCCGCAGGCCGCGGCGGCCACGACGATCAGCGGATAGGGAACCTGGAACAGCAGGATGGCCAGGAGTGACGCGGCCATGACCGCCTTGAGGACGGCGGCATCACCCACCCGCTTCGCCATCTTGATGACGGCCTGCACCACGATGACCAGCACAGCCGCCTTGATGCCGAAGAAAATTCCGTCGACGATCGGAATGCTGCGGGCGGTCACATAGAGCATCGACAACCCAAGAACGATGAGCGCGCCCGGCAGCACGAAGAGCAGCCCCGCCGTCAGTCCGCCGCGCACGCCGTGCAGGAGCCAGCCGATATAGGTGGCAAGCTGTTGCGCCTCCGGCCCCGGCAGCAGCGTGCAGTAGTTGAGGGCGTGCAGGAACCGCTTCTCGTCGAGCCACTTCTTCTCCTCGACGATGATGGTGTGCAGCATGGCGATCTGCCCGGCGGAACCGCCGAAGGAGAGGAAACCGACCCTGATCCAGACGGCCAAGGCCTCGGCGAAGGGCACCGGGGGTGCTGAAACCTGCTGCAGTTCACGGATCGTCATGGGAGCCTGGGTCCGGATGGGAATGCGGAACGGGTCATCGTAGAGCCCATCGCTGATGACAAATCCATGACTGACGGCCATGCTACGGGAAAGGGGCACTGGTCAGGCTGGAGTTCACGCATCGGCGCGGACCAGCTTCGCACGGCTCCCATGCGGGCGGACCGGGACGATGTCCGGCCAAATCGGCTAGTGGTCCTCGGATGGCAACAGATGGACAGAGGGCGCCGCAACCGGGCGCCGGCGACGAGGGCACGGTCGGAGTCCCGGCCGCAGCCGCCCGCGCGCGCCTCAAGGGCATCGGCCTGATGTGCGCGGCGCTCGCCTGTTTCGCCTGTCTCGACGCGCTGGCCAAATGGCTCGGCACCCATATGGACCCGATGCAGGTGGTCTGGGCCCGCTACACCGCGGCGCTCTGCATGATCCTCATCATCTTCAATCCCGTCCGCAATCCCGGGGTCTTCGTCACCCGCCGTCCCTGGATCCAGGCGATCCGCTCGGCACTGCTGTTCGGATCGACGGCCGTCAACTTCATCGCCCTGCAATATCTGCAGCTCGACCAGACGGTCGCCATCATGTTCGCGACGCCCTTCATCGTCGCCATCCTGTCGGGACCCTTTCTCGGCGAATGGATCGGCCTGCGCCGCTGGATCGCGGTCGTCGTCGGCTTCCTCGGCGTGCTGGTGGTCACCCAGCCATGGAGCGGCTCATTGCACTGGGCCATGCTGCTCACCTTCGCCGGCACCTGTGTCTATGCGCTCTACAACATCCTGACCCGCATGCTGGCGGGTCACGATTCCGCCGCGACGACCTCGATCTATTCCGTCGCCTTCGGCGCGGCGGTCGCCACCATCCTCGTCCCCTTCATCTGGACCGCGCCGACCTCCCTCTCCGTGGTGCTCGGCATGATCGCCATCGGCGCCTTCGGGGCCTTCGGGCACTGGCTGCTGATCGTCGCCCACGGCTATGCCCCGCCGGGCATTCTGGCGCCCTTCATCTACACCCAGATCGTCTGGATGACGGCGCTCGGATGGCTGATCTTCGCCCAGGTCCCGGCGGCCAACACCCTCGCCGGTGCGGCCATCGTCATCGCTTCCGGTCTCTATCTCCTCTACCGCGAACGCGTCGTCGCCCGGGGTGGATGACAACCCAAAGATGCGACAATACGTCGCATAGGGGGTTACCGGCCGGCAACCGACACTTCCACTGACGTTGGGGCCGGTCTGACCGGCGGACAAGGTCGAGCCAGCCGCGGGGGATGGCGGTCATGCGGACGGAAACGGACAGGGGCGCAGAGCTCTTCATCGTCGATGACGACGCGGCGGTGCGTGACGGACTCACCGTCGTCTTCGAGCAGGCCGGCTACCGTGTCGCCGCTTTCGCCGACGCCTCCACGCTCCTCAACGCCCTTCAGCAGCGGCACCCCGACGCCATTCTTCTCGATGTCTGCTTGCCGGGGTCGGGTGGCGTCGAGGTTCTGCGCCAGATTTCCCAGCGCCGGTTCGAAGGGCCGGTGGTGATGATGTCTGGACGGGCCGACATCCCCATGGCGGTCGCCGTCATTCAGGCAGGGGCAGCCGACCTCGTCGAAAAGCCGCTGGACGGCCAGCGCGTCGTCCAGCAGGTCGGACAGGCGCTCGCCGGCCATGCCCGCCGGGCAGCGGAGCGGGCCGATCCCGTCTCGGCACTCGGCCCCGGCGGGGCAAGCCTGCTGACGCCGCGGGAGCGGGACGTCCTGCAGGAACTCGTGCGCGGCGCGTCCAACAAGGAGGCTGGCCGCAGCCTCGGCATCAGCCCGCGCACCATCGAGGTGCACAGGGCCCGCATCATGGAAAAGCTCGGCGCCAGGAATGCCGCCGATCTCGTTCGCGTCATCTACGACGAGCGCCGCCACGACGCCCGTTGAACGGCCGGACGGGCGCGAGACTCTGGTCGCCGCCTGGCCGTCAGTGCCTGAACCCCGCAATCGGCACCACCGCCGTGATCCGGGCCCGGCCGAAGGGGCGGGACGGGTCTGCCCTGCCCTTCGGAGCCCTGCCATGGCGCGAGAGCCGATGATCTATGCCCGTCTTCAGGGCAACGTCCTCGAGGTCGTCACCGACCGGCTGACCCTCCGGACGGACACGGGCGCGCTGGTCGCGATCGAGGACCATGTGCGCCAGTTGTTTGCCCGCGTCGCCGAAATCCGGATCATGACCCTCGACGAGGTGCCCTGGCCCCCGTCGCTCCACGTCATAGCGCCGCCCCTGCAGCGGCCGGCCTGACGGCAAACCGCGGCCGGTACACGTCCATGAATATTTACCAAGAAGCGCAGCGGTTCCAACAAGAAGTGACAGTGATTTGGTTACAATTGCGAATCTAAGGTGGGATTACGAACGAGACTTCGACCGCCGGAGGCGGGCCGATGAGACCAACGATCTGTAGCAACCCTCATTCTCCCGAAGAACTTGACCATGTCTGCCGCAACCGTCCGTGACACGCACGCCTTCGTCGAACAGCTCGGCCGGCTCGGCTTGGAAAAGGACAGCGAGAAGCGTCTCGCCCTGCTGCGCGGGGTCGCCGACCTCTATCTGACCCATCCCGTCAGCCCGACCGTGGCGGAGGAATATCTCTTCTCGGAGATCGCGACTTCCGTGATGCGCAAGCTGCAGCCCGACCAGCGGCCGCAGGTCAGCGCGGCGCTGAGCGAGAGCGAGCGGGTGCCCCACAGTCTGGCGATGGCCCTTGCCTCGGATGCCGATATCGCCGTGGCCAGCCCCATCCTCTCGCGCTCGCCGGTGCTGACGGAGACCGACATTGTCGCCATTGCCGAGACCAGCGGCGACGAGCACCTGCAGGCCATCGCCACACGCCCGTCCCTCACGGCGCGTGTCACCGACGTGCTGATCGACCGCGGCAGCAATGTCGTGCTGCGCACGGTTTCAGGTAATATCGGAGCCGAAATCTCCGAGAAGGGCATGATGAACCTTCTCACCCGAGCCAGCGACGACGCCGAAATTGGTCTCGCCTTGGCCGACCGCGGCGACCTCTCGCCGGCCGTCCTCGACCAGCTCAACACGATCATCTGCGCCCAGGTCGCCGCCGGATCTGCCGAAGGAGACGCTGGTGATGGCATCGCCGCGCTGAGAGCCCGTGCCCAGGCGCTGATCGCCGAGGAACTGCGCAAGCGCAAGGCCAATATCAGCAGTACGGACCGGGTTATCGCAGCGGTCGAAGCCGGGACCATGTCTCTCGACAGCGGCGTCGGCACCCTCGTTTCCGGAGGCCGTCTGCTCGACGTCGCCCAGGTCATGGCCCACTTCCTGCGGTTCGATCGGAATTTCGTCTTCCAGCAATTGGCGGCGGGGGACATCAACACGGTCGTCCTGACGTTTCGCGCCCTCGACATCGCCTATGCCAATCTGGAGACGACGTTGGTGCTGCGTGCGAGCAAGCGGCGTGGGGCCCGCGAAACCGTGTCGCGCGCCGACTATGAGGCCGTATCCCAGGCGGACGCCCAGCGCGCCATCCGGTTCCTCAAGGTCCGGATGACCGCCGGCAAGAGCACCCCGGCGGCGGCCGGCAACGCGGCCTGAACGCCCGGCATCGGACGCGGTGATGTCGCGGGTGGCCATGGTTGAAGCTTCGGCTTAAACAGGTGACGGTGGATAGTCCCGCCCCATCCGTGTCGACGAAGGCAACTCCCGCATGTTTCCCAAGCCGCTCGCCAGCCTGAAGCCCAATACGGCCGCTTACGAATCCCTCCCCATGGTGAAGCCGACTGGCTTCCGGGAATACGATGCCCGCTGGTTCTTTGGCGAAGAGCTGAACCTGATGGGTGTCCAGGCCGTCGGCATGGGCCTCGGCACCCTGATCGGCCGGATGGGCGTTCCCCGCGAGATCGTCGTCGGCCATGATTTCCGCGGCTATTCCGCCTCCATCAAGATGGCGCTCGTCACCGGCCTGATGGCCGCCGGCTGCAAGGTGCATGACATCGGCCTCGCCATGTCGCCCATGGCCTATTTCGCCCAGTTCGAGCTCGACGTCCCCTGCGTTGCCATGGTCACCGCCAGCCATAACGACAATGGCTGGACCGGCGTGAAAATGGGCGCCCAGCGCCCCGTCACCTTCGGCCCCGACGAGATGAGTGCCCTCAAGGCCATCGTGCTGGAGGCCGATTTCGACCTCGTCGGCGGCGGCTCCTACCACTTCGTCGAGGATTTCGCCGCCCGCTATATCCGCGACCTCACCACCCGCCCCAAGGTAACGCGCAAGCTCAAGGTCGTCGCCGCCTGCGGCAACGGCACGGCCGGCGCCTTCGCCCCGCAGATCCTCGAGGCGCTCGGTGTCGAGGTCGTCCCGCTCGATGCCGAGCTCGACCATTCCTTCCCGCGGTACAACCCCAATCCCGAAGACATGAAGATGCTCCATGCCATGGCCGTGGCGGTGAAGGAGCATGGGGCCGATGTCGGCCTCGGTTTCGACGGCGACGGCGACCGCTGCGGCGTCGTCGACAACCACGGCGAGGAAATCTTCGCCGACAAGATCGGCGTCATGCTCGCCCGCGACCTGTGCAAGGTGCACGGCCCCTCGCAATTCGTCGTCGACGTCAAGTCGACCGGCCTCTTCGCCGCCGATCCCGAACTCCAGCGCCTCGGCGCGACGACCGACTACTGGAAGACCGGTCATTCCTACATCAAGCGCCGTGTGCGCGATCTGAACGCCCTCGCCGGCTTCGAGAAATCCGGCCACTTCTTCTTCAACGCCCCTGTCGGCCGCGGCTATGACGACGGGCTCGTCACCGCCATCGCCGTCATCGACATGCTCGATCGCAATCCGGACAGGTCGATGGCCGATCTCTATGCCGCTGTGCCCAAGACCTGGGGCTCGCCCACCATGTCGCCGAAATGCGCCGACGAGGTGAAATATGGTGTCGTCGACCGCGTCGTGAAACGCTTCCAGGACATGCAGGAACAGGGCGGCCTCGTCGCCGGCCATCCGATTTCCAGCCTCGTCACCGTCAACGGCGTCCGCATCACGACGCCGGATGGCACCTGGGGCCTGGTGCGCGCCTCGTCCAACAAGCCCGAACTGGTCGTCGTGGTCGAGAGCCCGGTCTCGGAGGCGCGGATGCGCGCGATGTTCCAGGCCGTCGATGCCGTGCTGCGCGAGAACCCGGAAGTCGGCGCCTACAACCAGACCATCTGAGCACTCAGGCGGTCAGCTGGCGGAAATCTTCACCAGTCGTTAACCATGGCGTGACAGCTTCACGGCGAGACCGGGGGAGCCGTCCGTGAAGCTTGTGTCCGTCAGCCAGAACATGCAGCGTCCGAACGGGCTCTCGGAACTCGAGATCCTCCGGAACGTCACCACCGGATTTGCCGCCTTCGGCAATGCCGTGCGGGCCAGCGCCATTTCCGACGCGCAGAAATCCAGGGTCCTTGCCGAACTCGCGGATGCCTCCAACCGCATGATGGACGCCACCAACGCCTATCTCTTCGCGCTCGGCGAGGCCCATCGGGCCATGGACGCCAAGACGACGAACGCGGCGCAGTTGAAGATCGCCGACTGACCTCCCGGCAGCGCCGCGTCACCTTTCCGTCGCAGCCGCGTCATGGCGGTGTCGGGGAGATGCGGCACGTGGTCGTCTGACGCGACACGGGGCGATTCGGCTAGGGTGTCGCGCCCGGGGGCCCTTCATGGTCGATCAGGTCACGCACAGCGCCATTCCCTTCGCCCGTCACTTCAGCCCTGCCCTTTGGGCCGACCAGGGCCGCAAGATCATTCCCATCATGCGGGCCTATGGCGGCATCCGGCCGCGTGATGCCCGAGCGGCCCTGCCACGGACACTCGGCCGCATCGGCACGCTGGAGGTTCGCCTCGCCGCCAATGCCGCCGAGGTGCGCCGCGCCCAGAAACTGCGCTGGCGCGTCTTCTACGAGGAGATGAAGGCGATCGCCGACGGCGCCTCGCGCCTCGCCCGCCGTGACATCGACGCTTTCGACGCTATCTGCGATCATCTCGTGGTCATCGATCACGCCGTCCTCGAGCGCCAGCCCTTCGGCCAGCCACGCCCCGCCATCGTCGGCACCTACCGCCTGCTGCGCCAGGACATCGCCGACCGCCACGGCGGCTTCTACACAGCCGGCGAGTTCGACGTCACCGGCCTGCTGCAGCGCCATGCCGGCAAGCGCTTCCTTGAGCTCGGCCGGTCCTGCGTGCTGCCGGCCTATCGCAACAAGCGCACCGTCGAGCTCCTCTGGCACGGCATCTGGGCCTATGTCCTGGCGCACGGGATCGACGTGATGTTCGGCTGCGCCAGCCTGGAGGGCACCGATCCGCGCGCCGTGTCGCGCGAACTGTCGTTCCTTCATCACAATGCCAGCCCGCCGGCCGAATGGGCGGCTGCCGCCCTGCCCTCCCGCCATGTCGAGATGGGCCGCCTGTCGCGGGACGCCATCGACATGAAACAGGCACTCCATGGCCTTCCCCCTCTCATCAAGGGCTATCTCCGCCTCGGCGCCTTTATCGGCGACGGCGCGGTTGTGGACCGCCAGTTCAATACGATCGACGTGCTGATCATCCTCCCGGTGGCGGCCATCCACCCGCGCTACATCGACCATTTCGGTCCGACCGCCGCGCGTCACGCGGCCTGATGCAGGCAAGCCCTGTCGAGCGGGGGACTCAACGCAGCGCCTGCGGGTGCTATCGTCCGGTCAAGAAGAACCGGAAACGCCTGCGATGCCCGATATGCCCGCCCTCGGTCCCCGTCTCGCTGACGATGGCACGATGATCCCTGCGCCGATGTCCCGGCGCGTCATGAACCTCGCCGACCTCCTGCACGGGACCGCAAGGCGCCTGCCGACCCGTCCGGGCCTCGTCTGGCGCGACCGGAGCTGGACCTGGGGCGAGATGGCGGCGCGGGTAAACGCGGCCGCCGCCGGCCTCAGTGCCCGCGGCATCGGCAAGGGCGACCGCATCGTCTGCCAGTCGCGCAACAGCAACGCCATGTTCGAGGCCATGTTCGCGGTCTGGACCATCGGTGCCATCTGGGTGCCGACCAACTTCCGCAACACGCCGCAGGAGGTCGCCTATATCGCCAGGGCGGCGCGGGCGAAGGCACTGATCTGCGAGAACATCTTCGAGGGCCATGCCGCGGCGGTGAAAGAGGGCGACCCCGACCTCGCCCTCACCGTCGCGATCGGCGCGGCCCCCTTCGCCGCCATCGACTGGGAAGCGCTGATCGCCGAAGGCGAGCGCCGCGGGACCCCGGGGACAGCCGCGGCCGTCGACTATGACGATCCCTGCTGGTTTTTCTTCACCTCCGGCACGACGGGCCGCCCGAAGGCTGCCGTCCTCACCCACGGCCAGATGGGCTTCGTCGTCACCAACCATCTCGCCGACCTGGTGCCCGGCACGAGCGAGCACGACGCCTCGCTCGTGGTCGCCCCGCTCTCCCACGGTGCCGGCATCCACCAGCTGACCCAGGTCGCCCGTGGCGCGCGCACCGTGCTCCTCTCCAGCGAGCGGCTCGACTGCGAGGAGGCCTTCCGCCTCATCGCGGGACACCGCGTCACCAACATGTTCACGGTGCCGACCATCCTGACGATGCTCGCCGGCCATGAGGCCGCCGACCGCCATGACCACAGGTCGCTGAAACACGTCATCTATGCGGGATCGCCCATGTACCGGGCCGACCAGCAGATCGCGCTGACCCGCCTCGGAAAATGCATCGTGCAATATTTCGGCCTCGGCGAGGTGACCGGCAACATCACCGTCTTCCCCACCCGCGAGCACGATGTCGACGACGCGGTGCAGGGGCGCATCGGCACCTGCGGCTACCCGCGCACCGCCATGGACGTCCGCATCTTCGACGAGAAGGGGGTGGAACTCGCGCCCTTCGCGACCGGCGAAATCTGCGTCGCCGGCCCCGCGGTCTTTTCCGGCTATTTCGACAATCGGGAGGCCAATGCCAAGTCCTTCCGCGACGGCTTCTTCCGCACCGGCGACCTCGGCCACAAGGACGAGGAGGGCTATGTCTACATCACCGGCCGGGCCTCCGACATGTACATATCCGGCGGATCCAACGTCTATCCGCGCGAGATCGAGGAGGTGATCCTCACCCATCCCGCGGTCGCCGAGGTGGCCGTGCTCGGCGTTCCCGACCGGCGCTGGGGCGAGGCCGGTGTCGCCGTTCTGGTGGCGCGGCCGGGAGCCACCGTTGCCGAGGGCGATATTCTGAAGCATCTCGACGGCAAGCTGTCGCGCTACAAGATGCCCCGGCAGGTCTTCGTCTGGGAGGAACTGCCGAAGTCGGGCTACGGCAAGGTGCCGAAGAAGCTCATCCGCGAAATGCTGATCGAGAAGGGCGCGGTCAGCGCGGAGGGGTGAGGCTCACCCGAACCTTGCCTGCAGCACCGCGAACAGCGCCCGCGCCGCCTGCATCTCGCCGCCGGCGGGGCGGCCGGGCTTCTCGGTCGGCGTCCAGCCATAGACGTCGGCATGGAGCCAGCTCCGCGCCTTCTCGACGAAGCGGTCGAGATAGAGCGCGGCGGTGATCGAGCCGGCGAAGCCCCCGGTCGTGACGTTGTTGAGATCGGCGATCTTGCTGTCGAGGCCGCTGGCATAGGGCTTCCACAGCGGCAGCCGCCAGACCGGATCACCGACAGCAAGGCCGGCGGCCGTCAGTTCCGCCGCCAGCGCGTCGTCATGGCTATAGACCGGCGGCAGGTCCGGCCCCAGCGCCACGCGCGCCGCTCCGGTCAGCGTGGCGAAGTCGGCGAGGATCACCGGCGCCTCCTCGTCGGCCAGCGCCAGCGCGTCGCAGAGCACGAGCCGCCCCTCGGCATCGGTATTGCCGATCTCGACGCTGAGACCCTTGCGGGTCGGGAACACGTCTCCCGGCCGGAAGGCGGCCCCCGAGACGGCATTCTCCACCGCCGGCACGAGCAGGCGCAGGCGGACCGGCAGCTTCGCTGCCATGACCATATGGGCGAGGCCGATGGCCGCGGCGGCGCCGCCCATGTCCTTCTTCATCAGGAGCATGGCGGAGGAGGGCTTGAGGTCGAGCCCGCCGGTGTCGAAACAGACCCCCTTGCCGACCAGCGTCACCTTCGGGTGCTTCTCGTTGCCCCAGACGAGGTCGATCAGCCGCGGCTCGCGCGGCGAGGCCGCACCCACCGCATGGATCATCGGGAAATTCTGCTTGATGAGGTCGGCACCGACGATGGACGTGACCTTGGCGCGGTGGCGCTTGGCGAGGTCGCGGATCGCCGCCTCCAGCTCCGCCGGGCCGAGGTCGTTGGCCGGCGTGTTGATGAGGTCGCGGGCGAGCGTCGTCGCCTCGGCAGCCCGGCTGACCGCATCGCCGTCGACGCCCTCCGGCACGACAAGCAGGGCGGGCTTGGCGGCTGACGGCTTGTAGCGGGCGAAGCGGTACTGGCCGATGATCCAGGCCAGTGCCGCGCGTTCGCCATCGCCGGGATCGTTGGCGAAGCGATAGAGGCCGGGCGGGATCTGGCCCGGCAGCTTGCCGACCAGCAGCGGATCGCGATAGGCGGCCTCCTCGGCCTCGAGGCCGAACAGCACGGCGGCGATGGCGCCCTTGGCGTCCGGAACCACCGCGGCCTTGCCCGCTTTCGGCTCAAAACCCATCGCATCGAGATAGGCCTGTTGCGGCGGCTTGAGCTTCGCCTTCGCCGCGTCATAGGTCTTCGGGGTGACGAAGGTGATCGGAATGGCGCCGGTGGTGCCGGCAGGGCGAAGAAGCGGATGCATGGGAGGTCCTCTGCGGCGGCGCGGGCACAGGCTAGAGCCGCGGGATACCGCCTGTCACCCCGCGTGTGACGTGCAGCACGGGGCCGCGCCCGTCATGGTTTACGGAGCGCGCCGGGCAGGTCCTGATGCAGCACGTCGAGACCTTCGCCCTGCACAACCGTAGCGCGGGGCGTGGCGGGCAAGGCCAGCCCTCACGCCCGCAGCGTCCCGCCGGTCTTTTTCGTCACTTCCGCCACGATCTTGGCCGCCACGGCGTCGATCTCGGCATCGGTGAGCGTCTTGTCCCTCGGCTGCAGCGTCACGGCGAGGGCGACCGACTTCTTCGCCCCATCGATGCCCTTGCCCTCATAGACGTCGAAGACCTGGACGCCGGTGATGAGCTGCTTGTCGACGCCCTGCGCCGCCTTGACAAGATCGCCGGCCTTCACCGCCCGGTCCACGAGGAAGGCGAAGTCGCGCTCCACCGGCTGGAAGGGCGAGAGTACGAGCGGCGGCTTGGTACGGGTCGGACGGACCTTCGGCGGCGGCAGCTTGTCGAGCAGGATCTCGAAGGCCAGCACTGGCCCCTTGACGTCAAGCGCCTCGAGGACGCGCGGGTGCAACTCGCCGAAGGACCCGAAGACCGTCTGCGGACCCATCTGGAAGGTGCCGGAGCGGCCCGGATGGAACCAGGCGGGACCGCCCTGCACCACCTGGATGCCGGCCATGGGCGCGCCGACGGCGGCAAGAACCGCCATGGCATCCGCCTTGATGTCATAGATGTCGGCTGCCGCGGTGCCCTGCCAGTGACGCCCGGCGCCGGTCGGCCGCGCCAGTCCACGGCGCAGACCGGTGGCGGCCATGAACTGGTCCTCCGGCCTGTCGCCCCTGAACACCTGGCCGACCTCGAACAGGGCGACGTCGCCATAGCCGCGGTCGGCATTGCGCTGGGCGGCGGTAGCCAGCCCGACGAGCAGCGTCGGCCGCATGTCCGAGAGGTCGGAGGCGATGGGATTGGCCAGCGCCAGCGCCGGCTGGCCACCGCCGAACAGTTCGGCCTGCGCCTTCGAAATGAAGCTCCAGGTCACGGCCTCCACCATGCCGCGCCCGGCAAGGGTGCGCTTGGCCATGCGCGTGCGCTTCTGGATGAGCGTGAGCACCGGCTTGGGCACCGTGCCGCCGCGGTCGAGCGGGGTCGAGGGGACGCGGTCGACACCAGCGATGCGCATGACCTCCTCGGTCAGGTCCGCCTTGCCGTGGATGTCGGGGCGCCAGGAGGGCGGCGACACCTTCACCATCGGACCATTGCCGGAGACGGAGAAGCCGAGCGCCTCGAGGATGCGCTTCTGCTCACGGACGGAGACTTCGAGGCCGGTGAGGCGCTTGGTCTCGGACAGCGGGAAGTTGATGATGAAGCCGGTATCGGGAACAGCGCCTGCGACCGTCACCTCGGAGGGCTGACCGCCGCACAGGTCCATGACGAGCTTCGTCGCCAGCTCGACGCCCGGCAGCGTGAAATTCGGATCGACGCCGCGCTCGAAACGGTAGCGCGCATCGGTGACGATGCCGAGGTTGCGCCCGGTGCGGGCGATGTCCATCGGGTCCCACAGCGCCGACTCGATCAGGACGTCCGTCGTAGCCTCGTCGCAGCCCGAATGTTCGCCGCCCATCACACCGGCGATGGACTCGACGCCGTTGTCATCGGCGATCACCGTCTCGTTGCCGGTGAAGCCATAGACCCGGCCGTCGAGGCCGAGCACGGTCTCGCCCGGCTGCGAGCGGCGCACGACGAGCGCACCGGCGACCTTCGTCGCATCGAAGACATGCAGCGGCCGTCCCCGGTCGAAGGTGACGTAATTGGTGATGTCGACCAGCGCGTTGATCGGGCGAAGGCCGATGGCCTTCAGCCGCCGCTGCATCCAGTCCGGCGAGGGACCGTTCTTGACGCCGCGCACCAGGCGTAGCGCGAAGGCCGGGCAGAGCTTCTCCTCGCCCTTGGCGAGGGCGAGCGTCACCTTCTGCGGGTTCGGGAAGGCGCCCTTCACCTGCGGCACCACGTCGGATTTCAGCTTGCCGAGACCGGCGGCGGCAAGGTCGCGGGCAATGCCATGGATCGAGGTGCAGTCCGGCCGGTTCGGCGTCAGGTTGATCTCGATGACCGGATCGGAGAGCTGCGCCCAGTCGGCATAGCGGGCGCCAAGGGGGGCGTCGGCCGGCAGGTCGATGATGCCGTCATGATCCTCGGAGATTTCCAGTTCGGCCGCCGAGCAGAGCATGCCGCGGCTCTCGACGCCGCGGATCGTGCCGACCCCGAGCGTGATGCCCTTGCCCGGAATGAAGGTGCCGGGCGGCGAGAAGACCGACTTCATGCCGGTCCGGGCGTTCGGCGCGCCGCAGACAACCTGGACGGGTTCGCCCGAGCCGGTATCGACCATGCAGACCCTGAGACGGTCGGCATTGGGGTGCTGCTCGGCCGAGATGACATGGGCGATGGTGAAGGATGCGAGCTTGGCGCCCGGATCGTCCAGCCCCTCGACCTCGAGGCCGATGCGGGTGAGCGTCTCGGTGATCTCGGCGAGGGAGGCCTCGGTGTCGAGATGGTCCTTGAGCCAGGAGAGGGTGAATTTCATCGGATGTCTCCCCTCAGCTCGACAGGCCGCCGGCCAGCGACGGCAGGTCGAGCGGGCGGAAGCCGTAATGCGACAGCCAGCGCACATCGGCCTCGAAGAACTGCCGGAGGTCGTTGATGCCGTATTTCAGCATGGCGATGCGGTCGATCCCCATGCCCCAGGCGAAGCCCTGGTAGATGTCGGGATCGAGGCCGCAATTGCGGATGACGTTCGGATGGACCATCCCGCAGCCGAGGATTTCCAGCCAGTCCTCGCCCTCGCCGAAGCGCACCTCGCCGCCCTGGCGGTTGCACTGGATGTCGACCTCCATGGAGGGTTCGGTGAAGGGGAAGAACGACGGACGGAAGCGCATCTTGACGCTGTCGACCTCGAAGAAGGCCTTGCAGAACTCCTCGAGGATCCATTTGAGGTGGCCGATATGGCTGCCCTTGTCGATGACGAGGCCCTCGACCTGATGGAACATCGGCGTATGGGTCTGGTCGCTGTCGCAGCGATAGGTCCGGCCCGGGCAGATGACCCGGATCGGCGGCTTGCTTGTCAGCATGGTGCGCACCTGCACCGGCGAGGTATGCGTGCGCAGGAGCATCCGCTCGCCGTTCTCCTTCGGGTTGAAGAAGAACGTGTCGTGCATCTCGCGGGCCGGATGGCCCTCGGGGAAGTTCAACCGCGTGAAATTGTAATCGTCGGTCTCGATGTCCGGCCCTTCGGCGATGGCGAAGCCCATATCGGCAAAGATGGCGGTGAGCTCGTCCATCACCTGGCTGATCGGGTGGATGCGGCCGGTCTCGGTCGGGCTCTCGCGCACGGGGAGCGTGACATCGACCGTTTCGGCGGCGAGGCGCGCATCGAGCGCGGCACTCTTCAGCACCTCCCGGCGCTGGCTGAGAGCTTCGGTGACGCGATCCTTCACCTGATTGATGGCGGCGCCCGCCGTCTTGCGCTCCTCCGGCGCCATCTGGCCGAGGGTGGCGAGCAGGGCCGAGAGCGAGCCCTTCTTGCCGAGGGCGGCGACG
>JAIEPJ010000204.1 GCA_019749835.1 Phreatobacter sp. | reverse complement strand
CATCGAAGGTCTCGCAACCACCGACGGAATCACAAGCGGCTGATATCACTCAACTTCTTTTTCGGTCAGGCTCTAAGTGAATTTGTTGCGATGTCGCCTCCTCAGTTCTTGGATGAGGTTTCCTGTGAAATGACGGGACATCAGATAATGATACCTAATGTCCGAGCACCAATCTGAGGTTTGTGATGAGAATATATATTGCATGCGGTCTTACCCATGTCCCTAGAGATATTTTCTCTAGCTACGTATCTTACTTGCACACGTTGGCCCGCGCCCTGAAAGAGATACCAACTGTTACTGGAGTGCGGTACGCGCTTGTCGACAGCGATCCTCAGTTGGCGCTCAAGCCGGCGACAAATCGCGCTGCCCTTTGCTACGACTGGGATCGCCGTATGGTTGAGGAGGCAAACTTGGTGATTGCCGATGCAAGCTTTCCTTCAACCGGTCTTGGAATCGAGTTGCAGATTGCAGAGACGGCCGGCATCCCGATTATCATGCTGATTGGCGACTATGGTATTAATCGTGTAAGGCGCGTGCATTATAGGAATCCAGATAGCAGTGAACACGATTTGCAGATCGGCGAAGGGATCGTTTCTCTCATGGCCCTAGGACTGCCGGGCATAAGGAAGACAGTGGCGTATTCGAGAAATGACGACGTGATTGCCGCGGTAGTCGAGGCAGTAAAGCTGTACGTGTAGTCGGTGTCGGAGCAATCACGATTGCGGTTAACCGCAGTGCCAAGGCCCGGAGGGAGGCGCGCAAACTAGCTTGAATTCGCGGCGCTGAGTGTAATCATACCAGCGGCTCTTGAGTTGCCCACATAAAACTACGCGTGAATCTTGCGGTCACCGCCAATGTGCTCTAGACATTCCCGGCGAAGTTGTGATGTCATGCCGCTTGTCATACATCACCGGTATCGACGCTACCCTTGATCCAGACCATCCGCATCGTCCTACCGTCCCAGGCATTGAAAGGCTAAACGCTTGGAGGCGGTGCCACGCGGCACTCGTTTCGTCGCTAATTCGCCATAACGTGACGGGCAGCGCGTCATTTGAGCCGATCCGGCCGCGCGACTGATCGAGGAAGCCGGCGGTGACGACAATGCTGTTTGGGCGAGGCCTCTTGTGAGACTCAAACATTGCGGCGAGGGATGATGAGCTTCGCGTGAACTGCGCTCAGGCCTCACCCCAATCTCCCCTCCTCATCCCACGCCACCACCCGCTGCTTCTCCCCGCCCCACCGCCACAGCACCAGATTCCGCATCCCCTCCGTCGCGCCCACCGCAAAACTCGGCACCACCACCCCGGCGGCCCCCGCCGCGATGAGCCGCTTGGTGAGCGTCCAGGTGGGTGGTGTCCGCCCCTCGGCGCGGTCGAGCATCCAGGCGCCACCGAGGGTCTGGAGGTCCGTGCCGGCGGCCTTGCGGCCCGCCTCCGTCGTGAGGTCGAGGAGATCGGCGCAGTCCACCTCGTAGGTCACCACCGTCAGCGGCGGGAAGCGGTGGGCGAAGCCGTGGGAGACCTCGGCGAACATGCCCTCGATGGTGAGCGCGAGGTAGAGCGCTTCCATGCCCTTCGGGTTGAACCGCCCGCCATGGATCGCCGCGCCGGCGCCGGAGGTCGGCGCGAAGGCCCAGCGCGGGTCGTGGGCCCGGTAGGCGAGGCCGCGATAGCGGGTGAGGGGGAGGGCGGTCATGCGGCTGCCTGCACTGCCTCCCGGTTCACAGGCGTTTTCCTCACCGCGTCATGCCCGGGCCTAGGCGGCCTTCGGCCGCCGTTCTTCCGCTTGAACGCCGAGGCGGAGCCTCGGCTATGCCGGGTATCCACGACTTGAACGCCGCCCCTCGAAGGCAAGTCGTGGATGCCCGCCACAAGGGCGGGCATGACGGGTGGTGGTTCCGGTGATTGCCTCGGACCCGGACCCGGAGCCGGAGCCCAACACCCACCCCTCAGGCAAAACCCCCGGTCGCGACATGGTCGAGCCAGTCGCGGACCGCTGCCGCCTTGCCGTCCTTGACGAGGCTCTCCGCCGTCCGCCCGCCGAAGGCCGGGATCGGCTCGGCGCGATACCAGGCGAGCGCCTGTTTCTCGCCGCCGGCCCAGTCGCTCACCCGCGCCACGATCTCGATCATCTCGGCGGCGCGCCCCTGCGTCTTCGGCGCCCTGGCCCGGGCGGCGCGGTGGAAGGTCTCCGGGCTGACGCCCATCGTGTCGGCGAGTTGCGCCTTCGACACCCCGAAACGATCCGCCACCCGGTCGATGACGATCAGCCCCTCGGCGTCGAAATAGCCGGCGGTGCCGCGCGTCACCACCTCCAGCCTCGCCGCCTTGGCGGTGACGGACTTTCCGGTCCGGGCGCTCATGGGATGCCATCTCCAGTGACGGGAAAACATGACGGAGAATATGGCGGTGATGGACCCGGCACAAGCCACGCCCGTCTTCAGGCCCGCCGCTGCGGCGCCCCGCCCCGGCGGGTGGCCCGCGATCGCCGACAGGCCGCCATCGGCCGGGAGGCCGGTGGCGCCCGGCAGCGGCAGGGCCGCATGGGCCAGGGCCATGGAGCCCGAGACGATCAGGGCCAGCAGCGCGACGATGACAGGCTTCATGCGATCCTCCCCTCTCAAGACCGGGGGATCATGCCGGAAGCGCCGGGCCGCGTCAAGCAATTTTTCCTAGGATAGGAAAAAAGATTGATGCGCCCGCGCCATCGGCGGGCGGCCCTCACTCCACCCGCCAGCCGGGCTGGCGGCTGTCCGGCGCGATCTGCGCCGCCACGGTCAGATAGGTCTCGGCCGGTTCGTCCTCGGCCAGGGCCGCGATATCGTCCAGCAGCGCCCGGATGGCACGGCGCGGGTCGCCGTCGAATTCGGCCAGCACGGCCTCCACCTCGGGGTCGGCGGGGGCGGCGGTGCGGATGGCGGTGAGGTTCTGGGCCATGGGATCTCCTCCTCGGGTTGAAGGCACCCTATACCGGCTCCTGCCATATTGTGTCAGCAGGATGGCAGCAGGCCGGTGCCCATCAACCATGCCGGCAGCCTCCGCTTGCGCCATGGTTGCCGAAAGGTTAAGCACTGACGTAGCGTCAAGTGTTATCCTGCTACCGGTGCCCGTCCATGTTCCGCGTCCTGGGCCTCCTCAGCCTCCTCGGCCTCGCCTTGCTGTCGGTCTCCGACACCGTCGCCGAGGACCGTGACGAATTCTACGCCATTGCCCGCGGCGAGACGGGCCGCCGGGCCGTGGCTCCCGCCGGGGGCGGTTGGTTCAGCCGGTCTGCGGCGCCGACGGTCCAGCACCTGTCGGCCGACGGCCCGCGCCAGATGAACACCCGCCCCAACCGCCAGGCCGCGGCCCTGGCCGGCACCGACGGCAACTCGCGGGCCTTCTGCGTCCGCTCCTGCGATGGCTATTTCTTCCCCGTCGGCCCGGCCACAGCCGGGGCCGGCCGCAGCGCCCAGGCCGAGGCCTGCGCCGCCATGTGCCCCGGGGCCAGCGTGCGTCTCTATTCGTCGCGCAACGGGTCGATCGAGACGGCGCGCTCGGAAACCGGCCAGCATTACACCGCCACCGCCACCGCCTTCCGCTTCCGCGAGCGGCTGCAGCCGGGCTGTTCCTGCCAGGGCAGCGTCACCCAGGGGCTGGCGCGGCTCAGCTTCGCCCAGGACTTCACGCTGCGCACCGGCGATGTCGTGGTGACCGAGGCTGGCGTCAGGGTCTTCCGCGGCGGCGGCCGCTTTCCGCACCAGCCGCGCGATTTCGTCACGGCGCGGGCCTATGGCCGGCTCACCGCCGACATGCGCCGCCGCGTCGAGGAGATCGAGACGGCGCGCCTGCCGGAGCGGCTGCGCTATGCCGGCATCGCGCCGGCGGTCACGTCCAACACTTTCGCCCGCGCCTCGCGCCTTCCCGAACTGCGCGAGATGACGGCGCTGCGCGCCCCCGTCCGGCAGATCGCCATCGAGCGCCCGGCCCCGCCGCGCATGATGCAGGCGCCGCTGCCGCCGCGCCGCTCCTAGTCCGAAACGACCATCGCATCCCGCTGCGGCGGAAAGACGGCGACGTGGCCGGCGCCTGAAACGGCGAAAGGGCCGTCGCCGGCCCTCTCTCTCCTTCCGGCGTCCCTCGCGGGACGGATCAGGCGGCGCGGAACCGCACCAGGAACTGGTCGAGCTCGCTGCGCAGCTGGCCGGCCTGGTTCGACAGCGCGTCCGCCGAGGACAGGACCTGGCTGGCGGCCGCGCTGGTTTCGCCGACGGCGGTCGAGACGCCGGTGATGTTGGCGTTGATCTCCGAGGCACCCGTCGAGGCCTGCTGCACGTTGCGGGCGATCTCGCCGGTGGCGGCGGTCTGTTCCTCCACCGCGGCGGCGATCTCGGTGGCGACCGAGTCCATCTGCTGGATCGTGTGGGCGATGGCGTCGATCGCGGTCGCCGACGACGTGGTGGCCTGCTGGATGGCGGCGATCTGCTTGGAGATCTCCGTGGTCGCCTTGGCCGTCTGGTCGGCAAGGCCCTTGACCTCGGCGGCGACCACGGCGAAGCCGCGGCCGGCCTCACCGGCCCGTGCCGCCTCGATCGTGGCGTTGAGGGCGAGCAGATTGGTCTGGGCGGCGACGCCGCTGATCAGTTCGACGATCTCGCCGATCTTCTGCACCTTGGTGGCGAGGTCCTGCACCTGAGTGGCCGAGTCATTGGCCCCCTGGACGGCGCTGGCCGACATCTGGGCGGACTGCGACACCTGCGAGGCGATCTCGCGCACCGAGGCGGCGAGCTCTTCCGTCGCCGAGGCGACGGTCTGCAGATTGCCGGAACTCTGTTCGGCGGCGGCGGCGACGGCATTCGACTGCGCCCCCGATTCCGAGGCCGAGGCCGACAGCACGGTCGCCGCCGACTTCAACTGGTCGGCCGAGGCCGACACCGACTGGACGACCGAGCCGACGGCCTTCTCGAACTCGCCGGCGAGGCGGTCGAGCAGCGCGCGCTTCTCGCTCTCGGCCCGGGCCTCCTGCTCGGCCTGTTCGGCCTTGAGGCGCTCGGCTTCCATGCCGCTGGCCTTGAAGATCTCCGCCGAGCGGGCGATGTCGCCGACCTCGTCCTTGCGGGCGGCGCCGGCGACGGTGATGTCGAAGCGCCCGCGGGCGAGATCCTCGAGCTGGCTCGCGAGCGTGCGGATGGGCGTGGCGATGCCCCCGCGGCCGATCAGCAGGCCGGCCGTCACACCGAGCAGAAGGCTGACGCCCACGAGGATCTTCAGCAGGGTCGCCATGGAGCTCTCGGTGGCCTGCAGGGCCGTGCGGTAGTTGGCGGCGCGCTGCAGCATGAGGGCGGTGAGGTCCTGCACCTCGCGGCGGGCTTGCATGAATGTCGGGCGGCCCTCGGTCACCATCCGGGCGAGGGTGCGCTGCTGGTCGTCCGTCGCCTCGCCGCGAATGGCGCCGGCGAATTGCAGCGTCTTTTCCTCGAGCGCGAAATAGCGGCCGAGAGCAGCTTCCGCCTCGTCGGCCGCCTTGATCACCTCGGGCGCGGAGCTGGCGCGGATCCTGGCCATGTTCTCGGTGATGGCGCGGCGCTGGGCGGCGACGGTGGCGCTGTTCTCGCGGATGACGTCCGGCGTCGGGTTGATGGCAATCGCCGCCTCGGCGCGTGCGATATAGGACACGGCCGAGGTGATGCGCGAGGAGGCGGTCGCGCGCTCGCCCGCGACGATGCCGCGTTCCGCGTCCGCGGCGACGCTCGACAGCGCGTACATGCCGATCCCCGCGAGGGCCATCGCCAGTACATTCAGCGTCAGGACGAGCGCCATGATCTTCGGCGTGATGCGAATATTGGAAAGAACCGACAAGGGAGCCTCCGTGAGCCAGCGTGACTCTGCGGTAGCAAGGCGTTGTTACGACTTCGTTAAATTATCTGATAATGCCTGTTAAATTGATGCTTTCTGCTGCATCGCGCCCGCTTCACATGGCGTCTGCTCGCGCGCGGACCCGTCGTCAGGCCGTCCGCCCGGCGGCGACCGCCGCGTGGCCCGGGAGAGTTTGCCCGCCGTGCGCGTGGACGATCTTCGTCTGGGTGCCCGGTGCCATATCGGTCACATGGATGACCGCTTGCATCCGGTTGGCCAGGGCCTCGACGATGCTGGTGCCAAGGCCCGACTTGGGGCCGCCCGCAGCCGCCGTCGGCATGCCGATGCCGTTGTCGGTGACGCTGAGGGTCCAACCGGTCGGTTCCGAGCGATAGGCGACGACGATGGCCCCGTGGTGTTCGTCGGGAAAGGCGTGTTTCAGCGAATTGATGACCAGTTCCGTGATGATGAGGCCGAGGCTGATCGAGACTTCGCCGCTTACCGTGCTTTCGTCGGCCTCGACCGTCAGGGTGAGAGCCTTGGGATCCCGGATCATCGAGGCGGCGAGGCTGCGGCACAGGGCGGTGAAGTAGTCGCGCAAATGCACATCATCAGCCTGTGAATCGGCCAGTTGCCGTTCGACGGAGGCGATCGACATCACCCGGTTGCGGGCATCCGTGAGATGGCCGCGGGCCTCCTCGGACTGGACCCGCCGGGCGCTCTGCATCAGGACGCTGGCGATGATCTGCAGGCTGTTGGCGACCCGGTGATGCACCTCCTGCAGCAGGGCGGCCTTGTCGCGGATCAACGACTGCTTGAAGCTCTCGGACGTCCGCTCGTCGGTGGCATCGAAGATTTCCAGCAGCACGCGCACCTCCGGCCCGGCCGCATGGACGAGACGATGTGCATGGAGCACCAGGCGGCGCTTGCCGAGAGCCGGGCTGTCGAGATCGAATTCATAGGCCTCGACATCGGCGGTCCCGATCGCTGTTTCCCGCAAAAGCGAGCGCAGGTTCGCCGCGCCCCACTCGCCCTGTCCCAAGGCGAAGAAGCTGCGACCATCGACGCTGGCCGGATCGATCTGGAAGGCACGGCAGAAGGACGGGCTCGCTCCGATCACCGTCATGTCGGCTTCGAGCAGGACGAGAGGCGACGTCGATCTGGCGACCACTGCGAGGGCGAGGCTGAGGGCCGGATCCGGGACAGATGGCCGGTGCGGGGTCAAGAACGTCCCCTTTCACGCGAAACGCGGAGGCCTGCGGAGTGCGAGCCTTACCCGGTCGAAACACAACGCCGCCGCGCGGGGGTCGCAGGCCGAAGGAAAATTGTTGATATCACGTCCGCTCGACCCAGGGTAGCAGTTGTTGGTGCGGTGCGGTACCCGAACCGACCTTCCGGCTATCGCCCTGCCTGCGGGCGGAACAGCCTGCCCCGCTCGGCGACCAGCACCATGGCCAGCGCCGCGAGACCGCAGGCGCCGAAGCCGAGCACGACCGGCAAGGCTGTCCCGTCGAACTGTTGGCCGATCCCGAAGCCGATCAGCGCCCCGCCGACGGTCGACACGAAGCCCTGGACGGAAGACGCCGTCCCCGCCACATGGCCGAGCGGATCCATGGCCATGGCGCCGAAATTCGACGCCATGAGTCCGAAGAAGAACATCGTGACACATTGGAACAGCGTGAAGACCAGCAGGGTCTCGTGGCCCGCCAGCGCCATCGCGCCATGGGCCAGCGTCGCGGCGATGTAGCCGACGAGCGCGGTATGCGACACCCGGCGCATGCCGAAGCGCTCGACGATCCGCGAATTCAGGAAGGAGGCCAGCGCCATGAAGCCGGCGATCACCGCGAAGATGGTGGTGAAGAGCCCGCTGGCCTTGAAGACGACCTCGAACATCTGCTGCGCGGCGGTGATGAAGCCGAACAGGCTGCCGATGACGAAGGTCAAGGCCAGCATGTAGCCGACCGACTGGCGCGTCGTCAGGCAGATGCGGAAGGCGTTGAGAATGGGACCGAGCGCGATGGGCGTCCGGTCGTCGGCATGCAGCGTCTCGGGCAGTTTTCGGGCAACCCACAAGGCCACGGCGATGCCGAACAGGCCGAGAAGCGCGAAGATCCAGCGCCATGGCGCGAAGAGGATGATGACCTGCCCGATCGATGGCGCCAGGATCGGCACGGCGAGGAAGACGATGAAGGCGAGCGACATCACCCGCGCCATCTGCCGGCCGGAGAACGTGTCGCGGACGATCGACACCGCCAGGACACGCGTGGCGGCCGCGCCGATGCCCTGCACCACGCGCGCGACCATCATCGCGTCGAAACTGGCGGCGAAAGTCGCTGCGAGGCTGCCGACCGCATAGATCGCAAGGCCGGTCAGCAGCACGGGCCGGCGGCCGAACCGGTCGGCCAGGGTGCCATAGATGATCTGCGCCAGGCCGAAGCCGAGGAGATAGGACGTGATGACCCATTGCCGGTCGTTCGGCGAGACGATGCCGAGCGCCTCGCCGATCTCGGGGAGGGCGGGAAGCATGGAATCGATGGCGAGCGCATTGGTCGCCATCAGGGCGGCGATCATGGCGACGAACTGGCGGAAACCCAGGCCCGGATAGGGTCCGGCGGCTGGCGGGGGCATGGTGTTCATGGGCTTGTCTGTGAAGGGGAGGGCGGTGCCACCAGGTGTCAGCCGGCTCCGATCATGGATCGAGGAACTGCCCTATTACATGTCTCATGGCGGCACTATTGATTTTGCCGTGATGCAGCATCCCGCGGCGAGGCGACTTGCAGCCCGCGTCGGCATGCGGCTAGGATTCACCCAACAAAAAAGGGCCGCGTGGCGCGCCGCGCCTTGCTCCACGACATCGCGATCCTCGCGCTCGATCATGCCCGCAGCGTGAATACGGGGTATCGCCGGCAACGCATGTTCGGCGCGATCGATCTTCTCAAGCTGCCTGACGGGCTTTTCCGCCTCTTTCGGCGCGCGTGAGTCTTTTGCCCCTTCTCGCCGGTCCGATGGACCGGATGGGGAGGACTAGGGTGGGCCTTCGGCGAGGTCGCCCGTGAGAAGAACGCCTTGGGCTTCGGTCGAGGGCTCCTCGTCCAGCGCCCGCGCTTCGCGAACGCCCACGCCTACCCTCCCCAATGCGTGGGGAGGGGGCGGCGCCGCCTCGCCCTCAGCGCGTCGGCGCGAAGGGGTTGCGCCAGCCGCCCTGGGGCGTGGCTTCCCGCGGGAAGGCTCGCGCCAGATAGTCAACCATCAGCTTGCGGAAGTCCGCGTCCGGGTCGGACATGTTGTGCCGGGTGACCATCTGCGTGACGAGATCGTCCCAGCCTTCGCGGGTTTGCCCGGCGCGTGTGATGATCCCCGTCGCGTGGCAGGCCGTGCACATATAGAAGGTCTCGTCCCGGCCCTCGCCCGCCGGCCATTGTTCAGGGCTTTCCTCGCGCGGCGTGAAGCCCTGAACCTGCGCGAACGACGGCGCGGCGGCCCCGGCGCAGAGCGCCAGGGCGAGCATGATCGCTTTCATCGTCGTCACCCTATCAGCACCGCGACGCGGTGGAATGAATTGGCTTCGTAGCCCTGCGGGTTCCAGTTCGCCGGCGCGTGCGGCTGATAGACGCCGTTCGAACTCTGCGCGCGAACCCAGATTTCGTAATAGCCGTCGGTCGGGAAAGCGATCCGGCCGGACCAGCGCCGCCAGTCATATTTGTTCTTGAGATCGGCCAGGCGCATTGTGCGCCAGGTCTGGCCGAAATTGGTGGAGACATGGACGCGCTGTACGTCCATTTCCCCTGCCCAGGCCGCGCCGCGAATGTCGAGGGATCGAGTGCCCGCCGGCAGACGAGCGCCGTTGGCGTGGCTGGTCAAAACGCCGCGCACCGGCATGGAATCCATGTCGCGGAAATTCGTCCGGCCGTCGACGTTCGTCCCCGGCACGATGGGAATGGTCGGGACGCGATAGCTCGTGCCGCCCATGCCCGGGCCGTCATGCGGCGTGGCGCGCACCAGCACGCGGTTGAGCCACTTCGCCGAGAGCGAGCCCGGCCAGCCCGGCACGATCAGGCGCACCGGCCCGCCGTGGATATGCGGGATCGGCTGGCCGTTCATGGCGAAGGCGACGATCGTATGCCGTTCCATTGCCTTGGCGATCGGCATACCGCGCGAGATGGCGACCTGTCCGGGCGTGCCCGACAGGTGCGGATCGAAACCGAAATGGCCGGTGAACAGAGCCGACGACTTCAGGCCTGCCGCCCTCAGGACGTCGCGCAGAGGCACGCCCGTCCATTCGGCGACGCCGATCGCGCCATTGCCCCACTGGTTGCCGCGCGTCGGCGGCTGGAAGAACGACCGGCCGTTGCCGCCGCACTCCATCTGCAGGCGATAGGTCACCGCGCGATATCGCGACTTCAACTCGCCCACTGTCAGGCGCAAGGCCTGGTTCACCTCGCCCTCGATCGTGAAGGCGTGGGCATCGGGATTGGCGACCTCGTTCGGGATCTGGCCGTTGTTGCGGACGAAGAACTTCGAGATCGGCGTCGTGGCGTCGTCGAGCATGTGCTCCGGCGTCTCGGCGACAAGCGGGCGGTCCTGAAGCAGCGTCAGCCCATTTTCCTTGCCCGGAAACTGGAGGACCTGCGGACCGCGCGGCGCGGCGGGCTGCGCCGGCGCCGGCGCAGCCGGCGTCTGAGCCATTGCGGCCGGAACCAGGCCGCCCGGCATGGCGACGGAATAGACGATGGGACCGCCTACCGCGGCCCCCATGGCGGCAAGGCCCGCTCCACCCAGGAAGCCGCGCCGCGTGGCGTCTACCTTGCGGCCGAAGGCGAGCGCGTCGGCCCGTTCGGGGTCGTCGCGATGCAGTTCTTCGATCGAGCGTTCACGGCTCATGGCGATCCTCCAACCGCTTCTGCGCTTCAGCTTTCCGCCGAGCGTCATTTAACCGTCATCCCCCAGATGGAAGCCGGTGCGAGGTCAACGCTGGCCTGATTTCCGCCTGTTGACAAGATGACCGGGTCGGGTCGCCGGGCGGGAAGGCTTTCGGGCGGGCCAATGCGGCTGTGCGGTCTCAATGACAGGAAGTTTTTCGGCAACAAGGTACACCTTTCCCGAAGGTTTCGATCAGACACGCGACATCCGGACGCGTGACATCGGAACGCACGACGCAGTCGATGTAACAGGGGGCGGCCGCAGGTCGGCGATCGATCATGCGCAGGATGTCGCCGAAGAGATTTCTGGGAGCGGACGCCGTGCATGGACCCGGCCGATCCACTGCCCGGAAAGATCGGCAAGCGCTGCGCGAGTCTGTTCCCCGGAAAGCAGCGCGTCTCGAAGCGCCCCATCTGGCTCGGCGATGCCGCAGCGCCCGATGCCGCCTTGCCGCCGACGATCCAGCGCATCGCCGGATCTTGGCGCAAGCGTTCGGCATCGTTGACGTCCTCATAGCCGGCCAGTTGCCGAAACACAGACTGCCGCAGAAGACCGGCAAGGGCATGCCTACCCTTCCGTAACGTCATGGCGGTACTATTGATTTTGCCGTTATGCAGCATCCCGCGGCGAGGCGACTTGCAGCCCGCGTCGGCATGCGGCTAGGATTCACCCAACAAAAAAGGGCCGCGTGGCACGCCGCGCCGGCTTCCGCGACCGGATCGCCACGGCGTATCCGGGAAAAATGCCCAAAACCATGAGGAAATGCCGCTGATGATCACCCGCCGTACGACACTTGCCGGTCTCGCCGGAGTCCTGGCCGCTCCCGCCATTCGCCCTGCCTCCGCCCAGGCTGCCTGGCCGGCGCGCCCGGTCCGCATGATCGTGCCCTTCCCGCCCGGCGGCTCCACCGATGTGCTCGCCCGCGTCATCGCTGAAAGCCTGTCGAAGGAACTTGGCCAGAGCGTGGTGATCGAGAACCGTCCTGGGTCGGCCGGCAATGTCGGCGTCAACGCCGTCGCCCGTGCCGAGCCCGACGGCTACACGATCGGCGTCTCGACCATCGGCCCGCTCTCGGCCCATATCGAGCTCTACCGCAACCTGCCCTTCAACCCGCTGACCGACTTCACCTATATCGCCGACATCTACGAGATCCCGAACGTTCTCGTCGTCAATCCGCAGACGCCGGTGTCGAACGTTCAGGAGTTCATCGCCTGGGTGAAGGCCAAGGGCGAGGGCAAGGCCTCCTACGGCACGCCCGGCCTCGGCACCACGGCGCATCTGTCGACCGAGTTCCTGTCGCGCAAGGTCGGCATGCAGCCGCTCCACGTGCCCTACCGCACCGGCGCCGTCGCGGTGCAGGACCTCATTGCCGGCCGCATCGACTTCATGTTCGACAACCTGCCCACCATCATCGGCCAGATTCAGGGCAGGGCGATCAAGCCGATCGCCGTGTCAACCGCCAAGCGCTGGCCGGGCCTGCCCGACGTGCCCACGATGATCGAGGGCGGCGTCGCCGATTTCGACGTGACGTCGTGGTCCGGCATGATCGCCCCGAAGGGCCTGCCCGATGCCATCACCCGTCGGCTGGTCGATGCCCATATCAAGATCGGCCAGGATCCGGCCTTCGTGAAGCGTTTCGAGGAACTCGGCGCCCTCTCCACGATGAAGGGGCCGGAGGTTCTGCAGGCGCGCATGGCGAGGGAAATTCCGCGCTGGGCCGAGGTGGTCCGCGCCGCCGGCGCCAAGGTCGATTGACCGGCCGCACCGGGCCGGGGCAGCGCACCGCAACACCAGCATGATCCATGGCCGGGCCTCGTCCCGGCCATGGTCGTTTGGGAGGCATGGCCCCTCCCATCCGGCCAAGTTGCGGCGGCTCATGAAATGGCGTTTCATTTCCAAAAGCCTGCTCGGAGGACACCCGCCCATGACGACCGCCAGCCGCCGCACCGTTCTCGCCACCCTCGGGAGCGTCGCGGCCGCCTCGATTCTGCCCGCCCGGGCCCAGGCCTTTCCCTCGAAGCGGGTCACGCTGGTCGTTCCCTTCCCGCCCGGCGGTCCGGTCGACCTGACCGCACGCCAGATCGGCCAGAAGATCTCGGAATACTGGAACCAGGCGGTCATCGTCGAAAACCGGCCCGGCGCCGACGCCGTGATCGGGGCCCAGGCCGTGCAGCGCTCCGACCCGGACGGCCATACCCTGCTGGTCTGCGCCATCCACCACTCGGTCCACCCGAGCCTGAAGGCCAGCCTGCCTTACAATTTCCTCGAGGATTTCGTGCCGGTCAGCGGCGCCGGCATCTTCCCGATCATCGTTTGCGCCCATCCCTCGCTGCCGGTGAACAATGTCGGCGAGCTCGCCGCCTATGCCAGGGCCAATCCGGGCAAGCTCACCTATGGCTCGGCCGGTGTCGGTGGCGGCACCCATCTGGCCGGCGAGCTCTTCAAGAGCATGACCGGCACCGACATGCTGCATGTCGCCCACCGCGGCAGCGCTCCGGCCATGAGCAGCCTGCTCGGCAACCACGTGCAGCTGATGTTCTCCGACGGTCCGACCGCCGTGCCCCAGGTCCAGGCCAAGACCGTCAAGGCGCTCGGCATCAGTCCGGCCCGCCTGTCGATCCTGCCGGATATCCCGACCATGCCGGAGGCCGGCCTGCCCGGCTATGAGGCCTATTCCTGGTCCGGCATCGTCGCGCCCAAGGGCACGCCGGCTGACGTCGTCGCGGCGCTCAACACCGCCATGAGCCGGGCCCTGAGGGAGCCGGAGACCATCGAGAAGTTCGAGCGCTTTGGTGCCCAGCCGGCGCCCCAGACCGCCGCGCAGTTCGGGGCCTTCCTCAAGAACGAAACGGAGAAATGGGCAAAGGTCGTCGCGGCGGCTAACATCCCGAAGCAGCAGTAAGGTGCGGAGCCCGGCTCCGGACGAGGAGCCGGCCATGACCCAGCCCATCCCGACACTGAGCCTGCCGACGGGTGAAATCCTGCCCGTCCTCGGCCAGGGGACATGGACCATTGCCGACCGCCGCGAGCGTCGCTCGGCCGCCATCGCGGCGCTCCAGGCCGGCCTCGATGCCGGTATGAGGCTGATCGACACGGCGGAGATGTATGGCGACGGCGCCTCCGAGGAACTGATCGGCGAGGCCATCGCCGGTCGTCGCGACGCGGCCTTTCTCGTCTCCAAGGTCTATCCCCACAATGCCGGTCGGCAGAGCGCCGTCGCCGCCTGCGAAGCCTCCCTGCGCCGGCTGAAGACCGACCGTCTCGATCTCTACCTGTTGCACTGGCCGGGAAGCATCCCCCTGGCCGAAACCGTGGCGGCCTTCGAGCGCCTGAAGGCCGACGGCAAGATCCGCCACTGGGGGGTCTCGAATTTCGATGTCGACGGCCTGGAGGCTCTCCTCGCCGCCGGCGGAACCGGCGTCGCGGCCAACCAGGTTCTCTACAATTGCGGCCGTCGCGGCATCGAGTTCGACCTCATGCCCTGGCAGGCCGCGCGCGGCATTCCGGTCATGGCCTATTCGCCGATCGAACAGGGCAAGCTGCCGCGCCATCCCGCTCTCGCTGCCATCGCCGCCCGCCATCCCGGCGCGACGGCGGCGCAGGTGGCGCTGGCCTTCACGCTGCGCAAGGGCGGTGTCGTCGCCATCCCGCAGATGGGCAATCCGGCCCATGTCGCGGAGAACCGGCCGGCTGCCGACCTCGTCCTGACGCCGGCCGATCTCGCTGCCATCGACGCGGCCTTTCCACCGCCGACGCGTCGGCGGCCGCTGGACATGCTGTGACCTGCGTCAGCCGCGGCCGTCCTCGTCCTCGCCCTCGTTCTCGACGACGGGGATGGCATAGGCGCCCTTCAGCCAGCGGTTGAGGTCGACATCGGCGCAGCGCTTCGAACAGAAGGGCTTGAAGCGCACCAGGGCGGGCTTGCCGCAGATCCGGCAGGCCCTGGGGGGATCGACCAGACGGTCATTGTCGTTTTCGGCGTTCATGGGCTGGGTCATGGCACGGGACGGGGCTGCGAGGGAAGGGCGGCGCTTGTCCCCTGGACGCGGCTCAGCCCTTGGCGATCCAGCCGAGCGTCACGGGATAGCCGGTGGCGCCGATCAGGCCGACGGCCTCGGCGAGGGGCAGGCCGACCACATTGGTATAGGACCCGACCAGCGAGACGACGAAGGCGCCGGCAATGCCCTGGATGGCATAGCCGCCGGCCTTGCCGCGCCATTCGCCGGCGCCGAGATAGGCGTCGACCTCGTCCTTCGACAGCCGCTTGAAGCGCACCCGCGTCTCCACCAGCTTGGTCGTCACCCGGCCCGCCTGGTCGACGCGGCAGAGCCCGGTATAGACGCGGTGGGCGCGGCCCGACAGCAGGCGGATACAGGCTGCCGCGTCCTCGATGGTCTCCGCCTTCGGCAGGATGCGACGGCCGACGCAGACCACGGTGTCGGCGGCGAGGATCACCGATCCCGCCCAGTCCGCGTCGTCGCGGATGCGCCGGGCGGCTTCCGCTGCCTTGTCGCGCGCCAGGCGCAGCGCCAGCTTGCGCGGGCTCTCGCGCGGCCAGGGCGTCTCGTCGATCTCGGCGGGAACCAGCGTGTCCGGTTCGATCCCGGCCTGCTGCAGCAGGGCGAGACGGCGCGGCGAGGCCGAGGCGAGGATCAGTTTCGGGCGGCCGGGGACGGATGTGGGAGCCATGGGCGCCTTGTGCGGGACTTGCGCGGGGGTGGCGTTCGATAGCCCATGCGGCCGGGCTTGTGAACCGACGGTCTCGATCCTCCCCGTCCTTTGTCCCGTTGGACTTCGCAGCGCGGCGCGGCATAGATGGTGGCGAGACGGGGGAGCCGCGCCATGCCGAAGACCAATCCGGGACGATTCTTCGAGGATTTCCGCCTCGGCGACCGGCTCGTCCACGCCACGCCGCGGACCATCACCACGGGTGACGTCGCGCTCTACACCGCGCTCTACGGCACCCGCTTCGTCGTCCAGTCGTCGGATGCCTTTGCCAGGCAGATCGGCTATCCCAAGAGCCCCGTCGACGATCTCCTCGTCTTCCATATCGTCTTCGGCAAGACCGTTCCCGACGTCTCGCTGAACGCCGTCGCCAATCTCGGCTATGCCGGCTGCCGCTTCCTCTCGCCGGTCTATCCCGGCGATACGCTCTCGACGGTCTCCGAAGTGATCGGGCTGAAGGAGAATTCCAACCGCAAGACCGGCGTCGTCTATGTCCGCTCCGTCGGCACCAACCAGCATGGTGACGAGGTGCTGGACTATGTGCGCTGGGTCATGGTGCGAAAGCGCGACGAGGCGGCGCCGGCCCCGCCCGAACATGTGCCGGCCCTGCCGAAGGCGCTCGAGCCCGACCAGCTCGGCGACGCCTGTCCGCTCATCGATCCCGAAGCCTGGGATACGGCGCTCTCCGGCCAGCGTCACCGCCTCTCCGACTATGTGGCGGGCGAGGGCATCGACCATGTCGACGGCATGACGGTGGAGGAGGCCGAGCACATGATGGCGACGCGCCTCTACCAAAACACCGCCAAGGTCCATTTCAACCAGTATACCGAGGGCCAGGGCCGCTTCGGCCGCCGCCTGATCTATGGCGGCCACGTCATCTCCATCGCCCGCGCGCTGTCCTTCAACGGCCTCGCCAACTGCTTCCAGATCGCCGCCATCAATGGCGGCCGCCACGTCGCGCCGCTCTTTGCCGGCGACACCGTCTTCGCCTGGTCGCAGATCCTCGCCGTGGAGGAACTGCCGGGCCGCGACGATGTTGGCGCCCTGCGCATCCGCACCGTCGCCACCAAGGACCGGCCCTGCGCCGATTACCCGCTCAAGGCCGGCGACGACTACGACCCGGCGGTGATCCTCGATCTCGACTACTGGGCGCTGATCCCGCGCTAGTGGTTCAGCGGGCAGGGCCTGCGGCGGGGGAGGCGCCCCATCGGCGATGACAGGATGGCCGCGGTTGGCCTAGAAGCAGGGCGGAACCCCGACCGTGAGGCTTGCTGCGCCATGGATATCTTCGAACGGCTGAAGACGGCTGCGGCCGCCGACTGGCGCTCCTATGTGGACCATGACTTCGTCCGAAAGCTCGGCGCGGGAACGCTGCCCGAGGCCGCCTTCCGCACCTATTTGGTCCAGGATTATCTGTTCCTGATCCAGTTCGCCCGCGCCTATGCCCTGGCGAGCTACAAGAGCCGCACGCTGGCCGATATCCGCGCCGCCCAGGCCGGGCTTGCCGCCATTCTCGCCGAAACGGACCTCCATGTCCGGCTCTGCGGTCGCTGGGGCCTGACACCCGCCCAGATCGAGGCCGCGCCGGAGCATCAGGCCACCGTGGCCTATACCCGCTTCGTTCTCGATTGCGGCGCCGCGGGCGATCTTCTCGACCTGCATGTGGCCCTGGCGCCCTGCGTCATCGGCTATGCGGAGATCGGACGCACCCTGGCCGCGCAGGATCCGGCGGCTCTGCGCGCCAATCCCTATGGCGAATGGATCGGGGAATATGCCGGCGAGGGCTATCAGACGGTCGCCGCCGCCGCGCGTCGTCACCTCGACGACCTGGCGGCACGGTCGATGACCGAGCAGCGCTTTGCTGAACTGGCCGGGCTTTTCGCCAAGGCTTCCCGGCTCGAGGCGGATTTCTGGCAGATGGGCCTCGACGCCACCTGAGGTGCGCCGGTGCGGCGCGAGGTTGACCTAGCGTCGCGTTTCGTCATGGTACGTGGCGTGCCGATCCCGCGTCCCCGACAGATTCTTCCATGGCGCATGAACCTTTTCGCCGGCTGCCGCGACTGATGCTGCGAGCCCACCGGCTCGGGAGTGACGATGCAGTCTGACAGCGACCAGGATCTCATCCTCCGGGTTGCCAAGGGCGATCGTCTCGCCTTCCGGACCCTCTATGCCCGTCACAATGTCCGCGTGTTCCGGTTCATTCTCCGGTTCATCAAGGACGAGGGACAGGCCGAGGATCTGATCGGCGAAGTCTTCCTGGACGTGTGGCGGCAGGCCGACAGGTTCGAGGGGCGATCAAGCGTCTCGACCTGGATCCTCGGAATGGCCCGTTTCAAGGCGTTGTCCTCGCTGAGGAAGACGACGGAAGCGGAACTGGACGACGAGCAGGCCGCCGCTATCGCGGACGATGCGGACACGCCCGAGACGGTGTCTCAGAAACTGGACAAGGCAAAGGCCATTCGCCGCTGCATCGACCAGCTTTCGCCCGAGCACCGGGAAATCGTCGATCTGGTCTACTATCAGGAGAAATCGATCTC
>JAIEPJ010000074.1 GCA_019749835.1 Phreatobacter sp. | reverse complement strand
TGCCGCGCATCTCACCGATCACCTGGCCGACCTTGTCGATGGCGTCGACCGCATCGCCCGAGGCCATCTGGATGGCGCCGATCTGGGAGGCGATCTCCTCGGTGGCGCGGGCGGTCTGGGCAGCCAGGCTCTTCACCTCCGAGGCGACGACCGCGAAGCCCTTGCCGGCCTCGCCGGCGCGGGCGGCCTCGATGGTGGCGTTGAGGGCCAGCAGGTTGGTCTGGCCGGCGATCGCCTGGATGAGGTTGACGACCTCGCCGATGCGGGAGGCGGCCTGGGCGAGGGAGCCCATGGTCTGCGCCGTGCGCTCGGCCTCGGTGACGGCGGTGCCGGCCACCTGGGTCGACTTGGTCGCCTGCGAGGCGATCTCGGCGATGGAGGCGGCGAGTTCCTCGGCAGCAGCGGCGGCGGAGGAGACGGAATTCGCCGCCTGCTCCATGGCGCCGGAGGCGGTGACGGCCTCCTGCGTGACGGCGCCGGACGTGCCGTCGAGCTGGTCGGAAGCGCCGTCGAGCTGGCCAGAGGCGCTGCGCAGGGCGCCGAGCGATTTCTCGGCAGCCTCCTCGAAGCCCTTGATCAGGTTGTCGACGACGGCGGCGCGGCGGTTGCGGGCCTCGACCTCGGCGATCTGCTCGGCGGCAAGGCGCTCGCGCTCGATGGCATTGTCACGGAAGACGAGGACGGCGCGGGCCATCTGACCCAGTTCATCGGTGGCCTCCGTCGAGGGGACATCGACGGCGGTGTTGCCGCCGGCGAGTTCGCGCATCGACACGGTGATCCCGCCGATCTGCCGCGTCATGGAGCGGCCGAGGACCACGGCGACGAGGCCGCAGAGGAGGACCACGCCGACGATGATGCTGATGACGAGCATCATGGTCCTGGACTGCGCCTCCAGACGCGCCTCGTTGGCGCGTGACCTGCCGTCATTGGCGGCGGCGGCGAGAACATTGGTGGTCTGGTCCAGGGTGGTGAGCAGCGTGTCGAGCTGCTGGACGGTCCGTTCCACCGTGCGCGAGCCCTCCACATAGGAATCGAGGGCGGGCCAGTAGATTTCGCCGGCCTTGAGGAGCTCGGCCTTGGTGGCCGGGGCGACGACCGAACGCGTCACCTCGTTGATGAACTTGGTGCGGGCCTGGCGGAAGGCCTCGAGATCGGAATCGAGTCCGCGCAGCATGAAGTCCTTCTCGTGGCGGCGCATCTGCAGCACCTGTTCGAGAATGCCGGCGCCGTCATCGAAATTGGCGGCGACGCGGCGCGCCTGGACCTCGAGCTGCTGGACGGATTCGTTCATGCGGCCGGTCAGGCCGGAGACCTCGTCCCTGCCGAGGGACTCGATGGTGCCGCGCACGAGCTCGAAGGCGGCGCTGGCATCGCCGAGTTGCTTCAGCGACTGGTCGATCTCGCCCTGGAGCCGGGCGGCGGAGGGCTTCCGGCGGGCTTCGCCGAGGGCCTTCGTCGCCTCCGTCCGGGCCCGGGCGAAATGGGTCGGCGCCGCCTCGGTGTAGCGCTCGGCATAGTCGAGGGCGGCGAAGCGCAGGTCGCGGACGCTGGTCCGGACACGAGCCGCATCGGTGGCGAGCCCGGCGAAGTCGTCATAGGCCTCGAAAGCATCGGCCGCCGACTTCTGGCCGTACCAGGCGGCGCCGCCGGCGGCGAGCACGCCGATGATGGGGACGATGGCGAGAAGAGCGATCCTCAATCGAACCGACATTGCGGGCATACGAACGGCCATTGCTTGGAGTCCCCGATATTGCAGCGTCGGGATACTGCGCCTCACTGGTTAAGGAATAACTATCCGATCCAACATGCAGGCTATTTTTTATTGGTTTTACAGTAGTTTGCCGAAGAATAACGTTCCCCAACGTCAGCGATTGAGTTTTGGGCAGCCGCCCCCTAGGGTCCGCGCCTCCTTGCGTGAGATCGCCATGTCCCTTGCGGTGCGGGCCGTTCCCTTCCTCTTCGTTTTCGCCTGGTCGACCGGCTGGATCGTGGCGGGCTTCTCGGCGCGCCTGGCCGATCCCCTGTGGTTCCTGTTCCTGCGCTTCGCCATGGCGGCCGCGGTGATCGCCGCCATCGCCTTCGCCATGGGCGCGCCCTGGCCGCGGTCAGGCCGGGAGATCGGCCATGCGATGATGTCCGGGGTGCTGCTGCATGCGCTCTATCTCGCCGGCGTCTGGTGGGCGGTCAGGAATGGCGTGCCGTCGGGCGTATCCGGGATCATGGCCGGCCTCCAGCCGGTCATGACCGCACTGCTCGCCCCGGCCATCCTGGGCGAGCGGATCACGGCCCGGCAGGGGACCGGCGTCGCCCTTGGCTTCGCCGGCATCGTCCTCGTGCTGATGCCGAAGCTCGTCGGTGTGCCGGCCGAGGTCTATGATGCCATCGTGATCCCGCTGACGGTCAATCTCGTCGCGATGCTCTCGGTGACAGCCGGCACCTTCTACCAGAAGCGTTTCGTCTCCGGCGGCGACATGCGCACCACGACCGCATGGCAATATATCGCAGCGTCGCTGATGATGCTGCCGCTGCTCGCCCTCTTCGGCAAGGTCGAGGCGGAATGGAACCAGACGCTGATCCTCACCATGGCATGGTCGGTGCTCGCCCTGTCGGTCGGCGGCATCTTCCTGTTCCTCTACCTGATCCGCCGCGGCGAGGTGTCGCGCGCCACCGCCTACATCTACCTGGTGCCGGCGGTGTCGGCGCTGATGGCCTTCGTGTTCTTCGGCGAGACGCTGACCACCGTGCAGCTCGTCGGCATGGCGGTGACCGCCGTCGGCGTATGGCTCGCCACCCGGCCAGGCTGAGGCGTTTTCCGGAGGTCACTGGTCATTTGTCGGATTGAAACAGTGCGGAGCTGCGTTAGTTTGCATTGCAGCAACAGTGAACAGCCTGAGGGAACCCCCATGAGCCCCGCTCTCGCCCTGAAGGATTCTCCGGCAGCGCTGACGAACCTCGCCCAGGGCGCGGTCGTCGCCGCCGATGCGGTGCTGGCCGAGGCCACCGCCGCGGTGCGCGCCCGCGTGACCGAAGGCGGCCGCATCTCGGGGGCCGCCATCGAGCGCGAGCAGCGCGCGACCCATGGCCTGGCCTGGCTCGCCACCTATGTGGAGAGCGTCCGGCAGCTCGCCTCCTATGCCGAGCGCCTGGGGGCGGAGGGCAAGTTCGGCGAGATCGAGGATCTCATCGTCCGTATCGGCCTCGGCGAATATCTCGCGCAGATCCTCGGCGGCATCCCGATGAGCCAGGGCGAGATGGTGCGCCCCGGTGATGTCGGCCTGTCCGCCGCCGATGTCGCCCGCCGCTTCGCCGGCGCCGCCGATACGCTCATCGCCACCGGCAACACGGCGGCCAACCGCGCCCGCCTGGCAACGCTGGTGCAGGAGCAGGAATCCTCCGGCCATTTCGGCGAGCCGGGGCTCGACGAGACGCTGGAGGCGATCCGCGACGAGATGCGCAAGTTCTCGGTGGCCGAGGTCCTGCCCCATGCCCATCAATGGCATCTGGAAAACGCCTATATCCCGCTCGATGTCATCGCCAAGCTGGCCGAACTCGGCGTCTTCGGCCTGACGCTCCCGGAAAGCTACGGCGGCATGGGCCTCGGCAAGGAGAGCATGTGCGTCGTCTCCGAGGAACTCTCCCGCGGTTATATCGGCGTCGGTTCTCTCGGCACCCGCTCGGAGATCGCCTCGGAACTGATCCTGGCCGGCGGCACGCAGGCGCAGAAGGACCATTGGCTGCCGAAGATCGCCTCCGGCGAGATCCTGCCAACCGCCGTCTTCACCGAGCCGAATACCGGCTCCGACCTCGCCTCGCTGAAGACCCGCGCCGTGCGCGAGGGCGACATCTACAAGGTCTCCGGCAACAAGACCTGGATCACCCACCCGGTGCGCGCCGACGTGATGACGCTGCTGGTGCGGACCGATCCGAGCGAGCCGGGCTACAAGGGCCTGTCGATGTTCCTCGCGGAAAAGCCGCGCGGCACCGACGAGACTCCTTTCCCGGCTGAGGGCATGTCGGGCGGCGAGATCGAGGTGCTCGGCTATCGCGGCATGAAGGAATACGAGATCTCCTTCGACGGCTTCGCGGTGAAGGCGGACAATCTCCTCGGCGGCGTCGAGGGCCAGGGCTTCAAGCAGTTGATGCAGACCTTCGAGGCGGCCCGCATCCAGACCGCGGCGCGCGCCGTCGGCGTTGCCCAGGCGGCCATGGACCTGGCGCTCCGCTACGCCCAGGAGCGGGTGCAGTTCGGCAAGCCGCTGATCGCCTTCCCGCGCGTCTCCGACAAGATCGCCATGATGGCGGTGGAGGTGATGATCGCCCGCCAGCTCACCTATTTCTCGGCGCGGCAGAAGGATCTCGACCGGCGCTGCGACCTCGAGGCCGGCATGGCCAAGCTGCTCGGCGCCCGCGTCGCCTGGGCGGCAGCGGACAATGCCCTGCAGATCCATGGCGGCAACGGCTTCGCGCTGGAATATCCAGTGAGCCGCGTGCTCTGCGACGCCCGCATCCTCAACATCTTCGAGGGCGCCGCGGAGATCCAGGCGCAGGTCATCGCCCGGCGCCTGCTCGACGGGGCCAACTGACCCCTCAGGCGTTGGCGGCCCTCAGCGCCCGGTCGATGTCGGCGTAGAGGTCGTCGACGGCCTCGAGGCCGACCGACAGGCGCAGAAGGTCCGTCGGGCAGGGCGAGCCCGCCCCCTCGATGGATGCGCGGTGCTCGATGAGGCTCTCGACGCCGCCGAGCGAGGTGGCGCGCTTCCACAATGCGACGCGGGCAGCGGTGGAGACGGCGGCATGCTCGCCGGCCTTCACCCGGATCGACATCATGCCGCCGAAACCGCCCTGCATCTGCCGCGCGGCGAGCGCGTGCTGCGGGTGGGAGGAAAGGCCCGGATAGAGCACGTCGGCGACCATGGCATGGGCCTTCAGCTTCTCGGCAAGGGCGAGTGCGGCCCTGGCCTGCGCCTCGACCCGCACATGCAGGGTGCGCATGCCGCGCATCAGCAGGAAGGCCTCGAAGGGGCCGAGGATCTGGCCGTGCATGGAGCGGACGCGCCGGACCTTCGCCCAGAACTCGTTGACCTCCCGCGTGACCAGGGCGCCCGCGACGACGTCGGAATGGCCATTCAGATATTTCGTCGCGGCATGCATGACGATATCGGCGCCGAGCGTCAGCGGCCGGGTGAAGACCGGCGTCGCCACGGTGGAATCGACTGCGCAGATGGCGCCGGCGGCATGGGCGATGTCCGAGATGGCGGCGATGTCGGCGATGGTCCAGAGCGGGTTGGAGGGTGTCTCCAGCCAGACGAGCCTGGTCTTGCCGGGCACCACCGCGGCCTTCACGGCGGCGAGGTCGGTGGTGTCGACGAAGCTGGTCGTATAGCCGTAGGTGACGGCGTCGTTCATCAGCCAGTTGCGCAGGGCCCAGTACATGACCGTCGGCGCGACGATATGGGCGCCGGCCGGCAGGGCCATGACCACGGCGGTGGCAGCCGACATGCCGGAGCCAAGCAGCAGGGCCTCGGGACCCTCCTCCAGCGCCGCCAGGATCGCCTCGCACTGGCGCACCGTCTGGTTGTCGGGCCGGCCATAGACGAAGCCGTTGCGGTACTGGTTGTCGGGATCGCGGATGAAGGTGGTGGCCACATGGATCGGCGTCACCACGGCATGGGTCTCGGCCTCCTCCCAGCCCAGGGCCTGGGCGGCGAGCGTGCGGGGCTGGAGGCCGGTCGGCTTGGCGGCGGTCATGGGGCTGTTCCTGGCGAGGCTGCGACGTGGCTCATACGGCCCGAAGATCGGCGCGGTTTTCCACCATCCGCAACTACATTTCCTGTATCGTGGAATCAAGCGACATGGCGGAGTTCTTGTGAAGCACGATGACAGGTTTCCGTTCGCGCGGCTAACATGGCGCGATGTTCATCCCCCTCTCCGATCACAATCCCCACCGCCACATCACCGCGCCCTATGTCACCTTCGCGCTGATCGGGATCAATGTCGCGGTCTTCCTGCTGACGACCGGGCTGGTGCCGTCGCAGTCGGCCAATGCCAACATGCTCGGTCTCGGTCTCATTCCGGCCGTCGTCACCGAACAGGCGCATCTGGCGAGAGAACTCGTCATCGTGCCAGCCTGGGCGACCTGGCTGACCTACATGTTCATGCATGCGGGGTGGATGCATCTGATCGGCAACATGCTGTTCCTCTGGGTCTTCGCCGACAATATCGAGGACGCCATGGGCCACTGGCGCTTTTTCGTCTTCTACCTGCTCTGCGGGCTGATCGGCGGCGCGGCGCATCTCGTCATCAATCCGGCCTCGCAGGCGCCACTGGTCGGCGCGTCGGGGGCGGTCTCTGGCGTGCTGGCGGCCTATCTCCTGCTGTTCCCGCGGGTCCGGGTGTTCGGCCTGGTCTTCAACATCCTGCCCCTGACGATCCCGGTCTGGCTGGCGCTGGGCACCTGGATCATGCTGCAGGTCTATCACCTGTTCACCACCCATGGCGGGGCGACCGCCTGGTGGGCGCATATCGGCGGCCTCGTGGCCGGCGCAGCGCTGGTCGGCCTGATGAAGAGCCGCGACGTCGTCTTCTTCAGCCATCAGCGGCAGCTGCCGGTCACGGTCCCGCGCATTCCCTTGCGGCGCGGATGAACACAACCGTCATTTTGCCTCGCGGCGGCCTTTCGCCTACACCAGGGGCAACCACCAGTGGCGCACAGGCGCTGGGGTCGATTCGGGAGAGCGCATGGCGATCGACGGACAGACCACGGCGATGATCTCCCGCATCGGCGGCACGCGCCACGCCGCGCCACTTTTCGACACGCTTTTGCCCGAAGGACGCCCCTTGCGCGCAGCACAGGTGCTGGTCACCTCGCGGCCAGGCCGCCCGAACGGATATGCCAGAATGGCCGCACCTATCATCGACGACGCCATGCTGAAGGGCTCCGCCATCCGCCGGGATGGGGCCGTCGGCATGGTCCGGCGATGACGGCCTGAACGTCAGGATCGGAATTTCGTGGACGTCGCCCCGCTCGTCTCGGCCTACCGCTACCGCTTCCACGTGCTCGACGCCTATGGCGGGCGGATGGGCGGCCTCGCCCGTCCAAGCGGGACCATCGAGGAGGCGCTGCGCCAGGCAGCCGCCGAGCTCAAGCTGGTGGCCGATCCGCCCGGCCAGCTGAAGCGCCTCGCCCACCGGATCAATGCCGAGACCCGCGCCGCCCTTCGCGACGTCATCGCCCGCGCCGAGAACGATCTCGCCATCGCCATCACCCGCTTCGGCACGGAGATCGGGGCCCCTCCGACGGGGCCGCATATCGACCTCAGGGCCTCCCTGGACGGGCTCGACCGCGCCTATCGGGCGAGCGACCCGGCGCCCGATGATTTCGACGGCTGGTACGACCAGCTCGATGCCCAGATCTCGCACCTCTCGGCGCTCATCCAGCTCGAGAAGGAACTCGATGCCGCCCGCGGCGGCGGGCCGCAGGTCCGCCTGCCCGACCCATCGCCCCGGCGGCTGAAGTGGTTCCTGGTGATCCTGGTCGTGGCGGCCCTCGCCGCCCTCGGCATTGCCGGCCTGACGACGTTCAACATGCAGGGCGGCGGAACGGCGGCGACGCCGCCCGTGCCGCCGGTCGGTGGCGCGGAGCAGCCGCGGCTGGTCCGCACCGTGCCGATCACCGTTTCGCCGACGATGACAGAGAGCGCGCCGCCCCCGGCCGCCGCGGCCTGCCGTGTTCTCGAGATGGAGATCGCCCCGGAGGGCGCGAGGCTGCTCGACGCGCCGCTCGGCGGCCAGCCTGTCGTCCGGCTCGAGGCGGGAGAGAAGGTTCAGCTCCGCCAGGTCATCGACATGGGGCCGACGCGGCTCATCGAGGTCGAGGTCCCCGCGCGGTCGGCGCGTGGCTTCATCGGCGAAAGGGAAGCCCGCCTGCCGGTCATGACCTGGTCCTGCGACCGCTGACGGCGCGGCGGGCGAAACCCGCCTCAGATGCCCGCGATCTCGTTCATGGCGCGGGCGAGAGCGATGTCCTTAGCCGTCAGCCCGCCGGCGTCGTGGGTCGACAGCGTGACCTCCACCGTCCGGTAGACGTTGAACCATTCGGGGTGGTGGTCCATCGCCTCGGCGGCGAGCGCCACGCGGCTCATGAAGCCCCAGGCCTCGGAGAAGTCACGGAAAGCGAAGCGCCGGGTGATGGCGTCGCGGCCCTCCACGGCGATCCAGCCGGATAGCGAGGCCATCGCCGCGCGGCGTTCGTCGTCGGTCAGCTTGCCGGTCATGGGGATCTCCATCTGTGGTCCGTCCCTCGCTGACGGCCGAGCCGGGCCGAAAAAAACGGGCCGGCGCCAAGGCGCCGGCCCGCACGTTCGCGTCGGAGGGGATGACCGAACGTTTCCATCGGCAGGACCGATGGTGCTCGGCGCGATCGGACGGACCCCGGGGGGCTGGGGGGCTGAAGAGTCCGGGGCAGCGCCGATCGGGCGCCGAGGCAACGGCTCGAAGCTCGCGCCCGCTCTTGACCCCACCGGGGCCGAATTGGGGCGGTACCATGGCATGTCTCACCGCGGCGTGATGGCGGGCCATGGTTCAACCGGGCTGGCTGCACGGCAGGATGAGGGGCTCGTGTCCGGTCGCGGCGAGGAAGGCGACGAGGTCGTCCCGTCCGATCGAGGTCGTCGCGGTGTTTTCCAGCGGATGATAGTTGAGGACCGGGTGTTCCATCATCGCCGCGTCAAGCACGACGGTGACCCGCTGCCCGGTGTCGCAGAGCGCGCCGAAGGGCGTGACCGAACCGGGCTTGACGCCCCAGACCTCTTCCAGCAGTTCGCCGGAGCCGAAGGACAGCCGTCCCGTAGCGCCGATGACCTCGTGCAGGCGCTTCAGGTCGATCACCGCGTCGCCGAGGGCGACGACCAGGAAGAGCCGGCCCTTCTTGTCCTTGAGGAAGAGGTTCTTGGTGTGGCCGCCGGGGATCGTCTCCTTGACGTGGCGGCTCTCGGCCACGGTGAAGACGGCCTCGTGCTCGTGGGTCGTGGTGGCGATGCCGAGCCGGTCGAACAGGGCGAAGAGGGCGGCGCGGCGCGCGGCGATGGTGGTCATGGCGGCGACGCTTCAGGTGCCGAGGGCGGTGCGGATCAGCCGCAGGGCGTCCTCGCTCGCCCATTCGGCCGGGCCGGCGAGGAAGCCGAGCTCGCAGCCATTGGCGTCGATGAGCAGGGTGGTCGGCATGCCGAAGGCGCGGCCCGCCGCCTTCAGGTCCTGGAAGATGCGGGCGCTGTGGTCGGCGTAATGGGCCATATGGCGGATGCCGTTCTCGGTGAGCCAGGTGGCGGCGCGGTCGGGGTTGCGCGTGTCGATGTTCACCGCCACCACCTCGAAGGTCTGCCCGCCCAGCGTCTGCTGCAGGCGGTCGAGGGCCGGCATCTCGTGGCGGCAGGGCGCGCACCAGGTGGCCCAGAGGTTGAGGAGCACGGCACGGCCGCGGAAATCGGCGAGGGTGACGTCGCGCCCGTCGGGGCCCTTGAAGGCGAGGTTGGGCGCGATCATCGGCGCTGTCGTCACCTTGAAGGCGGCGAGTTCGCCGCGCGCCAGGGGCGCGAGGTTGGCGGCGACGGGGCGGGCGGCGTTGCAGGCCTCAGCCGACGCATTGCGCGCGGGCCCGCCTGTCCAGTAGAAGGCCACAGCGCCGGCGCACAGTCCGATCAGTCCTGCTGCGAGGATGGTCATTCTGGCGCGGGACAAGAGCGAATTCCTTCTTCCTTCGGGGACGCGACGATGACCGTAGCCGACAAAGCCGGCAATTCCATGTGGGGCGGCCGTTACGCCTCGGGCCCGGCCGCCGTGATGGAGGACATCAACGTCTCGATCGATTTCGACAAGCGACTGTATAGGCAGGACATCGCCGGCTCGAAAGCCCATGTGGCCATGCTGGCCGCTCAAGGCATCGTGAGCCGCGATGACGAAGTCGCGATCACCCGCGGCCTCGACCAGGTCCTCGCCGAGATCGAGGGCGGCACCTTCACCTTCAAGCGCAGCCTCGAGGACATCCACATGAACGTGGAGGCGCGGCTCGCCGAGATCATCGGCGCACCGGCCGGCCGTCTCCACACCGCCCGGTCCCGCAACGACCAGGTGGCGACGGACTTCAAGCTCTGGGTTCGCGACGCCGCCGACGGGCTCGATGCGCAGCTGAAGGACCTGCAGAAGGCGCTGGCCGAGAAGGCGCTGGCGGAAGCCGCAACGGTGATGCCGGGCTTCACCCATCTGCAGGTGGCGCAGCCGACCACCTTCGGTCATCACCTCATGGCCTATGTGGAGATGGTCGGCCGGGACCGCGGGCGGATCACGGATGCCCGGCGCCGCCTCAACGAGAGCCCGCTCGGCGCCGCCGCCCTCTGCGGCACGTCCTTCCCCATCGATCGGCACATGACGGCCGCCGCCCTCGGCTTCGACCGGCCCACCGCCAATTCGCTCGATTCGGTGGCCGACCGCGACTTCGTCATGGAAGTGCTGGCTGCGGCGACGATCACGGCGGTGCACCTGTCGCGCCTCGCCGAGGAGATCGTCATCTGGTGCTCCTCGCCCTTCTCCTTCGTGACGCTGTCGGACGCCTTCTCCACCGGCTCCTCGATCATGCCGCAGAAGCGCAACCCGGACGCAGCGGAACTGGTACGCGCCAAGGTCGGCCGCATCCTCGGCGCCTTCAACGCCATTGTCGTGGTGCTGAAGGGCCTGCCGCTGACCTACCAGAAGGACATGCAGGAGGACAAAGAGCCGACCATGGATGCGCTCGCCTCGCTGTCGCTGGCGATTGCCGCCACGGCCGGCATGGTGCGCGACCTCAAGGCCAATGCGCCGGTGATGAAGAAGGCAGCCGGTCAGGGTTACGCGACCGCCACGGATCTCGCCGACTGGTGCGTCCAGGCGCTCGGCATCCCCTTCCGCGAGAGCCACCATATCGCCGCCAAGGCGGTCGGGGCCGCCTCGGCAAAGGGCCTGCCGCTGCACAAGCTGACGCTGGCCGACATGCAGGCGGTGGACAAGCGCATCACCGCCGACGTCTTCTCGGTCCTGTCGGTGGCGAAGTCGGTGGCGAGCCGCGTCAGCTATGGCGGCACCGCGCCGAAGAATGTCAGGGCCCAGGCCAAGCGCTGGCTGAAAAAGCTGGGCTGAGGGGGGCGGTCGGCGCCCTTTGGAAGAATGCCCCACCCGCACCCTCGCCTCGCGTGATCGAGGGGAGGGTTCGTGGGGGGCATGGTTGCCTGGTGCGACGCCCCTCCGAAAAAATCCCAAACCCTGTCGAACCTTTCTCCCGCCTCCCGCCACCCATGGTCACGCCGCAGCACGGGCCGCGGACATGACACGGGGGAGACGATCCATGTTCAACCAGTTCGACATTCGAAAGTCGGCTCTCACGCTCCTTGCGGCCGCAGCCTTGTCGACCGGTGCCGGGATCGCCTCCTCCGCCCATGCTTCCGCACTCGCCGCCAGCGCCCGTCTCGCCGTCCCGGCCATGACCGCGCAGACCGAGTACGGCACCGACGACGACGGGTCCGGCAAGGGCCATCGCCTCACCCGCCCGGCCAATCGCTTCAACGGCTCCGTCGGCACACCCGGCCCGACCGCAGGCACGCACCAGGGGCCGTGAGCGCGCCCTGGCCCGCATATGACAAAGGCCGGGTTCCCCCGGCCTTCGTTCATGTCCGCGGGCTGGAGCCCTCAGAGCCCCAGCTTCTTCTTGCGCTGGCCGAGCGTGCGCAGGCGCAGCGCATTCAGCTTGATGAAGCCGGCGGCATCGCGGTGGTCATAGGCGACGGCGCCTTCCTCGAAGGTCACGAGGTCCTGGTCATAGAGCGAATAGACGCTCTCGCGGCCGATGGTGATGACATTGCCCTTGTAGAGCTTCAGCCGGACGGTGCCGGTGACGAATTCCTGGCTCTTGTCGATCAGCGCCTGCAGCATCTCGCGCTCGGGCGAGAACCAGAAGCCGTTATAGATGAGCTCGGCATATTTCGGCATGATCTCGTCCTTGAGATGTGCCGCGCCGCGATCCAGCGTGATGCTCTCGATGGCACGATGGGCCATGGACAGGATCGTGCCGCCCGGCGTCTCGTACATGCCGCGCGACTTCATGCCGACGAAGCGGTTCTCGACGAGATCGAGCCGGCCGATGCCGTTGATCTTGCCGAGTTCGTTCAGCCGGGTGAGCAGCGTCGCCGGCGACATGGCCTGGCCGTCGATGCCGACGGGGTCACCTTCCTTGAAGTCGATGGTGATGACGGTCGCCTTGTCCGGGGCGCTCTCCGGGCCATCGGTGCGCGAATAGACGTAATCCGGCACTTCCTGCGCCGGGTCTTCCAGCACCTTGCCCTCGGACGAGGCGTGCAGGAGGTTGGCGTCGACCGAGAAGGGCGCCTCGCCGCGCTTGTCCTTGGCGATCGGGATCTGGTGCTGTTCGGCGAAGGCGATCAGCTGCTCGCGTGAGCGCAGGTCCCATTCGCGCCAGGGGGCGATGATGGTGATGTCCGGCTTCAGCGCATAATAGGAGAGCTCGAAGCGCACCTGGTCATTGCCCTTGCCGGTGGCGCCATGGGAAACGGCATCGGCGCCGACCTGTTCGGCGATCTCGATCTGGCGCTTGGCGATGAGCGGCCGGGCGATCGAGGTGCCGAGGAGGTAGAGGCCCTCGTAGAGCGCATTGGCGCGGAACATCGGGAAGACATAGTCCTTCACGAAGGTCTCGCGCAGGTCGTCCATGAAGATGTTCTCGGGCTTGATGCCGAGCAGCAGCGCCTTGTCGCGCGCCGGACCGAGTTCCTCGCCCTGGCCGAGGTCGGCGGTGAAGGTGACGACCTCGCAGCCATAGGTCGTCTGCAGCCATTTCAGGATGATCGAGGTGTCGAGGCCGCCGGAATAGGCGAGGACGACTTTCTTGACGGGTTTCTGCGCGGCCATGAGCGGGTTTCCAGGGCAGTCGGAGGGGTGTGCGTCGGCTTAAAGAAGCCGCGCCCGCGTGGCAAGCCGCACGGGCGTCAGGGCCGCCCGCCGACGAGGCGCCGGAGCGGTGAGCCGAGGCGGCCGAGACCGGCGGCGAAGTCCGCCTCGGTCGGCGCCTGCGGGCGTCGGTAGAACCAGCGATAGGCGAAGGCGATGATGAGCAGCGTCAGCAGGGTCGCGATCACCGTGTCGGAGAGGAAATGGCCGCCGAAGGCGATGCGCAGGCCGGAGACGACGGCCGTATAGCCCGCCACCGCCGCGAGCAGGGGCAGGCGCGCCGGCGGCGGGGCAAGGAGGGCGGGTGCGGCCAGCCAGGCGGCGCCGGAGGCCTCACCGGAGACGAAGGAGCAATTGGTGACGCATTGACGGCCGTCGCCCGGCTGCCACCAGGGCGTGAAGCGCCAGGAACCGCCGAGTTCGGTGACGTGGACCGGCCGGGCCCGTTCCCAGTGCTCCTTCAGGATGCCGTTGACGAGCAGGACCGGAGCGGCGAGCAGCGTGAGGAACAGGAAGGCGGCGGTCCGGGCCGCCATGAACTGGCGCGAGGCCGGCAGGAGGATGTGCTGGATCAGCGAGACGAGCGCGGCGATGCCGATGACGATGGTCGGCCACATGCTGACCCGGCGCAGGAAGGCCGCAACCGGGTTCTGGCCGAGCCAGAACCCGTCGGCAGAGGTCCAGAACCAGCCGGCGACCGTCAGGTCGGCCTGCGGAAAGACCGCGATGACGGCGGTGGCGATGGACAGGACGGCGACGGCGGCAATGAAGAGGGCGCGGACCAAGGCAAGTTCCGGTCTGACGGCGGGAGAGGCCTTCTACAGCGATGCCGGCGGCCGGCCAAGGCTCCCGCCGGCGCGGCCGAAGGTCACGAGGGCGAATCCGATTCGGTGCTGGCGTCGTGCCGCATGATCAGCGGCATCTGGGCCATGGCGAAGATCATGGTGATCGGCATGATGCCCCAGACCTTGAAGGCGACCCAGAAATCGGTCGTCTGGGTACGCCAGACCACCTCGTTGATCCCGGCGAGCAGGAAGAAGAAGAAGGCCCAGCGCCAGGTCAGCAGGCGCCAGCCCTCGTCGGTCAGGGTGAAGACCGAATCGAGCACCAGCTTCAGCACGTTGCGGCCGGTGAGCCCGGCCCAGACCAGCACGCAGCCGAAGAGCGTGTTGACGATGGTGGGCTTCAGCTTGATGAAGAGGTCGTCGTGGAGCAGCAGCGTCAGGCCGCCGAAGACGGTGACGACGACCGCCGAGACCAGCGGCATGACGGGCAGCTTGCGGATCAGCGACCAGGTGACGGCGAGCGAGGCGAGCACCGCGACGACGAAGATGCCGGTGGCGAGGAACAGGCGCTTGTCGGGCGCCACGCCGAACCAGCGATCGCCGTAGGAATTGACGAGAAAGAAGGTCACCAGCGGGCCCATTTCGAGGGCCAGCTTGGCGAGCGGGGCGAGTTCGCGCTTTTCGGTATGCGTCATCAGCCTTGGAGCCATGGACAAATTGCCGGGTGAGTCTAGCGTGCGCGCGGCGTCGAGACCACCGTGATCCGACGCGACCGTGCTGGAGCGCCATTGTGTCCTACGTCTTCGAACCCGCCGCCCGCCCCGCCCTGCCGATCGTCGGCACCGATAGGCTCTTTCCGGTGCGCCGGGTCTATTGCGTCGGGCGCAACTATGCCGCTCACGCCCGCGAGATGGGCGGTGATCCGACCCGCGAGCCGCCGTTCTTCTTCAACAAGGCGGCAGATGCCCTCCAGCCGGTGCCGCATGGTGTGACCGTCGACCATCCCTATCCGCCGAAGACGGCCAACTACCATTTCGAACTGGAGATGGTCGTCGCCCTCGCCAAGGGCGGCAGGGACATCCCGATCGACAAGGCGCTGGACTGCGTCTTCGGCTATGCAGTCGGCCTCGACATGACCCGCCGCGACCTGCAGGACGAGGCCAAGGCGCTGAAGCGTCCGTGGGAGCTCGGCAAGTCGTCGGATCTCTCCGGCCCGGTCGGGCCGCTCTATCCGGTCTCCCAGGTCGGCCAGAAGCTGAAGGGCCCGATCTCGCTGACCGTCGACGGCGTGGTGAAGCAGAAGGCCGACCTTGCCGACATGATCTGGTCGGTGGCCGAGCAGATCTCGTTCCTGTCGACCTATTTCGAGGTCTGCGCCGGCGACGTGATCTTCACCGGCACGCCGGACGGGGTCGGCGCGGTGACCCGCGGCCAGACCATGGTGGCGGCGGTGGACGGCCTCGGCGAAATCAGCCTCAAGGTCGTCTGAGCCTCCGACACCGATCGCGTTGAACCGATCATGGCGCGGCTGCCCCGGCAGCCGTGTTTTTCATGCCCGCACCGGCGGTGTCGCAAGCCGTGCCGCCGCGAATGCAACGAGACTGTCCCAATCCCCTTCCGTCAGGCCGCGACGGGACAACGGGACGGCCTCCAGCTTGCCGATGAACAGGAAGAGGTGGTCGGCCGTGACCACGGCGTTCTTCACCGCACTCCAGGCGACACGGCCGCTCCGGGTGTCAACCGCCCAGGAAATGCCGTCACCGTCGACAGAGGCGGTCAAGAGCCTGCCGGCGGCTGGATAGCTGGAATAGACCCAGCGGCCCACGACGTGGTCGAAGAAGAGATCGAGCAGCGGAATGAAGATGACGAGCCCGACCATCCACTTGGCGACATCCCAGTTCAAATAGACGCTCCAGGGGGTCGACAGTCCACCGAGCCACCAGAGCGTCGCCACGAAAATGACGGCGAAGGAGGAATACCGCAGCCAACGGCCGTAGCCGCGGAGCGGACCGAGCCGCTGCATCGCGCGGAGGAGCGCGCGATAGTCCGAGAAGGTCGTCTCGCTTGCGAACCGGTAGACGGCTTCCATTGCGCTGTTTCACCCGCGGATACCGCGGCCGCCTGTCCCGCGGCCGACTTGATGGATCACTTGCCCATGGGTCGCCCCGACAGCGGCCACGGGTTCAATCACCGCGCAAAGAAAAGGCGGCCCGAAGGCCGCCTTTCCGCAGGTCTGTCCGGTCTGGACATCACAGCGAGCGCTTGATCTCCTCGACGCGGTAGCACTCGATGATGTCGCCGGCGCGCATGTCCTGGTAGGTCTCGAAGGCCATGCCGCATTCCTGGCCGACCTGGACCTCCTTGACCTCGTCCTTGAAGCGCTTGAGCGTCGACAGCTTGCCTTCGTGGACCACGACGCTGTCGCGGATGAGGCGCACATTGGCACCGCGCTCGACACGGCCGTCGGTGACGCGGCAACCGGCCACCTTGCCGACCTTGGTGATGTTGAACACCTCCAGGATCTCGGCATTGCCCAGCATGGTCTCGCGCAGTTCGGGCGCGAGCAGGCCGGACATGGCGGCTTTGATGTCGTCCACCAGGTCGTAGATGATGTTGTAGTAGCGGACCTCGATCCCGGCCTGCTCGGCCGCCGCACGCGCTTCCTTGTGGGCGCGCGTGTTGAAGCCGATGATCACCGAGCCGGCCGTCTGGGCAAGGCCGACATCGCTCTCGGTGATGCCGCCGACACCCGACAGGATGACACGGGCCGCCACCTCGTCATTGCCGAGCTTGCCGAGGGCGCCGACGATGGCCTCGACCGAGCCCTGCACGTCGCCCTTGATGATCAGCGGGAATTCCTTCTTGCCCGCGCCGGCCTTGAGCTGGCTCATCATGTCGGCGAGGGACGAACGTCCGGCGCCGAGGCGCGCTGCCGCCTTCTCCCGCTTCAGGTTGGAGCGGTAGTCGGTGATCTCGCGGGCCCGGGCTTCGCTGATGACCACCGCGACGCGGTCGCCCGCCTCCGGGGTGCCGTTGAAGCCGAGGACCTCGACCGGGACGGACGGACCGGCACCGTCGGTCGATTCGCCCTTGTCGTTGATCAGGGCGCGCACGCGGCCCCACTCGGCGCCGGCGACGATGATGTCGCCGGGATGCATGGTGCCGCGCTGGATCAGCACGGTGGCGACCGGACCGCGGCCGCGGTCGAGCTTGGCCTCGATGACCGTGCCCTCGGCGAGACGCAGCGGATTGGCCTTCAGTTCGAGCACCTCGGCCTGCAGCTGGATGAGCTCCAGCAGCTTGTCGAGGCCCTGGCCGGTCTTGGCCGAGAGTTCGACCTCGAGCACGTCGCCGCCGAGGCTTTCGAGCTGTACCTCGTACTGGAGAAGGTCGGTCTTGACCTTCTCCGGACGGGCGTCGGGCAGATCGATCTTGTTGATCGCCACGATCAGCGGGACCTTGGCGGCCTTGGCGTGGTTGATGGCCTCGACCGTCTGCGGCATGACCGAGTCGTTGGCGGCGACCACCAGCACCACGATGTCCGTCACCTTGGCGCCGCGGGCGCGCATGGCGGTGAAGGCCGCGTGGCCCGGCGTGTCGATGAAGGTGACGAGGCCGCCGAGCGGCGTCATCACCTGATAGGCGCCGATATGCTGGGTGATGCCACCGGCCTCGCCGGAGACGACATTGGTCTTGCGCAGGGCGTCGAGCAGCGAGGTCTTGCCGTGGTCGACGTGGCCCATGATGGTCACGACGGGGGCGCGACCCTCCAGCATCTCCTCCGGATCGGGCGAATCGAACAGGCCTTCCTCAACGTCCGATTCGGCGACGCGGCGGACCGTGTGACCGAGTTCCTCGGCGATGAGCTGGGCAGTGTCGGCATCGATCACGTCGGTGATCTTGTGCATCGCGCCCTGCTTCATCAGCATGCGGATGATGTCGACGGCCCGCTCCGACATGCGGTTGGCGAGATCGGCGATGGTGATCGTCTCGGGGATCGTCACCTCGCGCAAGATCTTTTCCT
>JAIEPJ010000095.1 GCA_019749835.1 Phreatobacter sp. | reverse complement strand
AAAGGGGGCCTGTGGGCCCCCTTTCTTTGTTCTCTTCCGAGGACCGGAAAGGGGGCTTGCCGCCCCCTCCCCGATGGCCGGCGAGCGGCTCAGGCCATCACTGCCTGGGTCGCCTTCATCACCGCCTTGAGCGAACGGACCAGATGTTCGATGTCGGCGTCGGTGTGCAGCGGCGATGGGGTGATGCGCAGCCGCTCGGTGCCGCGCGGCACGGTCGGGTAGTTGATCGGCTGCACATAGATGCCGAACTCCTCGAGCAACATGTCGCTCATCGCCTTGCAGCGGACGGGATCACCGACCATCACGGGCACGATGTGGCTCGGATTGTCGAGGATGGGGATGCCCGCCGCGCGCAAGCGACGGCGCACCGCCGCCACCCGGTCCTGGTGCATGGCGCGCTCGCTGCCACTCTCCTTCAGATGGGCAATGGCCGCCGTGGCGCCAGCTGCCGCCGCCGGCGGCAGGGAGGTGGTGAAGATGAAGCCGGAGGCGAAACTGCGCACGAAGTCGCAGAGCGCGTCCGAGGCGGCGATATAGCCGCCGACCACGCCGAAGGCCTTGCCGAGAGTGCCCTCGATGACGGTCAGCCGGTGGCTGACGCCGTCACGCTCCGAGATGCCGCCGCCGCGGGCGCCGTAGAGACCGACGGCATGGACCTCGTCGAGATAGGTCATGGCGCCGTAAGCGTCGGCGACATCGCAGATCTCGGCGATCGGCGCGATGTCACCGTCCATCGAATAAACGGATTCGAAGGCGACGAGCTTCGGGACCGAGGGGTCCAGCTCGGAGAGGCAGCGTTCCAGGTCGCGCGGATCGTTGTGGCGGAACACCTTCTTGGGCGCGCGCGAATGACGGACGCCCTCGATCATCGAGGCGTGGTTGCCGGCATCCGACAGGACCACGCAATCGGGGATCTGCGAGGCGAGGGTGGAGAGCGTCGCCCAGTTGGACACATAGCCGGAGGTGAAGAGGAGCGCCGCCTCCTTGCCATGCAGGTCGGCGAGCTCACGCTCGAGGAGCACGTGGTAGTGGTTCGTGCCCGAGATGTTGCGGGTGCCACCCGCACCCGCGCCGCAGCGGTCGAGCGCCTCGTGCATGGCCTGGAGGACCGCCGGGTTCTGGCCCATGCCGAGATAGTCGTTGGAGCACCAGACCGTCACCTCGCGCTGGCGCCGGGCGCCGCGATGGGTGGCGTGGGGGAAGTTGCCGACATGGCGCTCGAGATTGGCGAAGACGCGGTAGCGGCCTTCGAGGCGCAACCGGTCGAGTTCGCCGATGAAGAAGGCCTCGTGGTCGATCGGCTGCGTCTTGCGGCGGGCGAACGCACCGGCATAGGGGCAGCGGGAGACAGAGCCCTCCGGCGGCGCGGAACCGTGAGCGGATTCGAGGGACAGGGAGTCTGCGCGGGTCGCATAGCCCAGGTCTTCGGTCATGATGTCCTCCCTTTCCGTGGTTCCACGGTTCATGCCGCACATGCGGCCAATGCCTTGCCGAGTTTGACCGCGTCGAAGTCGCGACCGACGGCCGTCACGAATGCGGGCTGGAACCGGCGTGCCGCGACCGGACGCAATTCGGTGCGTCCGTTCTCGACGAGAAACCGGATCCAGCCATCTTCCGAGCGGCTGGTGCCGCTCACACTGATCACCTGGCCGAACTGGCCGATGGCGACCTGATCGAGAACGCCCTTCAACGCACCGGGGTCGACGGCGCCGAGCATCGGCGCCTCCCAGGAATGCAGCCGGGCACCGTGCCGACCGGACGGATCGGCGGCCTGGCGCTGGTGCGAGGCGAGGCCCCATTTCCACAGCAGGGTGGACGGGATGGGCATGAACATCAGCCAATGTTCGAGGATCGCCAGGGCCAGCATGCTGGCCGGGAGAAGCAATGCGAGCGCCTGAAACGGCGTCGCTGCGGGTTCGGCAGCCCGGACCACCATGAGGACCAGCACGATCGTGGCGGCGGTCACCGAGACGGGCAGCAGCGCATTCATCGGCCGGCGGCGGAAATAGGTCGCGAGATAGCTGAGATGAGCCGGCAGAAACGCCTCGGGAATGTTGGGCGCACCGAGGAAGATGTTGATCTTGGCGCTGAGGCGCATCACCCAGAGGACGGCGAAGGTCCACAGGGCGACCTGATTGGGAGCATCATAGGTGAGCAGCGCCACCGCGACGCCTGACAGGGCGATGGCGATCTCGTGATCGATGATGGCGGCTGTTGCGAGGCGGAAGCGGAGCCAGCCGGTCGCCCCGGGCGGACAGGGCTCGCGGCGCGCGCCGACGATCGTGCCGGTCAGGAAGGCCAGTTCGTTCCAACCCCAGACGATGATCACGGCGATGAAGGCGGCATAGGCCGCAATCGTCGTGGTCTCGCCGGCCGTGTGCCAGATGACCGCCAGGGCGGCCAGCAGAAGAAGTGTTGCCACGCCGAAACTCCAGCATTGGGTCCGGCGTGGCAAGCCGTCGATGTACAGGATCGCGCCCGTGCTGAACCACCAGATGAGAACGGTGATCAGGATGGGGAGCGCGATCTCGAGCACTGTCAGCTCCTACCAGGCCGGGGCCAGCCGCACCTGGGCCGGCAGCTCGTTGGGGACGACAGGCAGGGTGTAGAGACGCAGGAAAGTGGCGGCGCCGCGCATGCCGAGCCAGGCCCGCTGGAGCCGGCCCACCACGCCACCACGCGCCTTGGCCGCCTCCGTCGCCTGGACGATGGCGAGAAGCCGGTCGAGACCCGGCTTGAAGGCCGGATGATCGATATCGAGCGTGAAGGGGAAGACCTGTTTCGAGATCTCCGAGGTGATCCGGAACACCTTGTAGTCATAGTCGGACGGCGAGATTCCGAGCTGGCGGTGGAAGGCCGGCCGCATGTGGTCGCGCACATACATGGTCGCGTAGACGGCGAGCAGGAAGAAGCGGATCCACAGGCGGTTGCCGCCGGTGAGAAGCTTCGGGTTGGCCCGCATGATCAGGGCGAAGGCCTCGCCGTGACGGAACTCGTCGTTGCACCAGTTCTCGAACCACTTGAAGATCGGATGGAACCGCCGGTCGGGGTCCCGCTCGAACAGGCGGTGGATGGTGATGTAACGGGCATAGCCGATCTTCTCGGACAGGTAGGTCGCATAGAAGATGAACTTCGGCTTGAAGTAGGTGTATTTCTTCTCCCGCGTCAGGAAGCCGAGATCGACGCCGACGCCGAAATCCTTGAGCGATTCGTTGATGAAGCCGGCGTGACGCGACTCGTCACGCGCCATGAAGGTAAAGAGGTCGCGGATGTCCTTGTTCTGGATCCGCTTCTTGATCTCGGAATAGAGCACGCAGCCGGAGAATTCCGCGGTGAGCGAACTCACCATGAAGTCGAGGAATTCGCCGCGCAGGTCCTCAGGCAACGATTCGAGATCGAAGTCGAAGCCGCCTTCCCGCTTGAAATGGCCGCGATTGGGGTCGCGCCGCATTTCCGCGAGCAACTCGTCCCATTCGGCCCGGACCGACGACACGTCGATCTTGTCCATCGCGGCATGGTCGGTGGTGTAGAAGCGCGGGCTGAGGAGCGCGTCTTCCTTGGCGATATCGGTGGAAAAACTTGCGCGTGTGCCGCCTTCGGGTGTCATGACTCGCCTCCCGCCGGCGCGAAACCGACCTCATAGAGTTCCGTGAGTTCGAAATAGGCCGCGATCTTCGTGACGATGCGCGTCAAGCCACCAGCGCGGATGACCGTCGCCGTGCTCTCGATGATGCGCTTCTCGCCGAAAGCGATCTGCGAGGGCGCATTGTGGACCAGCACGCGGTCGCCGGGGCCGATTTCGACGGTTCCGATATCGACATAGGCGTGCAGGCTCTCAGGCGTGTTCTCCAGGTCGATCGTGCAGGGCACGTCGAACTGTCTTTCCCCGTTTTTCCCGTTTTGTCTCATGATGAACCTTCCTTGTTTTGGAGGAGTCGGGAGAACGCCTCCAGGTTCGTTGGGCCGAAGGACCCGAGCGCGATTTCACGCCCGGTCGCGAGGTCGATGAGGATGACCATTCCGTTCTGCCGCCGTTCGAGACGGAACGGCAGATCCGGGCCGAGCCCCCGCATCTTTCGGTCACGGGCGAGCCCGCGCATGACCCCGCGCATGAATCCGCCCTCCCCGAGCGGAACGACCAGGACGGCTTGGCGATCGGTGGCGTTGAGCACTGTGATCGAGCCATCCCGGGTGTCTGTGAACAGAAAGTCCCGTGACTGCACGGCGGGCGAGGCCGGCAGCGACAGGGTGCCGACCCCGGCATAGCGGCCGAAGGCGGCGGCCAGGACCGCGAAGGCAACCACGGTCCAGGCGGCCATGATCGGCCAGGTGCGGAACCGGAAGTCCGGATGGGTTGCTGCGGTCATGACGGTCTCCTCAGGTCGCCGCCGGCGTCGGCATGGCCGTGCCGGAGGGTTGCGGGGCATCGGTCGCCAGGAGCGGATGGGGCTGGACCGGTGCACCGGAGAGGGCGCTGGCGAGCAGACTCGCCACGGAAGACGCGTTCCGGATGCAACGGAGCATCGGCTCGGGCCGGGTGAAGCGCCATGGACGCCAGTTCGGCCAGAGGGCGAGGGCTGCGATGCGGTTGCCCTTGGTGAGGCGGACCGGAATGTCGCCAATGCCGTCGGTGCGAACCTTCACGGCGGCCGCCTCGATCTGGCTGAAGGGCACGTTGATGGTCACCGGCAAGGCGACGCCGGAGCGGATGACGATCCGCCGCGTGGTGACCGTGTAGATCGTGCTGCGCGCATAGGCGTAGGCAAGCAGTGCAAGCACCGCCATGCAGGTGGCCCCGAGCAGGGCGATCCACAGCATGTGCCGCGACGCCATGGCAACCGTCAGGCCCTCGGCATAGGCGGCAATGCCGCGCCAGGCGACGAGGACGGCGAAATAGACGCCCACCTTGCGAATGTGGAAGGCCCTGATGGCGAGGGCCCACCAGTCGGGCTGGCCCTGCCAGAGGATCCTTTCCCCCTGCGGCGGCAGAGAGGGCAAACCCGGGATCGGCTCGAAGTCGAAATCGTCGCTCATACCAGCGGCTCCGCACGGCTGGGCGAGGCGTAGAGCGTGCCGCCGCCGAAATAGCCCATGATCTTGTCCTCCTCGAGGAGGGTGATGAGATCGGGATTGCGCAGGGCGGGAATGTCGGTGAAATGCTTGCCGAAGATGGCGCTGACCTCGACGCGGCGGCGGCGGGCGGCGACGGTTGCGAAGCCCATCGGGATCATGACGCGGCGCGAGACGCCGGCCACGGTAACCTCGGCCTCAAGATAGCGGATCACATATTCCGCCCGGTCGATCCAGACGTCGACGATGGTGCCGACCGTCTCGCGGTCGCCGGCGATGACCGACATGCCGCGCGGATCGGGATCACGGTCGGCGATGTGGAAGGCGGTGGCGGCGCGCAGCGGCAGAATGCGCGGCTCGCCGGAGAAGAGTTTGTCCGGCACGTCGGCGCGCTCGGCATAGGCGGCCGGTCCGACACCGTCGACCATGGGATTGCCGGTCGGAACCAGCGGGGCGCCGGGGAACTTGGCCATGGGCTTGGCCGCGACCGGCCTGAGGTCCGGCCGACCGTCGACGGTGACCGTCTCGCCGCCGTTCAGATGGTAGGTCTTGGGCGAGGGCGGTGCCGGCCAGCCGATGATGGAGATGCGGCGCGGGCGCTCGCCGGCCGCCTCGACGAGCGGATAGCCTTCGCGCTTGCTCTCGCGCTGGAGGTAGAAGATCAGGCCAATGAAGAAGATCGTGAAGGCCCACAGGCAGAGCATCGCAAGGTCGAGGCCCCTTTCTTCGATTCCGGTGATCATCGTCGCCTCCAGGGCTTTGAGAACGGGTCCTGGGCCTATCGCGGAAACTGCGAGAGACCGAAATTCGAGAGGGGCGGGCCATCAGCCCGCAGGGCATGGGTGTTGCGTCCGACCAGAGGCCCGAGCGCGACCAGGGTGATGAAGAGCAGCAGAAGCTCGACGTGGTAGACGGCGCCGTAGCCAACCGCGGGTCCGGTCAGGGCAGGTCCGAGGGCGCCGCTCGCCGCCAGCGCGCTCGTCACGTCGCGCAGGATGCCGCCGAAGGCGATGGCGAGCCCGGCGGCGCTGGCCTGAACCGCGCCCCAGGCGCCGAGGGCGAGGCCGTTATTGCCGCGGCGATCGAGCGTCATGGCGACCGTCAGGGTCCCCACCGCGAAGAGGCCGCCGCCGAAGCCGATCAGCGTCGCCCCCGTACGGAACAGAGCGCTCGAGCCCAGCGGGGCCGCCATGATGACCGCGGTGAAGGCGCAGATCCCGAAGATGACGCCGAGAGCCGACAGCCTGGCGGGATCGAAGCCGCGCACCAGGAGCCGGGCCGAGAGTGCGAAGGCGACGATGGCGCCGAGGGCGACGAGCACCGTCAGCATGGTCGTCGCGGCGACGCTCAGACCCATGACCTCGCCGCCATAGGGTTCGAGGATGATGTCCTGCATGTTGAAGGCGGCGGTGCCGAGCGCAACCGCAACGAGGTAGCGCCGCGCCTTCGGCTCGGCCATCAGACCCGCCCAGGCCTCGGCGAAACGCGGTGCCTGCGACCGGGAGCGGTTGCGGCCGGGATCCCGCGGCTCCTGCTTCCACAGGGCGATGACGTTCAGGACGATGGTGAGGACGGCCGCGCCCTGGATCACCTGGATCAGCCGCACGGCGCTGAAGTCTGAGAGCAGGAAGCCGAAGGCCGCGCCGCTGATCAGCATGCCGACCAGCAGCATGAGATACATGAGCGCCACGACGCGCGGGCGCGCCTCTTCGCGGGTGATGTCGGTGGCGAGGGCGAGGCCCGCCGTCTGCGTGGTCTGAAGGCCGGCGCCAACCATCAGGAAGGCGAGCGCCGCGCCGAGCTGCCCGACCCAGATCGGTCCCTCGCCGTCGCCGGACAGCACCAGCAACGCGAAAGGCATGATGGCGAGACCGCCGAACTGCAGCAACGATCCCAACCAGATATAGGGGACACGGCGCCAGCCGAGCGCCGAGACGTGGTTGTCGGAGCGGAAGCCGACCACGGCGCGGAAGGGCGCGAAAAGGAGCGGCAGGGCCACCATGACCGCGACCAGCGAGGCCGGAACCGAGAGCTCGACGATCATGACGCGGTTGAGGGTGCCGACGAGCAGCGCCGTCGCCATGCCGACGGAGATCTGGAAGAGCGAGAGGCGGACGAGACGGGCGAGCGGAACATCGACGCTGGCGGCATCGGCAAAGGGCAGGAACTTCGTGCCGATCTGCCGCCAAAGGGTCAGGACGGTTCCGCTGGCGCGCATCATGTGCGGACGAGCTCCATCGCCTGGCTGATGTAAAAGCTGCGCGAAACCCTGAGGCTGCGCGCCCGGGACCAGGCGGCCAGAGTCGGATCGACGGCGATCCGCCGACTCAGGCCGCTGTCGCCGACCGGCTCGATCGCCGGAGCACGGTCGCTGCGCGGAAACAGGCGGCCGACCGCATGGAGCAGGCTGAGAAGCGGCGTCCGCGGCGCGAAGGTGAAGACGATCGAGCCCGTCGTCTGGCGCGACAGCGCGGCGAGGACGCGCACCATGTCGTCGGCGCGGTAATGGATGAGGGAGTCCATTGCCACCACATGATCGAAGCGGCCAAGGACCGGATCGAGGAGGTCGCCGACACGGAAGTCGAGCCGGCCCGGCCCGGCGAAGGATGCCGTGCGCTCCCGGGCGAGGCCCACCAGTTTCTCCGACAGGTCGACCCCGACCACATGGGCGCCGCGCGCCGCCGCCTCGACGGCGAGGGCGCCCGTGCCGCAACCGGCATCGAGAATGCGCGCGCCGGTCAGGTCCTGCGGCAGCCAGGACAGGAGCGTCTCACGCATCGTGTCGCGGCCGGCCCGGACCGCCGCACGAATGCCGCCGACCGGAGCATCCGAGGTCAGCCGCGCCCAGGCATCGACTGCGGTGCGGTCGAAATAGGTCTCCAGTTCGTGGCGCCGGTCGCGATAGGTGATGGTGGGCATCAGTCGAACCCCAGAAGGTCGAAGATCTCGCGGTCCTTGAGCGGGCTGACGAGCAGCGGCTCGGTGCCGTCCCAGAGATGCTGGGCGAGGCGCAGATATTCCGCCTGGACGGCGAGCACCTCCGGCGTCGCGTCCATCTCGAACAGGGTCGACTTCTTCAGGCGCGAGCGGCGGATGACGTCGAGATCGGGCAAGCGGGCAATGGTCGACGTACCAACCGCCTTGTTGAAGCGCTCGATCTGGTCGGTGTCGGCACTGCGGTTGGCGATCACGCCGGCGATCCGCACGTCGTAGTTCTTCGACTTCGCCTTGATGGCCGCGACGATGCGGTTCATCGCGAAGATCGAGTCGAAGTCGTTGGCGGCGACGATGATGGCGCGCTCGGCATGCTGCAGCGGCGCGGCGAAGCCGCCGCAGACGACATCGCCGAGCACGTCGAAGATGACGACGTCGGTGTCTTCGAGCAGGTGATGCTCCTTGAGGAGCTTCACAGTCTGGCCGACGACATAGCCACCGCAGCCGGTTCCGGCCGGCGGGCCGCCGGCCTCCACGCACATGACCCCGTTATAGCCCTCGAAGACGAAGTCCTCGGTGCGCAGCTCCTCGCTGTGGAAGTTCACCCCCTCCAGCACGTCGATGACGGTGGGGATGAGGCTCTTGGTCAGCGTGAAGGTGGAATCATGCTTCGGATCGCAGCCGATCTGCAGCACCCGCTTGCCGATCTTGGAAAAGGCGACCGACAGGTTGGAGGAGGTGGTGGACTTGCCGATCCCGCCCTTGCCGTAGACGGCGAAGACCTTGGCGGAGCCGACATCCATGGCGGCATCCATCATGACCTGGACGCTGCCCTCCCCGTCGGGGCGGCGCGGCACCGGGTTGCGAATGGCGATCGGGGTTGCGAGGCCGGTCATGCCGATCCTCCCGTGATGGCACCGTGCGGCGTGGCGTCAGCGACCGAAATGGGCTTTTGCATCGTAGAGGGTGTCCAGGGTGATGGTTGCGATGCCGCGCTCGAGAGCGAAGCGTTCGGTGTTGCGGCGCGCCTTGCCGCGGACGAAGAACGGGATCTTGCGAAGCTCCCGTTCGGCGCCCTCGTCCCACCGGGTGGTCGTCGGAACCACGGATGGGGCAGGCTCCACCGCCGCGGCGGCGGATGCCACCGGCGCTGGCGCCTTGCCGAGATGAGATCCGCTGCGATCGTTGAACTCGAAATCGTCGCGGAACATGTGCAGGAGATGCTCTTCCAGCCCCATCATCAGGGGATGGACCCAGGTGTCGAAGAGGACATTGGCGCCTTCGAAACCCATCTGCGGCGAATGCCGGGCCGGGAAGTCCTGCACATGCACCGGCGACGAGATGACCGCGCAGGGGATGCCGAGACGCTTGGCGATGTGGCGTTCCATCTGCGTGCCGAGGATCAGCTCCGGACGCAGCGCGGCGATCTGCTCCTCGACGTCCAGATAGTCGTCGGTGATGAGCGCCTCGATGCCATGCGCGGCCGCCACGGCGCGCACTTCGCGGGCGAATTCGCGGGAATAGGTGCCGATGCCGACGAGGTCGAAGGCGAGTTCCGTGGTCGCCACCCGGGCCGCGGCGACGGCATGGGGGCCATCGCCGAAGACGAAGACGCGCTTGCCGGTCAGATAGGTCGAATCGACCGAGCGCGAATACCAGGGCAGACGCGATCCGGCCTCGGCGGTCAGCGGGGCGATACCGGCGACGCGCGTCACCTCGGCGATGAAGTCCCGCGTGGCGCCCACGCCGATCGGGACCGTGCGGACGGCCGGCTGACCGAAGGCCTTCTCCAGATAGCGGGCGGCGGCATCGGCGATCTCGGGATAGAGCACGACGTTGAAATCGGCGTCGCCAAGGCGGGCGATGTCGGAGGGACGGGCGCCAAGCGGGGCGACGACGTTGACGGCGACACCGATCGTCTCCAGCAGCCGCTGGATCTCGAGGAGATCGTCGCGGTGGCGGAAGCCGAGCGCGGTCGGCCCGAGGATGTTGCAACTGGGCCGCGGGCCGCGGACATGGTCCGCCGAACGGGGCCGGGCGAGGCCGCGGACCAGGCGGTAGAGGGTCTCCGACGCGCCCCAGTTTTCCTTCTTCTGGTAGGCGGGCAGTTCCAGCGCGATGACCGGGATCGGCAGACCGAGCGTGGTGGCGAGCCCGCCGGGATCATCCTGGATCAGTTCGGCCGTGCAGGAAGCGCCAACGATCATCGCCTCAGGCTTGAACCGCTCATAGGCGGCGCGGCAAGCGTCCTGGAACAGTCCGGCCGTGTCGCCGCCGAGATCGCGCGCCTGGAAGGTGGTGTAGGTCACCGGCGGGCGGCGGTCGCGCCGCTCGATCATCGTGAAGAGCAGGTCGGCATAGGTGTCGCCCTGCGGGGCATGGAGAACGTAGTGCAGGCCTTCCATGGCGGTGGCGATCCGCATGGCCCCGACATGGGGAGGTCCTTCGTAGGTCCAGAGGGTCAGCTGCATGGCTACACCGCCAGCTTCTGGCGCCGGGCCAGCGGCCGCGCGAAGAGTTCGGCGAGGTCGCCGGCCTGTTCGTAGCCCTGGATCGGCGTAAAGATCAGTTCGATCGACCATTTGGTCGCGATGCCCTCGGCCTCCAGCGGATTGGCGAGGCCGAGGCCGCAGACGACGAGATCGGGGGCGGCGCGGCGGCAGCGGTCGAGCTGGCGCTCGACATCCTGGCCCTCGGAAATGGCCGTCCCGGCGGGCAGCAGGTCGAGTTCTGCGGCCATGTGGGTCCGATGCAGGTAGGGCGTGCCGACCTCGACGATCTCCATCCCGAGCTCGCGCGCCAGGAAGCGGGCGACGGGGATCTCGATCTGCGAATCGGGGAAGAGAAAGACCCGCCTGCCCGCGAGAGCAGCTCGATGACGGCGAACGGCGAGCTCGGCGCGCGCATTGCCGGCAGAAGTGACGTTCTGGAACCTCTCGCGGGGGACATGGAATGCCGTCGCGGCGGCCTGAAGCCAACGGGTAGTGCCCTCGGCGCCAACGGGGAGCGGCGCCGAGAGGAGGCTCGCGCCGCGCTCCTCGAGCGCTTTGGCCGTATCCCTGAGGAACGGCTGTGCGAGCAGGACCCGCGTGGCGGGCCCGACCGACGGAAGATCGGCCAGGCGCTGCGCGGGAAGAAAGCCGACATCGGCGATACCGAGATCGGCGAAGAGGCGACGGAACTGGTCCTCGACAACGTCGGCGAGGGTTCCGGCCACCAGCAGGGACGGCGCCGCATCGCGCGGCGCGGCCGGCATGTGGGGGACGAGGGCCGCGAGAGCGGCATCCTCGCCTTCGGTGAAGGTCGTCTCAATGCCGCTGCCGGAATAGTTCAGGACGCGGACGCGAGGGGCGAAGCTCTTGTCGAGCCGCTGCGCCGCACGATGCAGGTCGAGCTTGATGACCTCGGAGGGGCAGGAGCCGACGAGGAACAGCAGCCGGATGTCGGGGCGGCGCGCGATCAGCCGTCCGACGACGCGGTCGAGTTCGTCATTGGCGTCGGTGAGGCCGGCGAGATCGCGCTCTTCCATGATCGCCGTGGCGAAGCGCGGTTCGGCGAAGATCATCACGCCGGCGGCCGACTGGATGAGATGGGCGCAGGTGCGCGAACCGACGACCAGGAAGAAGGCGTCCTGCATCTTGCGATGGAGCCAGACGATGCTGGTCAGGCCGCAGAAAACCTCGCGCTGGCCGCGCTCCCGCAGGACGGCATCGTCGCCGCAACCGGAGGCGGTGGTGGGGCGGGGCGGGATGAGGGTGTGGACGGTCATGACGGCTGCCCCGCCATGGTGGCGGCAACCTCGAGGCGGGCGCGCCGGAGCTTGAAGATGTATTGGGCGGCGTTGACGACGTAGATAACGTAGGCGGCGAGCGCGATGGCCATCTGGGTCTGCGGCGAGACCCCCGCAACGACAAGGCTGGCGAGATAGACCGTGTGGAGCACGATCACCGCCATGCTCACGACGTCCTCCCAGTAGAAGGCCGGAGCGAAGAGGTAGCGCCCGAAGACCGCATGTTCCCAGAGCGAGCCGGTGACCATGATCGTGTAAAGGGCGAGGGTCTTGGCGACGACGGAGACCGTGGCCGCCTCGTAGCCCTCGCCGGTCTGCAGATAGCGCAGGACGAGATAGAGGCTGACGATGAAGATGGCGAATTGGACCGGTGCGAGCAGACCCTGGACGAGAGTCCACCGCGTCTCGTCCCGACGACGGCGCTGATCGGGCGTGTAGAGCGGTTCCGCCGGGGCCTTCTTCGCTGCACGACCGGACATTGGGCCTCCGCCGAACCAGGACTGGGTCGCGCCGAGCCCCGAGGGAGCGAGCCGCGACGAACCAATGTGAGTGTAAAAAAAAGTTTACGTCAAGGCTCTTTTACGACTAGAGTGTCAATCAATGCGGACACCTTGCGTGTTGCGGCATCAACCAATTCGGCTAATCTGGTTGGCAGATCCATGCGTGGTGGCCCGTCGTATCACCGCGAAACGTGCATGCATGAGGTGCCCGACACGCCTTCAAGTCGCCTGCGATAAAAGAAAGGCCCGGACGTCCTATCGTGGATGAACCGGTCCGAGTGGGGGGAGAGGCCCATGACGGACATAAGGTATGACGACCGCCAGAACGGCTGGTCGTCGGGCTCGGGCCCCGGTGCTTCAGCGCCTGGCGAGGCCCGCGCGAAAGCCGGCAACGGTCAGGTCGTCGTCGACGACAGGCTGCTCGTCACGATCGCCAAGACGATCCAGTACGAGGTCGTGCCACGCCTGCTGATGGCGACCCGGGGCAAGGACGGCGCCGAACAAACGCCGCCGGACACGATCGCCCCGACGGAGGTGGACGACTTCGTCAGCACCGTCATGTTTCATGACATCCACGTTGCGTTGGCGCAGATCCAGGCCTTGCGCGAGAGGGGCCTCAAGAGCCCCGACATCTTCCTGGGTCTGCTCGCACCGGCCGCCCGTCGTCTCGGCGACATGTGGCTGCTGGACCGCTGCAGCTTCGCGGACGTGACGATGGGCCTCGTGCGCCTGCAGAACATCATGCGTGCGGTGGCGCCGCCACCGCAGATGCAGGACCTGCGCGACGAGCCCGACCGTCACGTGCTGCTGACGGCCTATCCCAACGAACAGCACGCGTTCGGCATCACCCTGGTCGCGCAACTCTTCACCGAGGCGGGCTGGCGGGTGACGCTCTTGACCCCGACCCGGATGACGCAGGTGATCGACCGGCTTTCGTCCGAGTGGTTCGACCTTGTGGGTATATCGCTGAGCAACGACGACTTGATAGAAAAGTTGACATCAGCCATAAGCCAGATGCGTCGCAGGTCACGGAATCGATCGATCGGCGTTCTCGTGGGAGGGGCTACTTTCAACGGCGATCCTGATCGCTACGCCTTAGTTGGCGCCAACGCCTCTGCATCGGACGGTCGGGAAGCCGTGAAGATCGCCGAGGGTCTGGTGGGATTGGCCCCGAGGTCCCACGCAGGCAACTGACCCGTGACCTTGACGCCCGCTTTCCCGAAGCGCGCGACCAACAGCGAAGCTTCTCATGTCAACGCCTGATCCCAACGCATTGGTCGGTCTTGATGGAAAGACGGCGATGGCTATCGCGTCGATCGTGGCTGACATCGTCCTCGTCGTCGACGGTGACGGGATCGTTCGCGATCTGAAGACCAGCACGGATACGGCGATCGCGGGTGACGCAAAGTCCTGGATGGGCCAGCCCTGGATCGACACCATCGCCCCGGACAGCCGACACAAGGCCGCTGCCCTGCTGAGCGAAGCCACCAAGGGGGCCGCATCGGCGCTGCGCGAGATCAATCACAAGGGCGCCGATCCCCAGGCGACCATCCCCATTCGCTACTCGGCCGCCAAGGGCAAGTCCCCGGGCAATGTCCTGATCGTCGGCCGTGACCTCAGCGCCCTGTCCGGCCTGCAGCAGCAACTGGTCAAGGCGCAGCAGGCGATGGAACGCGACTATGTTCGCCTGCGGGCCGCCGAGACCCGCTACCGTGCCCTTTTCCAGATGACGAGCGAGCCGATCCTGATCGCCGAGATCGCCTCGCGGAAGGTGGTCGAGGCCAATCCGGCGGCGCTGGAAGCGCTTGTGCCCTCCTCCGGTCGTCTCGTCGGCCGCAACCTCGGCCAATTGTTCGACGACAAGGGCGGGAGCGACATCGAGGCGCTGCTGTCACGTTCGGCAGGCGGACAGACCGCCGTGACCGTACGCGTCGCAAGCGCCGCCAATGGGCGCCATTTCGACGCGACCGCATCGCTGTTCCGCAACGAGGGCACAACCCTCGTTCTGCTGCGCCTGATCCCGATCGAAGATGCCGGCGCCAGGACGCAGTCTTCCGGTTCGACGCGCTATCTCGACCTGATCGAGAAGCTGCCCGACGGCTTCGTGGTGACAGACCTCGAAGGCAATGTGGTGGAGGCCAATCCGGCCTTCCTCGAACTGGTCCAGCTCGCCACGATCGACCAGGCCCGCGGACATCAGCTGGGCGAGTGGCTCGGTCGCATGGGCATCGACTTTCCGACGCTGACCTCGACGCTGCGCGACTTCGGGTCGGTGCGCAACTTCTCGACCATCATGCGCGGGGCTTTCGGCGTCACGGAGACCGTGGAAGTCTCGGCGGTTCTGGTCGAGACCTCGGATTTCCCCTGCTACGGCTTCGTCATCCGCTCAACGGCCCGTCCCGCGCCCGCAACGAGCGGCAAGAACCAGCTCCTGCCGCGGTCGGTCGACCAGTTCACCGAACTGGTCGGGCGTGTCTCGCTGAAGGAACTCGTCCGCGAGACCACGGACATCATCGAGCGCCTGTGTATCGAGGCTGCCCTCGAGATGACCCATGACAACCGCGCGACGGCGGCAGAGCTCCTCGGACTCAGCCGCCAGAGTCTCTATCTCAAGATGCGTCGTTTCGGGATCATGGACGATCCGACGCTTGAGACGGATTGACACTTTTACATGTAAAGAAAAGTTGACACTTCGGCGAGGCGATCCTACGCTGCCGGAATGAACAACCCGGGTGCGCCTGACGTCCTCGCCCTGTCCAAGCCCATCGCCTGGTGGCCGGCGATCGGCGCTGTCGGCCTCGTGCCCGTCGACGGCCATGTCCCGACCTTGCTGATGGCGGCATCCGGCGTTGTCGTGTCGGCCAGCGCCACGCGTCTCGGCGTCTCGGCGCGACGCGTGCGAACACGCCCCCGCACCATGCGCGGCCGCGCTCAAGGCCTCACACCGCGCTTCATCCCGACACGCCTCGCTTGCCATCCCCCGGGGCACCGCCAAGGCATCATTCCCACCTGGCCTGCCGGAGGCCGGCAGCGCCCCTCGTCCAGCGGGAGGCCATGATGCATCCGACCCCTTTGACCTGGTTCCAGATCATCCGCCTCGGCCTCGTCCAGACGGCCCTCGGCGGCATTGTGGTGCTGACGACGTCGACGGTGAACCGCGTCATGGTGGTCGAGCTGGCGCTCCCCGCCATGCTCCCGGGCGCTCTGGTCGCCTGGCATTATTGCCTGCAGATCCTCAGGCCGCGCTTCGGCTACGGCGCCGACCAGGGCCGGCGCATGACCCCCTGGATCATCGGCGGCATGGCGGTCCTGGCCATCGGCGGGAGCCTGGCTGCCGTCGCCACCGCAGTCATGGCCTCCTCCTGGGCCGCCGGTCTCGCCCTCGCCATCATCGCCTTCACCCTGATCGGCGCCGGAGCTGGTGCCGCTGGCACCTCGCTGCTGGCGATGCTGGCCAAGCGCGCCGCTCCACAGCGACGACCGGCAGCAGCCACCATCGTCTGGATCATGATGATCGCCGGTTTCGCCATCACCGCGATCGGCGCCGGGGCCTTCCTCGATCCCTTCTCGCTCGACCGGCTCGTCCTCGTGTCGACTGCCGTCAGTGTCATCGCCCTTGTCCTCGCCGTCGTCGCGGTGACCGGAATCGAGGGACCCGGCGAGGCGCCGCAGGTGCCCGCCGAGACCAAATACGGCTGCGGCTTTCCAGTCGCGCTGGCGCAGGTCTGGGCCGAACCCAAGGCCCGGCTCTTCACCATCTTCATCTTCGTCTCGATGCTGGCCTTCTCCGGCCAGGACCTCATCCTCGAGCCCTATGCCGGTATCGTCTTCGGCCTGACGCCGGGCGCCACGACCACGTTGTCGGGCCTGCAGAACGGCGGCGTTCTCGCCGGCATGGTGACGGTTGCGCTGGCTGGCACCTTCCTGCGCCATGACGGCCCGGGCTCGCCCAAGCTCTGGACCATCGTCGGCTGCCTGATGTCGGCCCTGACCCTCGGCGGCCTCGCCGTCGGCGGCTGGCTGGCGACTGACTGGCCGCTGCGCCTCAACATCGTCCTGCTCGGCTATGCCAACGGCGTCTATGCCGGCGCGGCCATCGCCACGATGATGACCCTCGCCGGCGCAGGCGCCGAGCGGCGCGAGGGGACACGGATGGGCATCTGGGGCGCCTCGCAGGCCATCGCCTTCGGGATCGGCGGATTCCTGGGAACCGTCGCCGTCGACGCGTTGCGGGCCATCACCGGGTCCAGCCTTCTCGCCTATGGCAGCGTCTTCGCCGTGGAGAGCCTGCTCTTCCTCATCGCCGCGGCCCTCGCCTTCCGCATCGTCGCGATGTCGGCCGCGCCCACGGCACCGCAGGAAACGCAGTCCGGATCTCAACTCGCACTTGGAGTGGGCTAGAACCATGGAAACGCGCCGTCACTATGATGTCGTCGTCGTCGGCGGCGGCCCCGCCGGGGCGACGGCTGCCGCCGATCTCGCCGCGCGCGGTCGCTCCGTCCTGCTGCTCGACCGCGCCGGGCGGATAAAGCCCTGCGGCGGCGCCATTCCTCCGCGGCTGGTCCGCGACTACGCCATTCCCGAGGAGATCATTTGCGCGCGGATCAATTGCGCCCGGATCGTTGCCCCATCCGCCAAGCACGTCGACATGCACATCGACGGCGGCTACGTCGCGATGGTCGACCGCGAGGTCTTCGACGAGTTCCTGCGCGAGCGCGCCGAGGCCGCAGGCGCCGAGCGGCAGAACGGTCGCTTCCTGCGGATTTCGCGCGATGCCGGCGCCCATGCGATCGTGCATTTCCGCAGCGGCTCGGAAGCGGGTGGCGACATCGTCGACGATTGCGTCTCGGCCCGCCTCGTCATCGGCGCCGACGGCGCCAATTCCCTCGTCGCCCGCCAGGAAATCGCCGGTGGCGACAGGATGCCCTGCGTCTTCGCCTACCACGAGATCGTCAAGGCGCCGGACGCCTCCGACATCACCTTCGACCCCCGCCGCTGCGACGTCCATTATGACGGCCGCTATTCGCCCGACTTCTACAGCTGGGTCTTTCCGCACGGCAAGACCGCGAGCATCGGAACCGGCACCTATCACAAGGGCTTCGGACTGCGGGAATCGGTCGCCGCCTTCCGCAAAAGGACCGGGCTGGACCAGCTGGAGACCATCCGCCGCGAGGGGGCACCTATCCCCCTGAAGCCGCTCAAGCGCTGGGACAACGGGCGCGACGTCATCGTCACCGGCGATGCCGCGGGTGTGGTGGCGCCAGCCTCCGGCGAGGGCATCTACTACGCGATGGCCTCGGCGACACGGGTGGCGGAAGCCGTCGAGGAGACGCTGCGCACCGGCCAGGTGCGGGCGCTGGCGACGGCCCGCAAGCGCTTCATGAC
>JAIEPJ010000143.1 GCA_019749835.1 Phreatobacter sp. | reverse complement strand
CTCCAGCACGAGCCTGAGTTCCACCTGGTTGCTGGTCTCCGGGTCGAGGTCGAAGCTGACCCGGTAAAGCCTGAGCTCCGGCACGAGCCGGCCGTCGATCGCGCCGACACGGCCGCGCTGGTGGGTGAGATTGACCCGCAATCCGTTCGCCCTGGCCGGATCGGCGAATTCCTCGGCGGAGAAGTCGACGAGGAAACGGCGGCGCCGCCCGCCGCCCTGGGCCCGACCGGTGCGGCTCGACGTGACGACCGCGAAGGGCGGTCGTTCCGGCGGCGACCAGCACCAGTGCATCCGATAGGTGAAGAAATGCTCCGCGCCGCGGGCCAGCGGCGTGCGCGGACGCCAATAGGCCAGGATGTTGCGGTTCATCTCGTCGTTGACCGGAATTTCGACGAGCTGGACCTGACCCTGGCCCCATTCGCCGAGCGGCTCGATCCAGACGCTGGGGCGCCGCTCGAATCGGGCGTCGAGGTCGTTGAAGGCCTCGAAACGACGATCGCGCTGCAGCAGGCCGAAGCCGCGCGGATTCTGGTCGACGAAGGCGGAGACCTGCAGCGTTTCCGGATTGGCCACCGGCCGCCAGATCCACTCGCCATTGCCGTTCCAGATCTGCAGTCCCTGGGCCTCGTGCACGCCGCCGCGCACGTCGTCGACATTCGTCCGGTCGTTCGGAGCGAACAGGAAGTTGGCGGTCATCGGCGCGATGCCCACATGCTGCAGGTCGACGCGCGGGAATAGCGTCACCTCGACGTCGCAGACCGTCGCATCCCCCGGCCGCACCGAGAAGCGGTAGAGGCCGGTCACGCTGTCCGAATCGAGCAGGGCATGGACGACGATGCTCGCAGCCCCCGGCCCTGGCCGTTCGATCCAGAAATGGCGGAACGCCGAGTATTCCTCGCCCTGCGCTTCGGCGACGTTGAGCGTCAGGGCCCGCGCCATGATGCCGAAGACCTGGCCCTTGGCGAGGGCGCGGAACAGGCTGGCGCCCTGGAAGACCAGCGCCTCGTCCGTCGGCGTGTCGCCGTTGAGCGCGGTGAAGGCGCGGAAACCCGAATAGGGCACCACCGCTTCGGCAGGCAGCGGCGGGACCTGGCCGAAATGATATTGGTCGCCGGCAAAGCGGTTGTCGCGAATGATGCCGCCGTCGACCGTGCGGATCGTCACCGGATGGGTGAAGACGTTGCCGGTGGGCAGAAGGTCGAGGGTGAAGCCGCGGTTCTCTCCCGCCCAGATCCGCTGCTCCGGTTTCATGCGGATCTGGCGATACTGGTCGAGATTGAGCTGGGTCAGCGCGCGCGGCACCTCGTTGCGGGGCTGCTGGTGCGGCACACGTGACACCTCGCGGGCATAGGCCAGCAGCGCTTCACGCGAGATCGGCTGGCCGTCCGACACGGCGGCGAGGGACGCCTGCAGAGGCGACGCCTGGGCATCCGCGCGGCGGGTCAGCGTCAAAGCTGCCGGCGCGGCCAGAAGGGATGCAAGGAGGGCGCGGCGGCTCGGCATGTTATCGATGATCGGAGGGCGTTCCGGACGGATGGAGCTTCGAAAGTAGGCCGGACAGTGACCGGCCTTATAGCCCAAATTAGGGCGTTGACGAGGGGGGAGGACCGCCCTCAGGCACGACAAATTTGCGTCTGAAGCTCTGAAGCGCCCCCGCGACGAGGTCCTGCGGTATGGTGGCGGCCACCAGTCCACCGAGGACAAGGGCCATGCCGACGAGATGATGTGGCTGGAACGCTTCACCGAGGAAGAGCACCGACAGCCCGACGCCATAGAGCGGCAGCAGGTAAAGGAAGCATGAGGTCACCGCCGGCCCGACCATTTTGACCCCGTACTGGTAGAGGGAGAAGGCCCCCACGGCCGAAAAAAGGGCGAGCCCGAAGACACCGGCCCAGAGCCATGCCGTTCGCGGCGAGCCGCCGACCAATGCGAGTTCGGCAGCCGAGAACGGCGCCAGGGTGACGACACCGGCGATCGCGATGGCGGTGAAAAGCGGCATGGTCGGCAAGGTCGCCAACCCGTCGTTCCGCAGCACCAGCGAATAGACCGCCCAGGCGAAGGCCGCGGCGGCGATGCCGAGATCGCCGAGATTGAAGTCCAGCCGGGCGATGGCGGAGGGATCACCCTTGAGCACGATGACGGTGACACCGGCCACGGCAACGAGCACTCCGGCGAGGCGCAGCCATGACAGAGGCTTGCGGTGGACGAAACGTTCGATGAGGAGCACGAGAACCGGGGAGGTGGTGTAGATCAGCGTTCCGTTCGTCGCCGTGGTCAGGCCCAGCGCCCAGTAGACGCCGGCGCCGCAGATCCACATGCCGAGAACGCCGAGCAGCACGATTCGTCGCCAGTGCAGGGCCAGGGTCGCGGCATTCTGGCGAAGCCCGTCAATGGTGAAGGGCAGCAGGATAAGGACGGCCACACCCCAGCGCAGCAGCGCGAGGGTGAAGGGCGGCACGGCGTCGCCCATGGCGCGGGCGATGACAAGATTGGAGGAAAAGAACAGCGGCATGGCGAGCAGCAGCCAATAGGCCCGTCTGGCCTCGCTCGGTGTCGCCATGGAAAATCGCTCCGGCAGAGCGTCTCGCTCCGCGCCACACAGTCAGCACGGAAGGTCGAAACGGGCAAGCGCAGCCCCGGCATGGGGGAGTCGCGAAACGGCGTGGCCGTCACGAGGGCCGGTCATCGGTATCCGGTCAGCCCGCCGCGCGGATCTCGCTGCGCAATTCGGCCCGGGACAGCTTGCCGACAGCGGTCTTGGGCAAGGTGTCACGGAATTCCAGCGCCTGCGGCATCTCGTGGCGTCCGACCTTGTCCTTGAGAAAGGCTTGCAGGTCCTCCAGCGAGAAGGGTTTGGCCCCGTCCCGCAGGGTGACGAAAGCCTTGGCGGCCTCGCCCCTGTAGGGATCGGGAACACCGAGGACGATCACCTCCGCCACGGCCGGATGTTCGTAGACGGCCTGCTCGATCATCTGCGGATAGACGTTGAAGCCCCCGGAGATGATCATGTCCTTCTTGCGGTCGACGATGAAGAAGAAGCCGTCCTCGTCCATGTAGCCGATGTCGCCGGTGAGGAACCATCCGTCCGCATAGGAGGCGGCGCTCTCTTCCGGCCGGTTCCAGTAGCCGCGCGTGACGTTCGGCCCCCGGATCCGGATCTCGCCGATCTCGCCGGGCGCCAGCACCTTGTGCGGGTCGTCGAGGGCGCAGATGTCCATCTCCAGGCCAGGCAACGGCAACCCGATCGTGCCGGGCTTCGGCACCCCGAAATTCGGCACGTTGGTCCCGGAGGGTGAGGTCTCCGTCATGCCCCAGCCGCCGGTCAGGCGGAAACCCGCGCGCTCCTCGAACCGCCGCGCGATTTCGACTGGCAGCGGGGCGCCGCCGGATGCGGCATAGATCAGCGAGGATAGGTCGGCGGTCGCGAAACGCGGATGGTTGACCAGCGCGATCCACATGGTCGGCACGCCGGGAAAGATCGTCGCCCGCCGCAACTCGAAATCGTCGAAGGTCTGGTCGGGGTCGAAGCGCATGCGCAGCAGCATGCAGGAGCCCCGGGTGATCTGGCGGAGCATGACGCTGGTCAGCGCATAGATGTGGAACAGCGGCAGGACCAGGATGATCTTGTCCTTGGCGGGGTCGCCTGAGGGCAGGGCGGGCTGCCAGGCGTCATAGATGGAGACGGCCGCCGTGATGTTCTTGTGGCTCAGCATGGCGCCCTTGGGCATGCCGGTCGTACCGCCGGTATACTGGAGCAGCGCCACGTCCTCGGGTTCGACCTGCGGCCAGGCGACCGGCGGTGTGGCGCCGGCGACGAAATCGGCGAAGGAAACGATGCCCTTCTTGTCGGGAATCGGCAGGGTGGCGAGACCAGACACGCCGAAGTCGGCGTCCTCGGCGACGATGAGCCGATCGATGAGGCCTTGCTCGTGCAGCTTCAGCGCCATGCCGAAGAGCGGCGCGATGTTGGACGTGACCAGGGTCCGTGCGCCGGCATCCTTCAGCTTGTAGGCGAGGACGCGCTCGGCATCGAGCGGCGAGAGGTGGACCAGCCGGATCCCGGCCTTGGCCGCGCCGAAGAAGCTGATCGGATGGGTCGGAATGTTCGGCAGGTAGAGCGCCACCGTATCGCCGGCCCCCAGTCCGGCGCCGAGCAGGGCCGCCCCGAAGGCGCGCAGGCGGTTACCGAGGTCGCGGTAGGTGATGACCCTGTCGCGGAATTCGAAGGCGGCGCGGTCGGCGAAGGTCTCCGTCGCCGCGTCGACCAACGCCCCGAGGGTCGTGATCTTGATCGGCGTGTCCCATCGGACGCCGGCGGGATAAGACTTCTCCCAAGCGAAAGGCCTGGATGCCATGCGAATTCCTCCCTGACGGCAGACTTGCACGGCCGGGCCGCTGTCCGCTCTTCGGTTATCGATGCGATGAGGCTGCCCGCCGGGCTGCCGCTTGCGCCCACTAGCGCAGAGCCAGTCTTTGTCCGTCGAAAACCGTCGGTTTGCAATTCACCCCTGCGAGGGAGAGGGTCGCGCAGAGTCGCGCCGCCGCATTGGCATTGGACAGGGGGCCTGCCACCAGCCGCAATTCGAGGCCGCCGGTGCCACCGCCTTCCTGGATGGCGACGACAGGCCTGAGGCCCTCCAGCATCGGCCCGTGCTGGGCGCGCAACTGCTGCCAGCGACTGCGCAGCCCGTCGATCGAGGGGTCGCCGGCGAGATCCACACCGAACTCCGTCCGGATCGCTGTCGAGTCCTGGGCTTCCGGGGGCGTGGTCACGGCGGGTGTCGTGCCGGGCGGTGCAGCCGGCTGCATCACCGGCGTCAGCGGCGAGGGAACCGGAACCGGCGCGGTCGGCGGGACTGCCGATACGGTGGTCGGCGGCGTGGCGGGAGCCGATGCCGTCGCCGGCTGGACGGTTGGCGCCGTCGGGGCAACGACACGTACCGCGGGGCGCGGCGCGCCCGTCACCTCGCCGCGGGGAATGGAGGCGGTCACGTCGCGCGGGATGGAGGCTGTCACGTCGCCGACCGTGCGCTCGACGGTGGCGAGCCGGTCCATCAGGCTCTCGCGTTCGGCCGCGAGAACGCGGATCTGGTCGGCAAGCCGGCGTGTTTCATAGACGAGCAGCGGATCGGACGGTGCAGTCCGTGGCGGTTCCGTTCGGGTCGGCTGGACGGGCGTGACCGGCATGGCAAACCTTGCGAAGCGCTCGCTGCCCGTTTCGGTCCGAGCCGCGAGGAGCGCGGCGGATACGGCGATCAGAGCGACCCCCGCCCATGTCAGCAGGCGGGCATAGCTGGGGGGCGGCGGGTCGTCGGTCAGCCCGTCGAGCCTCACCGGAAGATCGGGAGCATCCTGGTCGCGTTTCGCCTTCAGCATGGCGCACCAGCTTTCGCTGATTCGACCCGTCGACGTCCATCGGATCAGGGGTTGTATCGAGCCCCCGAGCGGCGAAAATCGTGCTGAAAAGTCAATTCCCTAGCGTGAGCTCTAGGCATCCGGGCCAGCTTCCGTGGCGTCGCTCAACCCCGGCCGCGATAGGGCGCCACGCCCTGGTCGGGCAGCCAGACACCCTCCAGCGGCGCGCCGGTCTGCCAGAACACGTCGATGGGGATGCCGCCGCGCGGGTACCAGTAGCCGCCGATGCGCAGCCAGCGCGGCGCGAGCAGGTCGCGCAGCCGCTTGCCGATCGCCACGGTGCAATCCTCGTGAAAGGCGCCGTGGTTGCGGAACGCCGAAAGGTAAAGCTTCAGGGACTTCGACTCCACCAGCCAGTCGCCGGGGACATAGTCGATGACAAGATGGGCGAAGTCGGGCTGCCCGGTCACAGGGCAGAGCGAGGTGAATTCCGGCGCGACGAAGCGCGCCACATAATTGGTGTCGGGATGCGGGTTGGGCACCCTGTCGAGGGTCGCGGACTCGGGGGAGGCGGGCATCGCGACGGTCTTGCCCAGCATCAGATCGGCCATGGTCGTCGTCCTGTTGGGCCCTGCGATCTGCGGGCCTCGGGGGGTCGGCAGGGGTGATAGCAGATCGATCGGCCCGATGGAAAATCCCGCCTTGCAAGCAGACATCTCCTGCCTCGCCGCTTGAACCGGACGCCCCATGCTGTAGAAGGCCGGCATTCCCACCGCTGCTTGCCGGAGAGGCCGCCATGACTGCCATCGTCGACATCATCGCCCGCGAAATCCTCGACAGCCGCGGCAATCCGACGGTGGAAGTCGACGTGCTGCTCGACGACGGCGCGAAGGGGCGGGCGGCGGTGCCCTCGGGCGCCTCCACGGGCGCGCACGAGGCGGTCGAACTGCGCGACGGCGACAAGAAGCGCTATCTCGGCAAGGGCGTGACCAAGGCGATCGACGCCGTCAACGGCGAGCTCTTCGACGCACTCTCCGGCCTCGACGCCACCAACCAGGTGCAGATCGACCAGACCATGATCGCCCTCGACGGCACCGAGAACAAGTCGCGGCTCGGCGCCAACGCGATCCTCGGCGTCTCGCTCGCCACCGCCAAGGCGGCAGCCATCTCGCGCGAGCTGCCGCTCTACAAATATGTCGGCGGCGCCTTCTCCCATGTCCTGCCCGTGCCGATGATGAACATCGTCAACGGCGGCGCCCATGCCGACAATCCCATCGACTTCCAGGAATTCATGATCATGCCGGTGGGGGCCAAGACCTTCGCCGAGGCCGTGCGCATGGGCTCCGAGGTCTTCCACACGCTGAAGGCGGCTCTCAAGGCCGACGGCCACAACACCAATGTCGGCGACGAGGGCGGCTTCGCCCCCAACCTGAAATCGGCCCAGGCGGCCCTCGACTTCGTCATGACCGCCATCGACAAGGCCGGCTACAAGGCCGGCGACGACATCGTCATCGCCCTCGACTGCGCCGCCACCGAGTTCTTCAAGAATGGCGCCTATGTCTACGAGGGCGAGCGCAAGACCCGCGACCCCAAGGCCCAGGCCAAATATCTCGCCAAGCTCGTCGCCGACTATCCGATCCTCTCCATCGAGGACGGCATGTCGGAGGACGATCTCGACGGCTGGAAGATCCTCACCGACCTCGTCGGCGGCAAATGCCAGCTGGTCGGCGACGACCTCTTCGTCACCAATACCAAGCGTCTGTCGATGGGCATCGACAAGGGCCTCGGCAACTCGATCCTGGTCAAGGTCAACCAGATCGGCACGCTGACCGAGACTCTCGCCGCCGTTTCCATGGCGCACAATGCCGCCTACACCGCTGTCATGTCGCACCGCTCCGGCGAGACCGAGGACTCGACGATTGCCGATCTCGCGGTGGCCACCAATTGCGGACAGATCAAGACCGGGTCGCTGGCGCGCTCCGACCGTACCGCCAAGTACAACCAGCTCATCCGCATCGAGGAGGAGCTCGGTCCCCAGGCGCGCTATGCCGGCCGCGGCGCCCTCAAGGTCAAGGCCTGAACCTTCGGCCGAGGCCCGGCGGGTCGGGTGGGTCATGGACGGCGGGCCCTGTGCCCGCCGTTGTCGTTCCAGGCGCTCAGGTCCGGCGCTCGCCCGGCACGTCGCCCGTCGACCCCTTGCCGCTCGGCTGGGGCTGCCCGGGGACAGCGGGCGCCAGGCCGGGCGTCGTTGAACGCCCGCCGCCGGGCATGCCGGGCGTCAGCGACCGTCCCCCAATGCCGGGCTCGGGGGCAGCCGGCGCGTCGTTGCGCGGTGTGAACCGGTCGAAGGCGGTCAGCATGGTCTGGAAGGTCGCGACGGATTCGGACACGAAGCCGACGGTCACGCCGCCGTCAAAGTCGACATCCCATTCGAGGACGAGTTCGCCGTCGCTGTCGAGATAGGCCTTGGCGAAGCGCTTCTCCAGGTTCCAGGCATTGACGAAGGCGAGGGTGAACCGCTCGTGGCGTCGGAACACGGTCCGGTACTGGATCGACTGGCAGCCCTCGTCGGTGCAGGCATAGAAGTGGACCGAGGTGCGGCGGTTGCCGATCTCCGTTCGGACGCGCGTCCGGTTGTTCTCCCTGATGACCTCCGCCGGATTGCCACGATCGCGCAGCACCGCCGCCATCTGGTCGGGCTGGATTCGCGCCAGCGTCGTGGCCGCCATGTCGGATCGCGGTGGGCGCTTCTGCGCCTGCGCACTGGTGGAATAACCGGCCGCGGCGAGGATCGCGACCATCGCCCACAGGGCGAGAGGCGACGTGGATCGGGGCATGGTCGGCTCCTGGGCGCGGCTGCGCCTGACGGCGCGATGGGGCCAGGGTCGCCTGCCGATATTTCCAGGCGTTGGCGCAATCGCGGATGCCGTGTTGCGTCATGCGCCGGAAGGAGGCTGCCTTGCGCTCGCGCAGGCACACATGGTTGCGATGCACAAGCGACCATTGCGATGCGGTGGACGATGGCGACAGGGTGTTCCGTGCCCGTGATCGCTCCCCGCCGCCTCGCCCTCTTTGCCATGTTCGCTGCGGTCTCCATCTATGGCGGGCAGTTCGTCTCGGTGCGCTGGGGTCTGCAGTCCGGCCTCTCCGCCTATGACATGGCGGCGCTCCGCTTCATCTTCGCCGCGGCGGTGATGGCGCCCTTCTTCGTCCGGGCCGGGATCCTCGACTGCGCCGGCCTCGGCTGGGGCAAGGGCCTGGCCCTGGCGCTCACCGGCGGCGTGCCGCTCACCGTGCTCTCCAATATCGGGCTCAACTATGCGCCGGCGGCCCATGCCTCCGCCATCCAGCCCGGGATGGTGGCAGTGACGGCGACGACGCTCGCCTATATCGGCATGCGGGCGCGCGTGCCCTTCGGCGCCATGATCGGCTTCGCCATCGTCCTGTCGGGCCTCGCCGCCATCGCCATTGCCGGCTCCTCCGGGCAGGAAGGCCCGTTGACCGTGCTCGGCGACCTGATCTTCGTGGTCTGCGGCGTCGGCTGGGGCATCTTCACCTGGCTCTGCGGCCGCTGGCAGGTGCCGTCGGTGGTCGGCGCCTCCATCGTCTCGACCCTCTCGGCTCTCGCCTTCCTGCCCCTCTATGTCGGCTTCCTCGAGCCGAGCCTCGACGCCGTGACCTGGCCGATCCTGCTCTTCCACGGCATCAACCAGGGCGTCCTCAATATCGCCCTCGGCCTTCTTCTCTGGACCTATGGCACCCGCACCCTCGGCGTCGCCGTCGCCGCCCGCTTCCCGCCGATGATTCCCGTCCTCGGCACGCTCATCGGCATTCCCGCCCTTGGCGAGATCCCGACACCGCTCGCCGCCCTTGGCGTCGCCGGCATCGTCTTCGGACTGCTCATCGCCGCCGCGGCCGGCACCGGCAAGGCCCGCCCTTCAGCAAGCGTTAACGCTCCCGAAACCGCCGATCGGGCATGATGCCTCCATGGTCGTGCGCACGAGACGTCAGCGGATTCTCCAGGCGATGGGGCTCTATGCGGCCGCCGCCGCGCTGATCGCCTATTTCGGCTTCCACGCCTATCACGGCGAGCGCGGCATCCACGCCAAGCAGCAGTTCATCGTCCAGATCGACGACCTCAGCGGCCAGCTCGCGACCCTGCGCAAGGAGAAGGCCGAGGTTGCCCGCCGCGTCTCCCTGCTGCGCGCCGAAGCCATCGATCCCGACATGCTGGACGAGAGGGCGCGCGAGATCCTGAATTTCGTCGACCCCCGCGATCTCGTGCTGATCATGGGCCGGCGCTGAGCGTTCCGCGCGTCGTGAACCGAAAATCGGTTGACGCTCATTTCTGAACCACTTTCCAGTTAAGCCCCTGATTGCGTTGCAATGCCAATGGTTTGTGCATTGCACAATGAGCGGTACGCTGCCCTTCCCAGGGACGGGGTCAGACGCTACATGTTGAGACAGCACTCAATGCGAAGGGGACACCGATGGCTGCAACCCGGACCAAGGCCGCGCCCGCTGCCGTGAAGGCGGCGAGCAAGACATCGGATGGTCCGGCCAAGGCGGCGCGTCCGCCGGCCGCCGCCAAGGCCACGGGCCGCGCCCCCTCCACCAAATCCGCGACCGCCAAGGTTCCGGCCCTGACCCGCGAGCAGGAGCTCTCCGCTTACCGCGAGATGCTGCTCATCCGCCGTTTCGAGGAGAAGGCCGGCCAGATGTATGGCATGGGCCTCATCGGCGGTTTCTGCCACCTCTATATCGGCCAGGAAGCGGTCGTGGTCGGCATGCAGATGGCGTCCAAGGCCGGCGACCAGGTCATCACCGGCTATCGCGACCACGGCCACATGCTGGCCACCGGCATGAGTGCCAACGGCGTCATGGCCGAACTCACCGGCCGGCGCGGCGGCTATTCCCGCGGCAAGGGCGGGTCGATGCACATGTTCTCCGCCGAGAAGCACTTCTATGGCGGCCACGGCATCGTCGGCGCCCAGGTGTCGCTCGGTACCGGCCTCGCCTTCGCCAACCGCTATCGCGGCAACGACAATGTCTCGCTGACCTATTTCGGCGACGGCGCGGCCAACCAGGGCCAGGTCTACGAGAGCTTCAACATGGCGGCGCTCTGGAAGCTGCCGGTCATCTACATCATCGAGAACAACCGCTACGCCATGGGCACCGCGGTGAACCGCGCCTCGGCGCAGACCGACTTCTCGCGCCGCGGCCTCTCGTTCAACATTCCGGGCGAACAGGTCGACGGCATGGACATCCGCGAGACCTATGCGGCGGGCCTTCGCGCCATGGAATGGTGCCGGGCGGGCAAGGGTCCCTACATCCTCGAGATGCAGACCTACCGCTATCGCGGCCATTCCATGTCGGACCCCGCCAAGTACCGCTCGAAGGACGAGGTGCAGAAGATGCGCACCGAGCACGATCCGATCGAGCAGGTGCGCGAGCGGTTGCTCAAGGCGTGGAAGGTCTCCGAGGACGAGCTGAAGAAGATCGATGCCGGCGTCCGCGACATCGTCGCCGAGAGCGCCGAGTTCGCCACCAACGATCCCGAGCCGGATCCGTCCGAGCTCTGGACCGACATCCTGAAGTGAGGCCGCCGGCGGGCGCCATCATCCGCCCGCTGCCCCTCGTCGCATCGCCCTATTGCTGACCTCCTGACCGGAAGCCTTCCATGCCTGTCAACATCCTGATGCCGGCGCTGTCGCCCACGATGGAGAAGGGCAACCTTGCCAAGTGGACCAAGAAGGAAGGCGACAAGGTCAAGCCCGGCGACGTCATCGCCGAGATCGAGACCGACAAGGCCACCATGGAGGTGGAGGCGGTCGACGAGGGGATCCTCACGAAAATCCTCGTCGCCGAGGGCACGCAGGACGTCGCGGTCAACGAGATCATCGCCGTGCTGACCCAGGACGGCGAGGACGCCTCATCGGGCAGCGCACCGGCGCCGGCCGCCAAGGCACCTCAGGCAACCCCGGAGGCCGCCCCGCTCGCCGCCCCGGCGATCATCGCCGCCGCGCCGCAGGCGACCGTCGCTGCCGACCCGGACGTTCCCGCCGGCACCGAGATGGTCACCATCACGGTGCGCGAGGCCCTGCGCGACGCCATGGCCGAGGAGATGCGCAAGGACGACGCCGTCTTCGTCATGGGCGAGGAAGTCGCCGAGTACCAGGGCGCCTACAAGATCACGCAGGGGCTGCTGCAGGAGTTCGGCGCCCGCCGGGTCATCGATACCCCGATCACCGAACACGGCTTCGCCGGCATCGGCGTCGGCGCGGCCTTCACGGGCCTGAAACCCATCGTCGAGTTCATGACCTTCAACTTCGCCATGCAGGCGATCGACCAGATCATCAATTCGGCGGCGAAGACCCTCTACATGTCCGGCGGCCAGATGGGCTGCCCCATCGTCTTCCGCGGCCCCAACGGCGCCGCCGCCCGCGTCGCCGCCCAGCACAGCCAGGACTATTCGGCCTGGTACTCGCATATTCCCGGCCTCAAGGTCGTTGCGCCCTATACGGCCGCCGACGCCAAGGGCCTCCTGAAGGCCGCCATCCGCGACCCGAACCCGGTCGTCTTCCTCGAGAACGAGATCCTCTACGGCCAGAGCTTCGAAGTGCCGAAGCTCGACGATTTCGTCCTGCCCATCGGCAAGGCCCGCATCCACCGTCCAGGCAAGGACGTGACGATCGTCGCCTGGTCCATCGGCATGACCTACGCCACCAAGGCGGCGGCCGAACTCGAGAAGCTCGGCATCGACGCCGAGGTCATCGACCTCAGGTCGCTCCGCCCGCTCGATACCGAGACCATCATCGCCTCGGTGATGAAGACCGGCCGCATCGTCACGGTGGAGGAGGGCTGGCAGCAGTCCGGCGTCGGCGCCGAGATTTCGGCCCGGGTGGTGGAGCGCGCCTTCGACTATCTCGACGCGCCGCCCGCCCGCGTCTCCGGCAAGGACGTGCCCATGCCCTATGCCGCCAATCTCGAAAAGCTCGCCCTCCCGTCGGTTGCCGACGTGATCGAGGCCGTCAAGGCCGTGACCTACAAGTGAGGCGGAGGCGGCGATGACGCTCCCGTTCGACGCCCTCGCGATTCCCCCGGCCGCCCTCGAACAGGGCGGCGTCGAGATCGTGCGCGCCGCCATCGTCGAGGGAGGCCTGCACATCTCGGTGCGCCGTGCCTTCGACGACGCCCAGGCCTGGGGGATGGTGCTTGCCGATATCGCCCGCCACGTCGCCCGCATCCACGCCATGGAGACCGGCGCCTCCGAGGACCTGACCCTCGACCGCATCCGCAACATGCTGGACGCCGAACTCGACAGCCCGACCGACCCGGGCACCACCACCGCCATCAGCTAACGGCCCCGTCCGGAGCACCAACCATGCCCATCGACATCCTGATGCCCGCGCTGTCCCCGACCATGGAGAAAGGGAACCTCGCCAGGTGGCTGAAGAAGGAAGGCGACACCATCAAGGCCGGTGACGTCATCGCCGAGATCGAGACCGACAAGGCGACCATGGAGGTCGAGGCTGTCGACGAGGGCATTCTCGCCAGGATCGTTGTCGCCGAGGGCGCGCAGGACGTGCCGGTGAACCAGCTCATCGCCGTCATCGCCGCCGAGGGCGAGGACGTGAAGGCCGCCGCGTCAGGGGCAGGGGCCAAACCCGCTCCGGCCGCCGCTCCGGCTCCCGCTGCCGCTTCGGCAAAGGCTCCGGCCCCTGCTGCGGTCCTGCCGCCGGCGCCGGCCAGCATCGCCGCGGCCGCTTCCGGCATCCGCCTCTTCGCCTCGCCGCTGGCGAAGCGCATCGCCGGCCTCGAGGGCATCGACCTGTCGAAGGTCGCCGGCACCGGTCCCCATGGCCGCATCGTCGAGCGCGACGTCAAGGCCGCCGCTGCCGGCGGAACGGCCAAGGCGGCGCCGGCTCCCGCTGCCGCCCTGGCCGCGGCTGCCCCGAAGCCGGCACCGGTCTCAGGCCCCTCCGACGAGCAGGTGAAGAAGCTCTTCGCGCCGGGCTCCTTCGAGGAGATCCCGCACGACAACATGCGCAAGGTCATCGCCCGCCGCCTGACGGAAGCAAAGACGACGATCCCGCATTTCTACCTGACGATCGACTGCGAACTCGACGCCCTGCTGGCGCTGCGCGAGCAGATCAACAAGGCGGCCCCCGTTCGCGACGGCAAGCCGGCCTACAAGCTCTCGGTCAACGACCTCGTCATCAAGGCCCTGGCCCTGTCGTTGCGCGCCGTGCCGGATGCCAATGTCACCTGGACCGACGGCGCCATGCTGAAGCACCAGCACGCCGATATCGGCGTCGCCGTCTCGATCCCCGGCGGCCTCATCACGCCGGTCATCCGCGATGCCTGCCACAAGCCGGTCTCGGTCATCTCCAACGAGATGAAGGACCTGGCGGCCCGGGCCCGCAACCGCAAGCTGAAGCCGGAGGAGTACCAGGGCGGCTCCTCGGCGGTGTCCAACCTCGGCATGTTCGGCATCAAGGACTTCGCCGCGGTGATCAACCCGCCGCATGCGACGATCCTCGCCGTCGGCGCCGGCGAGAAGCGCGTCGTCGTGAAGAATGACGCTCCGGCGGTTGCCACCGTCATGAGCGTGACGCTGTCCACTGACCACCGCGCCGTGGACGGAGCGCTCGGCGCCGAGCTGATGGCGGCCTTCCGCGGCTATATCGAGAACCCCATCGGCATGCTGGTGTGATGAGGGGGCGCGATGCGCGGTGCGTCGCGACTGACCTATGTGTCGATCGTGGTCGCCGTGCTCGCCATGGCCTCGTCCTTCTTCCAGAGCTACAATTACTCGCGCAATCTCGACGTCGTGCAGCGCAACGTCATCCGCGCCGAATATCTGCGCACCTGCCGCGACATCATCGACGCCTATTTCCAGATCAAGATGCGGACCTATGCCATGCATGAGGCTGCGACCGCTCCGGGCCGTGGTTCCGAACCGGCCGACGCTCTGGCCCAGCGCGAACTGGAGGCGGGCGTGTTCCGCTTCGGCGCGCTCGGCACCTTCCTCGCCAACTTCCGCGACGACGCCATCCGCGAGCGCTACACGCAGCTCTCCTGGAAGCTGCTGGCGATCGCCCGCGACACCCACCGACAGCCGCGCGAGGCCTTCGACAAGGCCTATGGCGAGGCCGATACCCTGTTTGGAGAGATGAACGAGGACTGCGCCCGGACGGCGCGCCTGTCGTTCCTGTGACCGAGAGCCCACGAAAGGCGTCATCCATGTCCAACTACGACATCATCGTCATCGGCGGCGGCCCCGGCGGCTATGTCGCGGCCATCCGCGCGGCGCAGCTCGGCTTCAAGGCCGCCGTGGTCGAACGCGAGCATCTCGGCGGCATCTGCCTCAACTGGGGCTGCATCCCGACCAAGGCGCTGCTGCGCTCGGCCGAGATCTACCACTATGCCACCCATGCCAAGGACTACGGCCTGACGCTGAACGGCACGATGTCGGTCGACATGGCGGCGGTGGTGAAGCGCTCGCGCGGCGTCTCCGCCCAGCTCAACGGCGGCATCGGCTTCCTGATGAAGAAGAACAAGATCGACGTCATCTGGGGCGAGGCGAAGATCGCCAGGGCCGGGCAGGTGGTCGTCGCGGCGACCGCCAAGCCCGCCGTGCAGCCGCAGGTGCCCCCGCCGAAGGGAACGCTGGGGGCAGGAACCTATCAGGCGAAACACATCATCGTCGCGACCGGGGCGCGGCCGCGCGTCCTGCCGGGCATCGAGCCCGACGGCAGGCTGATCTGGACCTATTTCGAGGCGATGAAGCCGGAGACCATGCCCAAGAGCCTCATCGTCATGGGCTCGGGCGCCATCGGTATCGAGTTCGCCTCCTTCTACCGCACCATGGGTGCCGAGGTGACGGTGGTGGAAGTCCTGCCCCAGGTCATGCCGGTGGAGGATGCCGAGATCTCGGCCCATGCCCGCAAGCGCTTCGAGAAGCAGGGCATGACGATCCTCACATCCACCAAGGTGACCAAGGTCGAGAAGGGCGCCAATTCGGTCACGGCGACCGTCGAGGACGAGAAGGGCGCCAAGCGGACCATTACCGCCGAGCGGATGATCTCCGCCGTCGGCGTGGTCGGCAATGTCGAAGGGCTTGGCCTCGAGGCGCTCGGCGTCGCCATGGACCGCGGCACGGTGAAGACGGACGGGCTCGGCCGCACCAATGTGCCCGGCATCTACGCGATCGGCGATGTCGCCGGGCCGCCGATGCTGGCCCACAAGGCCGAGCACGAGGGCGTCATCTGCGTCGAGACGATCAAGGGGCTCCACACCCACGCCATGGACAAGGCGATGATCCCCGGCTGCACCTATTGCCACCCGCAGGTGGCCTCGGTGGGGCTCACGGAAGCGAAGGCGAAGGAAGCCGGCTACAGTCTCAAGGTCGGGCGCTTCCCTTTCATGGGCAACGGCAAGGCCATCGCTCTGGGCGAGCCCGAGGGGCTGGTCAAGACCATCTTCGACGCGAAGACCGGCAAGCTCATCGGCGCCCACATGATCGGCGCCGAGGTGACGGAACTGATCCAGGGTTTCGTCGTCGCCATGAACTGCGAGACGACGGAAGAGGAATTGATTCACACCGTCTTCCCGCACCCAACCCTGTCGGAAATGATGCACGAGAGCGTCCTCGACGCCTATGGGCGGGTCGTCCACACCTGATCACGGATTGTGATGGGACAATCGTCCGCGCGGAATATTGTCCCATCACCGAATGTGATGAGGCCGGCGCAGCCCGACGGAAGCGGGGATAACCCGGTGCCGCCAAGGTCGGGGATCGATTTTTCCTGAAGCGGTGAAACCGCATGAACGCTGGCGATGGCAGGTTCGCCGCCGGCTATGGCAGCGCTTTTCCGGCGCCACCTTATCCCCGCAGAACGGGCAGGGCCTATCCTGCGGCGGTTCTGAAGGGAGGTGTCGCCATGGTCGGGATCATCATCGCTTTCATCGGCGCCTTTCTGGCGCTGGCGGTATCGCCGGCGGCCTTCAGCGCGAGCTTGGAGGGCGCCACCACGCATGGCGGCGCGACCATGCAAAAAGGCCGGCGCGAGGCCGGCCTTCGGATCGTCGATGGGACAAGGGCCGCGGCCGTCGCAGACTTAGCTGGTGACGCTCTGGCCCGCTGGCAGGACGATGGCCGTGGAACCCACGGGCACGCGACCGTAGAGGTCGATGATGTCCTGGTTGAGGAAGCGGATGCAGCCCGAGGAGACCTGCGTCCCGATCGTCCAGGGCTCCGTCGTGCCGTGCAGGCGGTACAGCGTGTCGCGGTTGCCCCGGTAGAGGTAGAGGGCGCGGGGTCCCAGCGGATTGTCGGCGCCGCCGGGCATGCCGCCGGCCACGGGGCCGTAGCGCTCGGGCTCGCGGCGGATCATGTCGCGGGTGGGGGTCCAGCGCGGCCAGGCGGCCTTGCGACCGATCGAGGCGATGCCGGTGAGGTTGAAGCCCTCTTCCTTGCCGACGCCGACGCCGTAACGCATGGCGCGGCCACCCTCGAGCACGAGATAGGCGTAGCGGGCGTCCGGATCGACGACGATCGTGCCGGGGTTTTCGCGGCCGCGATAGGCCACCTCGCGCCGCCACCAGCGCTCGTCGACCTTCGACAGGTCGATGGCGGGAACCGGATGCGGTTCACCCTGCACCTCGGCATACATGGCGACGTAATAGGGGTCGAAACGCGGCGTCTCGAGCACCAACTCCTCGCGGCGGGTGGTGCAGGCGCCCAGGATGAAAGGGGCCCCCAGTACGAAGAAACGTCGGTCGATCGTCATCATAAGCCTCAGAACCTGACGCTGCGTCGAAGGTTCCCGCCCCGCGCGGGAAATGCCTGTCGCATCGTCTTCGTGAACAATGGGCGGCTCGTAACACCGGCGGCGGGCGTCAAACATGACGAAACCGTGAGGCCGGGATCAAGGCGCGCCGACTGTTGCCGCGCTGCACCACCCGGCCGCGACGGCCCCCAAGCCCTACGCAAACCACAGGCAGATCATGTCCGTCAAAGGGTTAATCCTTGGCAAAAGCACCGCTCCGCCCGGCGATCACAAGCTCGCGAAGAGGTCGTACTCGCTGGCCCTGTCGATCTTCACCGTGACCATTTCCCCCACGGTGAGCTTGCGGCGAGTGTGG
>JAIEPJ010000154.1 GCA_019749835.1 Phreatobacter sp. | reverse complement strand
GTGCGTTGAATGTCATCTCACCGCGCCGGGACGAGACGCTCCTTGCCGACGCCTTCCTGGCCGGCGATGGTCCAGGTGCCGTCGAGGGTGCCGTCGTCGTTGATCCGATAAACGACCAGTCCGACGGATTCGCCGAGCTTGTAGGCGGCGGAGAGCACATTGCCCTGGCGCATGCAAAAGCCCTGCGTCGGCGGTGTGTTGGTGATGGTCCAGCGGATGCCGCAATTGCCACCCGCCGTCCCGCTGATGACGGCGACGCCGCGATAGCCCGTGCCGTTGCCGTTGTCGCCAATGACCTGATAGCGACCGGTCAGTTGCTGGGCAGCCGCGGTGCCGATGGTCGCCATCATGATCACCGCGGTTGCGGCGAGCGCCTTCCTGAACATGGTCCCTCCCGAAATGTCCCGCGGCTTCTGCCGCTGCGGCAATATGATGAGCATGGTTTCGGCGGACTGTCACAGGGTGCGGGCGGAATTTTCGGTGCGTGCGGCTTGCGGCTTTCCCCGCCGCCCGCTATCTCGCGCTGATCACGCGACATTCCCTCGACGCGGCGCGGCACCGCCGGTGCACGCGGCACTCCAAGGACGCCCGACGCCATGGCTCGCCAGTTCGCCTACCACATGTCCGGCCTGACCAAGGCCTATCCGAACGGCAAGAAGGTCCTGGAGAACGTCCACCTGTCCTTCTACCCGGACGCCAAGATCGGCGTCCTCGGCGTCAACGGCGCCGGCAAGTCGACCCTGCTGCGCATCATGGCCGGCATGGACAAGGAATATACCGGCGAGGCCTGGGCCGCCGACGGCGTGCGCGTCGGCTACCTGCCGCAGGAGCCCCAACTCGATACGAGCCTGACCGTGCGCGAGAACGTCATGCTCGGCGTCGCCAAGAAGAAGGCGATCCTCGACCGCTACAACGACCTCGCCATGAACTATTCCGACGAGACCGCCGACGAGATGGCGAGGCTCCAGGACGAGATCGAGGCTCAGGGCCTGTGGGACCTCGACAGCCAGGTCGATCAGGCCATGGACGCGCTGATCTGCCCGCCGGACGATTGGGCGGTGGACAAGCTGTCGGGCGGCGAGAAGCGCCGCGTCGCGCTATGCCGCCTGCTCCTCGACCAGCCGGAAGTGCTGCTCCTCGACGAGCCGACCAACCATCTCGACGCCGAGACGACCGCCTGGCTGGAAGGCCACCTGCGCAGCTATCCCGGCGCCATCCTGATCGTGACCCACGACCGCTACTTCCTCGACAACGTCACCGGCTGGATCCTCGAGCTCGACCGCGGCAAGGGCATTCCCTACGAGGGCAACTATTCCTCCTGGCTGCAGCAGAAGCAGAAGCGCCTGGTCCAGGAGGGCCGCGAGGAGGAAACGCGGCTGAAGGCCTTGCAGCGTGAAGCCGAATGGATGGGCTCGTCGCCGAAGGCGCGGCAGGCCAAGAACAAGGCCCGCATCCAGCGTTATGACGAACTGGTCAAGAAGGCGGCCGAGGCCGGCCCGACCACGGCGCAGATCATCATTCCCATCGCCGAGCGGCTCGGCAACAATGTCATCGAGTTCAAGGAACTGTCGAAGGCATTCGGCGACAAGCTGCTGATCGACAACCTGTCGTTCCGGCTGCCGCCGGGCGGCATCGTCGGCGTCATCGGCCCGAACGGCGCCGGCAAGACCACCCTGTTCCGCATGATTGCCGGCCAGGAGACGCCGGACGCTGGCGAGATCATCGTCGCCGACAACGTCAAGCTCGGCTACGTGGACCAGTCGCGCGACGCGCTGGCCGACGGCAAGACGGTCTATGAGGAGATCTCAGGCGGCAACGAGATCCTCTATCTGGGAAAACGCGAGATCAACGCCCGCGCCTATTGCGGCGCCTTCAACTTCAAGGGCGGCGACCAGCAGAAGAAGGTCGGCCAGCTCTCCGGTGGTGAGCGCAACCGGGTGCATCTGGCCAAGATCCTGCAGCGCGGCGCCAATGTCCTGCTGCTCGACGAGCCGACAAACGACCTCGACGTCGACACGCTGAGGGCGTTGGAGGAGGCGCTGGAGGACTATGCCGGCTGCGCCGTCATCATCAGCCATGACCGCATGTTCCTCGACCGCATCGCGACCCACATCCTCGCCTTCGAGGGCGACAGCCATGTCGAGTGGTTCGAGGGCAACTTCCAGGACTACGAGGAGGACAAGAAGCGCCGCCTCGGCACGGATTCGACCATTCCGAAGCGCATCCAGTACAAGAAGTTCGCGCGCTGAGCTGAGCGGAGTGCTCAAATGAAATTATATTTGGGTGCTTTCAAGAGCTGGCTCCTATCGACTTGGGAGAAATTGATATTCTCTTTGTTCGGTATGTACCTGTTGGCATTCGGTGCATTTCAGTTGACGCGAGAAAATACAGCGCTGGCTATAACTAGCCTAGCGTTTGGAATTTTTTCTTTTGCCTTTGGATCGATTGCAAAGTTTAAGAAATTTAAAGGCTTCGGAATTGAGGCAGAACTTTGGGAGGACAAACAGAAGGAGGCGTCTGAGCTAATCGACCGCCTTCGGGATGTGATCCAAGTATATGCAAACGAAATTATAATAGCTAAAGTTAGGACAAATCGACTCGGCTCGCACCCAACTTGGTCCGAGATAATTCAGACTTATGTTTCCATATTAGACGACAAATCGCTCTCGGGAAAAATAGAATTAAATAAAGCTAGGGATGAAATAAATACATATTTTATATTTGATTGCGCATCTTATGCAAATCGCATTATAGATCGCGCCCGACAAACTGCCGCCAGCGCGGCTCGCGATGCAATTGACTTGGCGCATCCTTCACCTATTGCAGATTCGCAAGGGCATGGCCAGATGCATGCCCATCTTCGCGAGGCTATTGGGGAGCGTCTTGATTTAAAATCGTTGGCGCAATCCAGGTGCTGTGGCGAAACATTAAAGATAAACTTAATGTTGCTTCGGAGAAAATTCAAGTCACATTTTGATATTGATGTTGATTTCGACGAAAATGTGGGAATTCTTCTCGAAGAAATCTGCTTAATGGAAAAAGAAACGGGAATATTTGTAAATGAGAGTAGGATAGCTCTTTTTCATTTAAACCGGGAAGAGTAGTTGGATTTCGTCGGTGGTGAATAGCGGTTCACTCGCGCAAGGTTGCGACCGCCCTCGCCTGCGCTCACTCCCCCGCCAGATCAGCCGCCGCGATCCAAAACACCTCGCCCTCGCTCTCGGCCGAATCGAGCCAGAGGAAGGGCAGGTCGTATTCCGCCTCGAGGATGTCGCGGCCCGTGCCGATCTCGCAGAGGAGGCCGCCCTCGGGGGTGAGGTGGTCGGCGGCGGAAGCGAGAATGCGGCGGACGATGTCGAGCCCGTCGGCGCCGCCGAGATGGGCCATGACCGGCTCGGCGCGGTATTCCGCCGGGAAGGCGTTGACCTCCGCCTGCGCCACATAGGGCGGGTTGGCGATGATGAGGTCGTAGCGCCGGCCGGCGAGCGGCTTGAACAGGTCGCCCGCGACGAGCCGGACGCGGTCCTCCATCTCATGATCGGCGACGTTCAGCTTCGCCACCTCCAGCGCGTCGCGCGACAGGTCCACCGCGTCGATGGCGGCATTCGGATAGGCCATGGCGGCCAGGATGGCGAGGCAGCCAGAGCCGGTGCAGAGGTCGAGGACGCGGGTGACCTCGAAGGGGTCGGGAATCGGCCCGGCGCCGTCCTGCGTGAGGGCGCCGGTCATCATCATCTCGCCGAGATAGGAGCGCGGTACGATGACCCGCTCGTCGACCCGGAAGGGCACGCCCTGGATATAGGCGCGGCCGACGAGATAGGGCGCCGGCTTGCGGGTGGCGATGCGGGCCTCGATCAGCCCGATCAGCCGCTCGCGCTCGGGCCGTGTCAGGCGGGCATCGAGCCATGGGCCGAGTTCGTCCACCGGTAGCGACAGGCCTTCGAGCATCATGAAGGCGGCCTCGTCCAGGGCCGTGGTCGTGCCGTGGCCGTAGGTGAGCCTCGCCTGCGAGAAGCGTGTGACCGCATAGCGCACGAGGTCGCGCAACGTCATGAGTTCGTCGGTGGGCGAGGGAGCCGTTGGGCTGGGCATGGGAGGCGTTCCGCAACGGGCGACAGTCTCGCCCTGCCGCCCTGCTAAAGGCTCGCCGGTCCGGCTTCAAGCCTCGTCGCTCCCCGTGACAGAGTGGCGCGCGGCGATCACGAAACCGCCATCTGCCATCGCATCGCCCAAGTCCGGGGGGAGGGTGCTGCGACCAAGGCGAAGGTCTTCTTGCGGATCACCCGCTTCGGAGGCATTCTGCCGCGGTGCACCCCGACCCGACAGGCGCTGTTTGCGCGCGCGGCGCCGATCTTCCCCGAGGGATGACGAGAGAGCGATTGTGACGATCAAGACCCCTTTTCGCGTCCTCGCGCTGGCGGTTGCCATCGCCACCGCCGCTGTCTCCGCGGGCCACGCCCAGGTGCGCAATCAGACCTTCGAACCGCTGGGGGCGACGCCGGCGTTCCGCGATGCCCTGCGGGTCTCGGTCTACGGCAACGTCCTGGCGGCGCGTCTCGCGTCAAACGTCCGTGATACCGCGGCGGCATCGGTCTTTTGGCGGGCTGCGCTCCGGCAGGATCCCCGCAATACCGAGATTCTCGAACGCGCCTTCGTGACGACGCTGGCCGACGGCAATGTCGATGAGGCCAGCCCGCTGGCGGAAAGGCTGATCCAGATCGATCGCGGCCACCGTCTGGCGCGGCTGACCCTCGCCATGCGCGCGCTGAAGGCCAAGCAGTTCCAGACGGCGCGGATGCACCTGACGGCGGCGCCGCGGGCCAATGCTGACCTGACCTCGGCGCTGCTCATCGGCTGGACGCATCTGGGATCGGGCGACGCGCAGGCCGGGGTCGCGGTGCTTGACCGCCTCACAGGCGCCGACTGGTACAATCTCTTCAAGAATTTCCATGCCGGCCTCATTCTCGATGCCGCGGGGCGCCGCGTGGAAGCGGGCCGGCGGCTGGAGGAGGCCTATAAGCAGGATCCGACCATCCTGCGGATCGTCGACGCCTATGGCCGCTGGGCCTCGCGCGCCCGCTCGGCAGACGAGGCCCGGCAGATCTTCGCCGCTTATGACAAGGTCATTCCCAACCACCCGGTCATCGCCGCCGCCCGTGAGCGGCTGAATGCGCCCGGCGGCACCCTGCCCATGCTGGTCCGCACCAGCCAGGCGGGCGCTGCCGAGGTTCTCTATGGTCTCGGCTCGGCCCTGTCGCGTCAGGGCGGCGAGGACCTCGCCCTGATCTATCTGCAACTCGCGCGCTGGCTCGAGCCGCAGCAGGACATGGCGATCCTGTCGCTGGCCGATCTCTATGAGTTCATGAAGCTGCCCCGCCGCGCCATCGCCGTATTCGAGGCCATGCCGGAGAGTTCGCCGCTCTACCGCAACGCCCAGATCCAGCGGGCCCTGAACCTCGAGCAGATCGACCGAACCGACGAGGCGCGCAAGGCGCTGTCCGAACTCATCGCCCGCAACCCGCAGGATCTCGAGGCGCTGCAGGCGCTCGGCAATATCCAGCGGGCGCGCAAGGCGTTCGGCGAGGCGGCCGAGACCTATTCGAAGGCGCTGGCCCTGATCACCGATCCCGGCCCGCAGCACTGGATCTATTTCTATTTCCGCGGCATCGCCTATGAGCGCACCAAGCAATGGGCCAAGGCCGAGGCCGATCTGAAGCGGGCGCTGGCGCTGATCCCCGAAAACAATGTGCGCGGTCGCGCCCAGGTCCTGAATTACCTCGGCTATTCCTGGGTCGACCAGGGCATCAATCTCGAAGAGGGCCTCGAACTCGTCCGCAAGGCTGTCGAGCTGACGCCGGAGGACGGCTACATCGTCGACAGTCTCGGCTGGGCCTATTACCGCATGGGCCGCTACGAGGAGGCGGTCGCCGAACTCGAGCGGGCGATCGAGCTGAAGCCGGAAGACCCGGTGATCAACGATCATCTGGGTGATGCCTATTGGAAGGCCGGCCGCGAACTGGAGGCACGGTTCCAGTGGAACCATGCCCGCGACCTGAAGCCGGAGCCGGACGACCTGCCGCGCATCCTCGACAAGATCGCCAACGGCCTCACCGACAGCCCGGTGCAGACCAGCCGCAATACCGGCGAGGCGCCGGCCCCGAAGCCCAACTGACCGGACCGGTGCCGGCTTCATGCCGCCCGCCCTCGTCGCGCGCGCGCCCGCCAAGGTGAACCTGACGCTCGCCGTCAGGGCACGGCGGGCGGACGGCTATCACGACCTCGAAAGCCTGGTGGTCTTCGCCCGGACGGGTGATGAGCTTCGTTTCGTGCCCGGCGGGCACGCTTTCGGCCTGGTGGTGCGCGGCAGGACCGCGCAGGCCGCGGGACCCGGTGCGGACAATCTCGTGCTCAAGGCGGCGCGGCTGCTGGCCGACCGCGTCCTTGGTCTGCCCGCCGGCCAGTTCACGCTGGTCAAGCGGTTGCCGGTCGCCGCCGGTCTCGGAGGTGGCTCGTCCGATGCCGCTGCCGCCCTGCGCCTCCTCGCCCGCGCCGCAGGTCTTGCCCTCGATGATCCGCGCCTCCTTGAGGCGGCCCGGCTGACCGGCTCCGACGTATCGGTCTGTCTCGTTCCCGCCGCCCGCTTCATGCGCGGCACCGGGCACGATCTCGGCCCGCCGCTCGTCCTGCCGCGGCTCGCCGCCCTGCTCGTCAACCCCCAGGTGGCGGTGCCGACACCCGCCGTCTTCGCCCGCCTCGGCCTCGCGCCGGGGGCGGTGCAGGGCGCGGATCCGGCGACGGTCATCGAGACCGGCCCTCGACCGGAGAAATCGGCTCTCGTGGCGCTCCTCGCCGCTTCGCGCAACGATCTGGAGGCGCCGGCCCTGGCGCTGGAGCCGGTCATCGGCAGCACGTTGGCGCGGCTCCGGGCCGATCCCGCCTGCCGGTTGGCGCGCATGTCGGGGTCCGGTGCGACGGTTTTCGGGCTCTACGACACATGCCGCGCCGCGGCGGCCGCCGGCAAGGCGATCAGCGCCGCCCATCCGGGCTGGTGGGTGAAACCGACCATGCTGGGGTGAGGGCGACGACCGCGCCCGTCACCCGTTCCGATAGCGACGCCAGCCGGCCGCCCGGAGTTCGCAGGCCGGGCAGGTGCCGCAGCCATGGCCCCAGTCATGGAGCTGGCTGCGGTCGCCGAGGTAGCAGGAATGGGATTCGGTCCTGATCAGCTCGACCAGCGCCGCGCCGCCGAGCCGCTCCGCCAGCCGCCATGTCTCGGCCTTGTCGATGAACATGAGCGGCGTGTGCAGCACGAAGCGCTTTTCCATGCCGAGGTTGAGCGCCACCTGCAGCGCCTTGATCGTGTCATCGCGGCAGTCGGGATAGCCGGAATAATCCGTCTCGCAGACGCCGGTGACGATGTGTTTGAGGCCGCGCCGATAGGCGAGGGCTGCGGCGAAGGTGAGGAAGACGAGGTTGCGGCCGGGCACGAAGGTGTTGGGCAGGCCCTGGTCGGTCATGGCGATGGCGACCGATCGCGTCAGGGCGGTGTCGGAGACCTCGCCGAGGGCCGCGAGAGCGAGTGTATGGTCCGGCCCCAGTCGCGCCGCCCATTCGGCTTTCACCGGGGGCAGCCCGTCGCGGATCGTCGCGCGGCAGGCGAGCTCGACCTGATGACGCTGGCCATAGTCGAAGCCAAGGGTCTCGACATGGCCGAAGCGGTCGAGGGCCCAGGCCAGGCAGGTGGCCGAATCCTGCCCGCCGGAGAAGAGGACAAGGGCGCCGTCGTCAGCCATGGGAGCCGGTTCGTCGGTGGCCGCCATCAATGGGCGCGGGAGATGCAGAAATCGACCGCCTGGACGAGGGCGTCCTTCATGGCGCTGTCGGGGAACAGGGCGAGGGCATCCTTGGCCATGTCGCCATAGTGACGGGCGCGTTCGATCGTGTCGGCCAGCGCGCCGTGGCGGGCCATGAAGCCGGTGGCGGTCTCAAGGTCGCCGTCGGCGATGTCGCCGTCCACCAGAACCTTCTTCCAGAAGGCGCGCTCCTGTTCCGAGCCGCGCCGGAAAGCGAGGACGACGGGCAGGGTGATCTTGCCCTCGCGGAAATCGTCGCCGGTGTTCTTGCCGAGCTTCTGCGCCTTGCCGCCATAGTCGAGGGCGTCGTCGACGAGCTGGAAGGCGATGCCGAGATTCATGCCATAGGCGCGGGCGGCGGCCTGTTCGGCCTTGGGCTTGCCGGCGATGACCGGGCCGACCTCACAGGCGGCGGCGAAGAGTTCGGCCGTCTTGCCGCGGATGACGGCGAGATATTCGTCCTCGGTGGTCGAGGTGTTCTTGGCGGCGGCGAGCTGCATCACCTCACCCTCGGCGATGACGGCGGCGGCGGTGGACAGGATGTCGAGGGCGCGCAGCGAGCCGACCTCGACCATCATCTTGAAGGCCTGGCCAAGCAGGAAGTCGCCGACGAGCACCGAGGCTTCATTGCCCCAGACCATGCGCGCCGCCGGCCGGCCGCGCCGCATGTCGCTCTCGTCGACGACGTCGTCGTGCAGAAGTGTCGCCGTGTGCATGAACTCGACGGCGGCGGCGAGTTTGACATGGCCATCGCCCTGGTAGCCGGCGAGGGCGGCGGTAGCGAGAGTCAGCATGGGCCGGAGGCGCTTTCCGCCCGAGGAGATCAGATGATTCGCCACTTCCGGGATCATGGTGACCTCGGAACCGGTCCGCGACAGGATCATCGCATTGACCCGTTCCATGTCCGCCCGCGTGGCGCCCACCAATGCCTCGATGGAGGCCCTGTCCTTTTCGAAGGGGACAACGACTGCCACGCCATGCTCCACTGCCGGCCCGCAGGATGCGGGCAATTTCGTGACGGACAATAGGGTCGCAGCGTGGTCTTCTCAAGCGGCGCACCCTTCACGAAAAGTCGCACGCGGCGAAGCGGAGGACGTCTTGGAAGAAATCATCCGCACGGCCGATCCGGTTCTCGTCAGCGCCGTGGAAGCGCTCCTCGCGGGCGAGGGGATCACCGTCTTCGTCGCCGACCGGCACATCTCTGCCGTCGAGGCGCGGATCGCCGCCTTTCCGCTGCGGATTCTCGTGCCTGCCGAAGATGTCGCCCGAGCCCGGACCGCCATTGCCCAGGCCGGGTGGGGCGAGACGTTGAGGCAGGGGAATCCTTGATCGCGGGTGGCCGCAGATCTTTTTCTGCATAGCGCACATTAGAATTGAAAGATTCTAATCAGTGCACGTGTATGCAATAAGGCGCATATGACTCTGCTTGTCGACCCACTCTTCGAACCTACGGCCGACCGGATCCTCGGCGGCCGCGTGGAGATCACGCAGCCGCGCGTCGGTCATCGGGCGGGGCATGATGCCGTTCTGCTGGCAGCCGCCGTGCCGGCCGTGCCGGGAGACCGTATCCTCGACCTCGGTGCCGGCGTGGGCGCTGCCGCCTTCTGCCTGGCGGCCCGCGTGCCGCAATGTTTCCTGACCCTGGTGGAGATCGACCCGGCCCTGGCGGCCCTCGCCGAGCAGAACGCCGCAGCCAACGGCTTCGGCAACCGCACGCGCGTCATCGTCATGGACGCGCTGGCACGGGGGGCACCGCGCGAGAAGACCGCGCTTCTGGTCGGCGAGATCGACCGGGTCATCACCAATCCGCCGTTCCACGACGCGCCGCGCCACCGCGCCTCGCCGGGCGCTGCCAAGCGCCTCGCCCATTCCGGCGGCGACGAACTGCTCGCCGGTTTCCTGCGCAAGGCCGTATGCGTGTTGCGCCCCGGCGGAACCGTGACGCTGATCCACCGCGCCGACCGGCCGGAGGCGCTGCTGGCCGCCATGAAGGGCCGGTTCGGCGGCCTCACCATCCGGCCGATCCATCCCAAGCCCGAAGCCCCCGCCGCCCGCCTCATCATCACTGGCACCAAGGGGTCACGGGCACCGGTCTCCATCCTGCCTGGCCTGGTCCTGCAGGATTGTCTCGGACGGCCGACGGCGGAAGCCGAGGCGATCCTGCGGGAGGGGAAGGCCTTGTGATCGGCCTGGTTCGTGCCCTGCTCGCCTGTCTCGTGCTGTTCGTCGCACTTCCTGCGACGCACGCCCAACAGCCGCTTCCAGGCCTCGACGAACTGCTGAAGCGCCCCGCCTTCAAGGAGGCCTGGGACAAGGTCTTCCGCCGCGAACGCAACATCGACCGGTGGGTGCATGTGTTCGGCGGTGGTGGTGAGGGCACTGTGCAGCCGACCCGCGCCCTCGCCCGCGACGGTGTCAGCTATCTCGTCGGCCTCGTCTGCCGACCTCAGGCCTGCGAGGACAACAGGCTTTTCGTGCTTTTCCGCGAGGACGGTAGCCAGGCCTGGGCGCTCTGGGTGGGCCGGGATCTTGCGCTCTCCTATGGCCAGCCGACGCCTGCCATGCGGGCGCTGCTTGCCGAGGTGGCGGGGCGGTAGGACAGGCTGTCCCGACCGGCCCGACGGGAGTGTAAGGACCGTCGCGGAAACGCCAGATCAGCCCTCGATCTTCGAGAAATCGGCGACCGTCGCCGTGGCCGCGCGCAGTTCCGCGAGGATCTTCAGCCGGTTCTCGCGCAGCGCTGCATCCTCGGCATTGACCGTCACCTTGTCGAAGAAGGCATCGACCGCCGGTCGGAGTTCGGCGAGAGCCTTCATCGCCCCGGCATAGTCCTCACGCGCCACGTGGTCGCGGGCATGGGCGCTCGCGGATTGCAGCAGCGCGAAGAGCGCCCGCTCCTCCGGCTCGCCCTTGTCATGGACAAGGGCTGAGTCCGGCGCGCCGTCATAGGCGCGGCCGTCCTTCTTCTCCTCAATGCGCAGGATGTTGATGGCGCGCTTGGTGCCGGCGAGGAGGTTCCGGCCATCCTCGGTGCCGAGGAGGGCTGCGAGCGCCTCGACGCGGCGGACGACGAGAAGCAGGTCGTCATTGCCCTCGCCGGAGGCCAGCACCGCATCGACGAGGTCGTGGCGCTGGCCCTGGTCGCGGAGCAGGACCTTGAGGCGGTCGTGGAAGAAGGAAAGGAGTGAGACCCGCGTTTGCGGCCCGGTTTGATATGGGCCGACAACAGGATGAAAAGTCAGGGTCGTACCATCGTTCTCCAAGACCTTGTCATGCCGGACCAAGAATGCCCGGTCCTCATGAATTGCCTGTTCCTCGGTGGGATTGCCTTGTTCGATAAACGCAGCTTCGATTTTTGCTGGTTTCTGCCAATTCAACAGTGAATCGATCAGCTCTTTCATTGAGAAAACAAATGCTGAACTCAAAACGATGTTGATCTGATTTTCTATGATCAATCTAATCACACCCAGCGCAGCCCGCCTCAGCGCAAAGGGGTCCTTGCTCCCCGTCGGCTTCTCGTCGATCGCCCAGAAGCCCACCAGCGTGTCCAGCTTGTCCGCCAGCGCCACAGCGACAGCGACCTTGTCGGTCGGCACGCGGTCGCTCGGCCCCTGCGGCTTGTAGTGGTCCTCGATGGCGGCGGCGACGCTCTCGTGCTCGCCCTGGAGCAGCGCGTATTTCCGCCCCATCAGGCCCTGGACCTCGGGGAATTCGCCGACGACCTCGGTCATGAGGTCTGCCTTCGCCAGTTCCGCGGCGCGCTTGGCCAAATCCGGATCGGCGCCGACCAGCGGCGCGATGTGGCGGGCGAGCGCCTTGATGCGGTCGACGCGCTGCCCTTGCGTGCCCAGTTTCTCGTGGAAGACGACATTGAGGGCGCGAAGCTTCGCCATGCGCTGGTCGAGCGGCTTCCCCTTGTCCTCGAAGTCCGGCAGCGGCTTCTGGTCGGTCTGCCAGAAATAGAGCGCGTCGGAGAGGCGGGCGCGGATGACGCGCTCGTTGCCGGCGACGATGGCGCGGCCGCCGTCGCTGGCCTCGAGGTTCGCGGTCAGCACGAAGCGGTTGGCGAGGCGGCCGGTCTTCGGGTCGCGGACGACGAAGCATTTCTGGTTGGCGCGGATGGTGGCGCGGATGACCTCGTCGGGGATCGCGAGGAAGCTCTCCTCGAAGGTGCCCATCAGCACGACCGGCCATTCGACCAGGCCGGCGACCTCGTTGAGCAGGCCCTCGTCCTCGACCAGTTCCAGACCCTGGGCGAAGCAGAGGTTGCGGGCGTCGGCGAGGATGCGGCGCTTGCGCTCCTCCGGATCGGCGACGACGAAGGCCTTTTCCAGGCTCGTCAGGTAGTCGTCCATGCGCCGCACGCGGATGTCGCCGGGCGCCATGAAGCGGTGGCCGCGCGTCACGTCGCCGGCGGTGATGCCGTCGATGGCGAAGCGGATGACCTCGGGGTCCTCGGTCTCCGGGCCGAAGGTACAGAGGATGGACTGCAGCGGGCGCACCCAGCGCAGCGAGGACGAGGAGACCGACGCCGCGCCCCAGCGCATCGACTTCGGCCAGGGGAAGGCACGGATGATCTCCGGCACGATTTCGGCGATCACCTCGGGCACCGGGCGGCCGGGCTTCTCGATGACCGCGATGTAGCTGTCGCCCTTCTTCGGGTCAGACTGGATGGTCGCCTGGTCAATGGAGGTGAGGCCAGCGGCCTTGAGGAAACCCTGGATGGCGGCCTCGGGCGCGCCGACGCGAGGGCCCTTGCGCTCTTCCTTCACATCGGGCGAAGCGACAGGCAGGCCATGGACGGAAAGGGCGATGCGGCGGGGGGTGACCACGGCGCGCGCACCCTCGTAGAGACAGCCCCTGGCCACCAGCGCATCCGTCACCGCCTTCTTCAGATGCGCGGCGGCATCCGCCTGCATGCGGGCGGGGATCTCTTCGGAGAGGAGTTCGAGGAGAAGGTCGGGCATGTCACTCACGCATCTGGAGAAGGCGCGACAGGACCCAGGCGATGTCGCCGCTCGCCCCCGAGACGTCGTCGATCAGCCAGCGGCCATTGTCGTTCAGCATGTCGAAGGTGATGACCTGCGTCTCCGGCTGGTCGGCGAAGAGCTTCAGCGTCACCGCAACCTGCGCCTTGCGCTCGTCGCGGCTGACGACGCGGTAGACGTTACGGGTGTGATAGGCGTCGTCGCTGTCCTGGCAGCCGCAGGCGAAAACGAAGTCGAGGCCCGGCATGACCTCGTTCGCCCTGCGGCTGCGGGCCTGCTGCTCGGTGTAGAGACGGCGAAGGCGCGGCGTCAGGAAGGGGTTCACCGAGGCGCGGCCGGGCTTGGCGTAGAAGGCGCGCAGGGCGGCGACGGGATCGGCGGGCGCAGGCTGGGCCATGGCGGGCAGGGCCGACAGCACGAGGCCGGCGGCGAGCAGGCGTCGGTTCATCGGGATCATGCGACGGCTCCACCCGCTTCAGTCTTCAACCAGGCCGCGCCGCAGGCCTTGGCCAGTTCGCGCACCCTCAGAATGTAGCTCTGTCGCTCGGTGACCGAGATGACGCCGCGGGCGTCGAGCAGATTGAAGGCATGGCCGGCCTTCAGGCACTGGTCATAGGCGGGCTGGACCATCAGGTGGCGCTCGCCGCTCTCGCCCTTGCCCAGCAGCGCCCGGCATTCGGTCTCGGCTTCGGCGAAACGGCGGAACAGGGCCGCGGTGTCGGCATGTTCGAAATTGTAGCGGGAATATTCCTGCTCGGCCTGCAGGAAGACCTCGCGGTAGGTGACCTTCTCGGCCCCCTCGCGGCCGTTGAAGTTCAGCTCCATGATGCTCTCGACATTCTGCAGGTAGCAGGCAAGGCGCTCGAGGCCGTAGGTCAGCTCGCCCGAGACGGGGGCGCATTCAATGCCGGCGACCTGCTGGAAGTAAGTGAACTGCGAGACCTCCATGCCGTCGCACCAGCATTCCCAGCCGAGGCCCCAGGCGCCGAGCGTCGGGTTCTCCCAGTCGTCCTCGACAAAGCGGATGTCGTGCAGCTTCGGGTCGAGGCCGATCGCCTCCAGCGAGCCGAGATAGAGCTCCTGGAGGTTCGGCGGGTTCGGCTTCAGGATCACCTGGAACTGATAGTAATGCTGCAACCGGTTGGGGTTCTCGCCGTAGCGGCCGTCCTTCGGCCGGCGTGACGGCTGGACATAGGCGGCGTTCCAGGGCCGGGGGCCAAGGGAGCGCAGCATGGTGCCGGGATGGGAGGTTCCGGCTCCGACCTCCATGTCGTAGGGCTGGAGAATGACGCATCCCTGCTCCGCCCAGAAGGTCTGGAGCGCCAGAATCAGGCCCTGGAACGAGCGTTCGGGCCGCATGTGCGGAGGCAGGTGGGAAGAGGACATCGCGGTGCGGCCTGTCGGGACGAGCGGAGCCGACCCTTAATGACCGGGTGCGAGGGGGTCAACCGCCGTCAGAAGGGGCGGTATTCACCTGTGGCGGGATCGCGCCGCAGGCGGCGGCCCGGCTGCTGGGCGCGGACAGGCTTGAGCTGCGCCTGCAGGGACCTGCGCACGAGGACGTAGGTGGCGACCATGACGACCGCGACCGCGGCCCCCATCAGGACTGGCGGCATGATTCTCTCCCGCGGGCCTCAATGATGCGATGCACTATGACACAGGCTGATTCAGGCGGAATCGCGGCGACCATCGTGCCATTCCTCAATTGCAGGAAATCCGGCCGATGGTGACGCCCTCGAACAGTCCGCGGGCCTGGGGCGAAAGGTCCAGACCGAAATCGGCCGGGGCCAGCGCGCCGCGTTCCGCCAGGGGAACGACCGCCCGGCGCAGGATGCTCGCCTCCGGCCGACGCCAGAACGCCGGATCGGCGGCAGCACCGGGCTCCACCGCTGTCCTTGGCGGCATGAAGCCGGCGACGAAGAGCGTGATATTGGCGGCTGCGAGATGGCGCAGGTGGCTGTCGCAAGGCGTGTAGGCGAGGGCGCGAAGCTCGTTGGCGAGCTTCGCCGCATGGTCGAGAACGGCCTGTCCGCTGCGGCGCGGGCCGATGGGCGGCGGCATCAGGCGTGGGCCGTCGACCTCGACATAGCCGTCACGCTTGCGGAAGACGACCGGCCCGACCGGCGTGTAGGTGACGGAGACCGCGGCGGTGCCCATCAGCGGCATGCCCGTCGTCGTGGTCGTGGACTCGCGCACGCCGGGAACGAGCGACATGACGCGTGGGCCCGTATCGGTAGTTGCGGTGGGTACGGCAGGCGCCGGTGACCGCCACAGGGTCGAGACGGAGGGAAGGCCGGGCAGAGGCACCGTCCCCGAGCCGATGGCGAAGGCCGCGAAACCGAATGCGGCTGCGCAGACCACCAGAAGCAATGTGGATACGCCGCCGGATTCCTGCTCGGGCTCACGACCGGCAGGGCGCCCGCGATTCTTGCGGAAGTTCATTGCCACGTCGTCGGCCATGGACCCTCGCTTGGGGGAGCGAAACAAACCTCATTGTCATCGACGAGGTGTAAGGGCCCGCTTAATGTCGGCGCCACCTTTGACGAAAAAGCGTCCCGGTCCGGTTAACCGGGACGCAAGCATCGGGGCCGGGCCCGATCAGACCAGGGACCAGTCGAGCGTGATCTCGGTGTTGAGCAGCTTGGAGATCGGGCAGCCCTCCTTGGCGCCCTTGGCGATGGCGGCGAAATCCTCCGGCGAGATGCCGGGGACATGGGCGGTGAGGGTCAGCGCGGATTTCGCCACCTTGAAGCCGGCACCGTCCTTCTCGAGCGACACGACGGCCTCGGTCTTCAGTTCCGTCGGCGTCAGGTCCTTGGCCTGCAGGGCAAAGGCGAGGGCCATGGTGAAGCAGCCGGCATGGGCCGCAGCGATCAGTTCCTCCGGATTGGTCCCCTTCTCGTCCTCGAAACGGGTGGTGAAGGAATAGGCCGTGCTGTCCAGCACGCCCGACTGGGTGGTGAGCATGCCTTTGCCGTTGCGGCCCGTGCCGTGCCAGACGGCGCTTGCGGATCGGTTCATCGGAGATCTCCTCGGACTTTGGGGGGGCGGGGCCGCAGCGGCCTGCCGGCAGGGATGGGGCGTGGGCGACCGCGAACCCAGTGTCGCGAGCCTGCCACCCCGTCGTCAAACCCCGATGACGGCGCACGGTTCCCGCGTGCGAAGGCGTTGCCGGGAACCGGCGGCCGCCCGTCGCGGTCCGGCGGCATTGGCGCTAGGCTGCGCCACGGATTCGCCGCAAGCCCCGCGGCACACTGGACCGATGACCATGCGCGCGCTGCTCCTTGCCCTGACGGCTTTTCTCGCGATCCCGACAGGGGCGGTGGCGCAGGCCCCCGGCCAGGGACAGGGTCAGCGCCTGCGCGGCGCCGATTTCGCCGGCTTCTGGGCCTCGCAGCCGGGCGGCCGCGCCGGCGTCGAGATCCGGGTGAATGGCGCCTCCATCGTCGCCCGCGAACTCTTCAACACCCAGGCAGCCGGGCGCTGCGGCACCGAGGGGCGCGGGCGGCTGACCGGCTTCACTTCGCGGCTGAATTTCCGGGGCCGCTGCGCCGACGGCAGCCGGACCTCCGAGACCTGGTGCTCGGTGACGCTGGAGACGCGCGACCGCATCGCGTCGCGCTGCGGCAACGGCCACCGGACGACGCTGCATCGGGTGAGGGGGTAACCTCCGCCGATCGGCCGGCCTCGTCAGCGGCTCAGCTCCGCTCTAGCCTCCGAGGGCGCCGAGGCGCGACGTGGGGGAGAGGGCCATGCTGACGGGCGGATGCTATTGCGGCGCGTTGCGCTACGAGGCCGAGGGCGCGCCGCTGTTCCGCGGCCAATGCCATTGCCGGGAATGCCAGAAGATCTCCGGCGGGGCCGAGAACTATTTCATGGCGGTGCCGGTAGAAGGCTATCGCTATGTGAAGGGCGAGCCGGCGCGGTTTGCCAGGCCGGACCTCGAGAACCCCGTGACGCGCGAGTTCTGCGCCACCTGCGGCACGCATCTGGCGACGCGGTCGCCACGCCGGAAGAACGCGGTGATTCTCAAGGTCGGCGGGCTGGACGATCCGTCAGTGTATGGCGGGCCGGAGGTGGTCTTCTACACGTCCGAGGCGCCGCCATTCCACCAGTTCCCCGAGGGCGTGCCGGCCTTCGAGAAGTTCCCGCCGCCGCGGTGAGGAGAGGCTCTGCGGCCGCACACCGTCATGCCCGGGCTGGTCCCGGGCAACCACGAATTCCTGTGCCGCGGTGTTCACGTCGTGGATGGCCCGGACGAGCCCGACCTTGACGAGAGAGGGCGGCACGCACCCTCAGAAGTTGCCCGGAGGACGCGTCCTCACATCCCCGGATAGTTCGGCCCGCCGCCGCCTTCGGGCGTCACCCAGTTGATGTTCTGGGCGGGGTCCTTGATGTCGCAGGTTTTGCAGTGGACGCAGTTCTGCGCGT
>JAIEPJ010000211.1 GCA_019749835.1 Phreatobacter sp. | reverse complement strand
GACCGGCGAGCTCGTCACCGAGGCGGCGGAAGCCGCTGAAGCGAACACGAAGGATGTCGTCGACTTCGTCGCCGACAAGGCGGGCGATGCCGCACGCCTCGGCAAGACGGTCATCGATCAGGTCGTCGAGACCGGCGAGGCTGCGGTGACGACGGGCAAGGCGGTGCTGGAGAAGACGGGCGAGGCAATCGTCGATGGCGCCCGGAGCGCCGCCAATGGCGCGGCGAAGGTGGTCGACGACGCCCGGCAGGGCCTCGAAGACGGCGTCGGCATTGCCGCGGATATCGGTGCGGGCCTGGCCGGTGGTCTCGGCAAGGCAGGCGAGACAGCGGTCAAGGCGGGCGCCGAGATCATCGACGCCTTCCGCGAAGGCTTCGCCGACAACGCCAAAATCGACGACAGCCTGTCGGTCGTCAGCACCGGCCGCTCATCGGGCGAGCAGGCGCTCGTCGCCGAGAAGGGCGAGAAGGGCAATTCCTTCCTCGGCTCGTTCTTCGACGACGCCAAGGAAGCGGTCGAGGAGGCCACCAAAGCCGCCGGCAAGGGCTCGCAGGAGAGCAGCGACCCGCGCTTCATCCTGGTCGGCAACGACCAGGCCGGCGGCAAGGTCGCCGACATCGGCAAGGCCAGGGGATCCGAGGTCGAGAAGCCGCTCTTCGAGCTGAAGGAAGAGCTGCCGAAGGAGATCTTCGACAAGCAGCCGAAGGGCCCCTCCTTCGACGACTTCGACGACTTCGCCGTGGCCGCGAAGCCGGCCGCCAACTCCTTCGGCAAGGGTGCACCGGTGCAGGACGCTCCCCCGCCGGCCACCTTCGGTGGGTTCGACAAGGACTTCGGTGACGATGCCCCGAAGATCTCGTTCAACCTCTTCTGAGACGGGCGACGTCTGACGCCCCGCAGGACGGCGCATCGTCCTCCTCGCCTGAACTGGACCGGCTGTTCCCCCTGGAACAGCCGGTCTCTCGGCTTCGGCGGTAAACCTTCGGGGCAACATCCGACGAAGCGCCGGGAAGGACCGACCGATGAACGGCAAGACCCTTGAATGCGAAGCCTCCTGCGATCACCGCCGCTACTCCAGGCTCGCCTTTGGCGCCATCATCCTGGTGTTCGGAGGCTTTGGAGCCTGGGCCGCGATCGCCCCCCTCGACAGCGCGGCGGTTGCTCCGGGGCGCATCGCGGTCGAGGGCGACCGCAAGCCCGTCCAGCATCTGGAAGGCGGGATCGTCCGGGAGATTCTCGTCAAGGCGGCTGATCAGGTCGAGGAAGGCCAGGTCCTGTTCCGGCTCGACACCACCAACGCCAAGGCCAATGTCGACCTCCTCACTCGCCAGCTCGATGCCATCTTCGTCCAGGAGGCGCGCATTCTGGCGGAACGCGAAGGCTCGGGCCCCATCGCATTCCCGCCGCAACTCCTCGCCAAGGCCGGCCAGCCCTACCTGGCCCAGGCCATGTCCGAGCAGCAGCGCCTGCTCTCGGAAAGGCGCAACTCGCTGCAGAACCAGATCGGCATCCTGGAGACGCGGATCGAGCAGACCACCCGCGACATCGATGGCCGCAAGCGTCGCCTCGAAGCGCTGGCGAGCCAGCGGCAAAGCCTGACGGCGGAGATCGACCGGATTCGTCCCGTCATGGAGCGGGGCTTCTTTCCCCGCAACCGCTTCAGCGCGCTGGAACGCGATGCCTCCCGCCTCGAGGGCGAGGCAGGCGGCCTCGAAGGGGATCTTGCACGGCTCGATCAGGTCATTTCGGAATCGCGTCTGCAGATCCAGCAGATTCGCCAGCGGGCCCAGGAGGAGCAGACACAGGCCCTGACCGACATCCGCGCCAGGATTGCCGACACGCGCGAAAAGCTCGAGGTCGCCGAAGCGGTCCTGACACGGATCGACGTCCGCGCGCCGCGGGCCGGCATCGTCCTCAACGTCCAGGTGACGACACCGGGCGCCGTCATCTCGCCCGGCGCGACGCTCGCCGAGATCATCCCGCCGATGCAGCGCCTGACGCTCACGGCCCGGGTCTCGCCCCTGAACATCCAGAGCGTCGCCACCGGTCAACGCGCCGAGATCCGCTTTCCAGCCTTCTCGAGCCGCAAGGGCGACCCGATCTTCGGCAGGGTGGTGACCGTCTCGGCGGACGCCGTCGAGGACCCGCGCACCCGGGAAACCTTCTACCAGACGAAGGTGACGATCGAGCGCAGCGACATCCCCGCCGAACTGGCCGCCAAGATCGTGCCCGGCATGCCGGCCGATGTGATCATCATCACCGGGGAGCGGACGATGCTGACCTATCTGATCGGCCCGCTGCGGGACACCCTGGCGCGGTCCATGCGGGAGCATTGACCCCCAGCGTGGCCCTCGGGAACATCGGGCGCGTGACGGGGCTCAACGGGTTGCTTCGGCCCGCGCCGCCTCGCTGATCGCGAGAACCCCTGGATGGCTCAGCTTCCGCTCGACCGAGATGGCGTAGTACTGGGTCCAGATGCCCTCGGCGTGGCCGATCATTGATGCCGAGAACTGTTCCTGGATCTCCTCCGCCAGGATGGCCGGCGCCGGAAAGATTCCGGTTCCGGCCTTGCCGAAAGCCTTCATCAGTGCGCTGTCGTCGAATTCGCCGACGATATGTGGCTCGATCTGGTGGTCGCTGAACCAGCGCGTCAGTCCCATCAGCATGGTCGAGCCGTCACCGGGGAGGAGCATGGGCGCACCGTGCAGCGAGCGCGGAAAGCCCGGCTGGTAGCGCGCTGCAAGGTCTGCTGTCGCGAAAAAGGCAAGGGCGGTGCGCCCGAGCGAGTAGCTCTGCCCCTTGACCCCCAGGGCATGGGGCAGCGGCCGGTCGGCGATCACCAGATCGACCTTGTGCGTGGCGATTTCGGTGAACAGGCGTTCCAGCTTGTCCTCCCGGCAGATCAGGCGCACCCGCGCCCCGCCGGCAAGCGCCGGGGCCAGCAACCGATAGGCGATCGACTTCGGCACGACGTCGGCCACTCCGACGCGGAACAGGACATCCTTGCTGTTGGTCTGGTTGCGCAGGTTGGCCTCCAGCTCCCGACCGATCTGGAAGATCTCGTCGGCATAGGAGAGGGTCATGTCGCCGGCGGCGGTCAGTTCGAGGCCGCGCCCGACACGCCGGAACAGCTTCGCGCCCAGCGCCTCCTCCAGCGTGGCGATCTGCGCGCTGATCGTTTGCGGCGCCAGGCGAAGCTGGGTCGCGGCCCTGGCGATGCTGCCGGCCCTGGCGACCTGCCAGAAATAGTTCAGCTGCTTGTAATTGAGCACCGCTGGCCCCCTTCATTCGCAGTTTTTTTCGATGAAATAAGCGCAAACAATCTGCTTTTTCCGATGATGGTTCAAGCCCATATTCCCGCCGCTCCCGGCCACCCTTGGCGTGCGGGGTGACGAAGGCCAAATCTTCGCAAATGCCAGCGCCTGTGGGGCTATTCCACCGGGACGCGGCACGGAAGATTAACCGACGGATGCTCGGAAACGATGCCTGCCGGCGAGGCTTTCAGCCTCTGTCGTCAGGTTGAATGGCTCGCCGAAGCCCCTGGCCACCAACACGGCCGAACGCGCGGGGAGCCAGGACAGACAGCAGAGATCGACGACGTCCCGGCCATCAAGGGGGTGGCTGCGCGGCGCCTCAAACAAAGGTTGACCATGGAACTGCTCGCCTCATTCCTGACCAGCGACTTTCTCGGCAAGCCCACGTGGCTCTGGCTGATCTTCCTCGTCCTCGTCGGCGCCCTGCTGGTCTTCGACCTCGGCGTTCTCCACAAGACCGACAAGGAACTCGGCGTCGGCGAGAGCCTCGTCCTGTCGGCCTTCTACATCGCCATCGCCATCGTCTTCGGCGCCTGGATCTGGTGGTCGATGGGCTCCAAGTCGGGCATCGAGTATTTCACCGGCTATGCGCTGGAAAAGGCGCTGTCGATCGACAATGTCTTCGTCATCTCGATCATCTTCGGCTATTTCGCCATCCCTGCGAAATACCAGTACCGCGCCCTGCTCTGGGGCATCCTCGCCGTGCTGGTGCTGCGCGGCATCATGATCGCTCTCGGCGCCGCGCTGGTGCAGCAGTACGAGTGGGTGCTCTACATCTTCGGTGCCTTCCTCATCGCCACCGGCATCAAGATGCTGATGATGGGCGAGAGCGAGCAGGACGTCTCGGCCAACCCGGTGGTGCGCTTCCTGTCGAAGCGCATGCGCATCACCCAGGAACTCCACGGCTCCAGCTTCTTCGTCACCCAGCCTGACCCGGTGACCGGCAAGATGGTACGCTTCGCCACGCCGCTGTTCCTGGCGCTGGTCGTCATCAACATCGCCGACCTCGTCTTCGCCGTGGACTCGGTGCCCGCCATCTTCGCGATCACCACAGACACCTACATCGTCTTCACCGCCAACATCATGGCGATCCTCGGCCTGCGCGCGCTCTATTTCGCCCTGGCCGCGATGGTCCACCGCTTCGAATATCTGAAATATGCGCTTGCCATCGTCCTGGTCTTCATCGGCGGCAAGATCTTCTGGAACCAGATCGTCGGCAAGCTCGATCCGGCCATCTCGCTCGGCGTCACCCTCGCGCTGATCGGCGGCGGCGTGGTCTTCTCGCTCTGGAAGACCCGCGGGCACGCGGCGCCGGGTTCGGCCGGCCACGGCTGAGGCCTTCGCCCTCCAGTCCTGCCCGGCGCCCCTGGCGTCCGGGCGGGATCGATGCCCAAGATGAGCCCGGGCAGCGCCCCGGGCTCGCGCGACAGCGATGGTCAGTGACCGATCGCAGCGGCCTATCCCAGCGGTCCGGAATCCTCGGACGGCTGCTCCGACCGGCCCGCCCGCAGATGGCGCGCAAGAACATCCGCGATGATGTCGAAGACGATGCGCACGCGACGGCTCGTGTGAAGGTCGCGGTGGCTCACGAGCCAGATCGGAACCGGGATGCCGGCATGGTCCGGTACGAGCCGCACCACCCCCGGCGTCAGCCTGGCCACCGCCTCGAGCATGACCCCGATGCCGAGCCCCTGCCGCACCATTTCCCACAGCACGATCGCATTCTCGGACACGACGGGAAAATCGTCGACCTGCGCGGCAATGCCGACAGTCGCGAGTTGGGCGGCGAAGCTCTCGGCGGGCTCGAAAGCCAGAAGGCCCGCCTGGCCGAGCTCGGCGAGTATAGGGAGACGATCGCGGCCGGCGAGCCAGGATTCGGCCGCATAGAAATGGGCGGGCATCTCACCGATCAACCGGGCGATCAGCTCCGGCTCCTGCGGCCGCACGTGGCGGATGGCAATGTCGGCCTCCCGCCGCCGGAGATCGCTGAGCGTATTCGAGGCGACGATGGCCAGGGTGACCTGCGGGGCCGTCTGCCGGAGCGCGCGGACCATGTCGGGCAGGAGATAGGCGGCGAGGGCATCGGTGGCCGAGACCGTCACCCGGCCCGCCACCTCCTGCGCCTGTCCTGCGGCCGTCAGCGCCATGGCTTCAGCGGCCGACGCCATTGCCCGCGCATGGGTCATCAGGCCGAGACCCGCTTCCGTCGGGACCAGCCGCTTGCCGACCCGGGCGAACAGGGCGACGCCGAGGCTCGCCTCAAGCGCCGCGATCTGGCGGGACAGGGTCGGCTGCGTCAGCCCGAGCCGCCGCGCCGCCGCCGACAAGGAGCCGCACTCGGCCGTCGCAGCAAAGGCGCGCAATTGATTCCAGTCGATCAATCCCATCAAGATTCGTATATCACTTGTCCGGTTTTGCGCAATTCGATGCGCAGGCGCATATGCTATCCCCACCTCCAGAAGAGGACAGCATGACCCTGATCGATCGAGACGCGGCGTTCTGGAACAAGACCGCCCGCAAATATGCGGCCGGGCGCATCCCCGACATGGCCGGCTACGAGCGGAGCCTCGCGCGCACCCGCGGCCTGCTGACGCCTTCGGACGTCGTGCTGGAAATTGGTTGCGGCACCGGAACCACGGCCCTGGCCATCGCTCCCGGCATCCGGCGCATCGTCGCCACCGACGTCTCCGAGGCGATGATCGCCATCGCACGGGAGAAGGCCCAGGCGATGACCGGCATCGACGCCCGATTCGCGGTGGCGTCGGTGGAGACGAGCCCGCAGGTCGACGGCGGCTATGACGCGGTGCTCGCCTTCAACATGCTGCATCTGGTCCGCGATCGCGCCGCGACCCTGCGCGCCATCCACCAAAGGCTGAAGCCGGGCGGCCTTCTCATCACCAAGACACCGGCTATCGCCGAAATGAACCTGATGATCCGCCTCGCCATTCCGCTGATGCGCGCCATCGGCAAGGCACCCTTCGTCGCGACATTCTCCGCCAGCGACCTCGAAGCGGAACTGGCCGTCGCGGGCTTCGCGGTCCTCGCAGCGGAGCGCCATGGGTCGAAGCGCTGGGATCCGCGGATCTTCATTCTGGCCCGCAAGGCCGAGGACGTGTCGGAGCAGCCCTGACAAGGGCTTCCGCGGTATCCTTGGCCGCCCTTTGGGCCTAGGGTCCGCGCGGCCGTCGCACGGGCGACGCCGCGGCGGGATGCATGGCTTGAGCCTCTTTTTCCAGGAACTGGACTACCAGGACACGCCGATCGGCGCCCTCAGCCTCAGACGGCGGCGCGAGCACCGGCTCGCCGTCGACGTCTACGAGATCAAGCTCGGCGACGAGTTCCTGATGTCCAGTCTCTTCACTGCCTCCGAGATCGCGCTGGCCGATCTCGGCCTCGCCGGTCTGGCTGGCGGCCGGGCCGATGTCGCCGTCGCCGGCCTCGGCCTCGGCTATACCGCCAAGGCCGTCCTCGACCATGCGGACGTCGCCTCGCTCGTCGTCGTCGAGATGCTGGAACCGGTGATCGGCTGGCACCGGGCGGGGCTCCTGCCCATGGGAACGGCGCTCCACGGCGATCCGCGCTGCCGCTTCGTCGCGGGGGATTTCTTTGCCCTGGCGGCGAGCCGCACCGGCCTCGACCCGCAGACACCCGATCGGCTCTTCGACGCCGTGCTGGTCGATATCGACCATTCCCCCGATGAACTCCTCGATGGCCGCAGCACCGGCTTCTACACGCCCGAGGGACTGGCCGCGGTCGCGCGCCACATCCGACCCGGCGGCATGTTCGGCCTCTGGTCCGATGCCATGCCCGATCCGACCTTCGTCGTCAGGCTCGCCGACGTCTTTGCCGCGGCCTGGGCCGAACCGGTGACCTTCCATAACCCGCTGCTCGACAGGCCCTACACCCAGACGGTCTATCTCGCCCGCGTGGCGGCGGCGGACGGCCACCCCGCGGCCTGAAGCCGGCAGGGACGACCGTCCATCCCAAGGGCATCCCTTGAGGTCCTGTCGTTAAGGTTCCGACTTCAGCTAGAGTTCATCGACCTTGCGGTGCTATGGCGCAGCGTCGGCGAGGCAGCCGACGACCGAAGACCTGCCGCCACCTTGGAGATGCATGTGATCCTGTCCGTGGATGCCAGCCCCTATCTCGACCAGACCCTGGGCACGTCGGGCCTGCGGAAGCCGACGGGCCATGCGATGCAGCCCCACTATGTCGCCTTGTTCATGCAGGCGGTCTTCGCCGAGCTCGACGTCGCCGGCGCGACGCTGGTGGTGGGCGGCGACGGGCGCTACTTCAATGACGAGGCCATCCAGACCATCCTGAAGATGGCCGTCGCCCACAAGGTCGGCCATGTGGTCGTCGGCCGTGGCGGGCTGCTGTCGACGCCGGCCGCCTCGGCCCTCATCCGCGCACGCCGGGCGAAGGCCGGCATCATCCTGTCGGCGAGTCACAATCCCGGTGGCCCGGACGGCGATTTCGGTATCAAGATCAACGCCGCCCATGGTGGTCCCATCCCCATTGCCGTGTCCGACGCCATCCACCGGCGCACCCGCATCACGTCGCGCTACGCGATCGCCGACATGCCGGACATCGCGCTGGACCGTGACGGCCGCCACCAGACCGGCGGCTGCCTCATCGAGGTGATCGACGGCGTCGCCGACTATGTCGCGTTGCTCGAGACCCTGTTCGACTTCGACCGCATCGCCGATCTGTTCCGCTCGGGCTTCACCATGCGCTTCGACGCGATGCATGCGGTGACCGGTCCCTACGCCAGCGAACTGTTCCAGCGCCGCCTCGGCCTCCCCGCGGCCAGCCTGATGAACCAGATCCCGATGCCTGACTTCGGCGGCCACCATCCCGATCCCAATCCGCACCATGCTGCGGACCTCGTGGACTTCGTCGCCGGCCGCGCCCAGGCCGATTTCGGCGCCGCCTCCGACGGCGACGGCGACCGCAACCTGATCGTCGGCCGAGGCCTCGTCGTCTCGCCCAGCGACAGCCTCGCGGTCATTGCCGCCAACGCCCATCTCGTCCCCGGTTATCGCGGCGGCCTGGCCGGCGTCGCCCGCTCCATGCCGACGAGCCGTGCGCTCGACCGCGTCGCGGCCTCCCTCGGTGTGCCCTGTCACGTGACCCCGACGGGATGGAAATTCTTCGCCAGCCTCCTCGAGGCCGGCCTGATCACCATCTGCGGCGAGGAGAGCGCCGGCACCGGATCGAACCATGTCCGCGAGAAGGACGGCCTCTGGGCGGTGATGATGTGGCTGAACATTCTCGCCGAACGGCGGCAGCCCGTCTCCGAGATCCTGCGCGATCACTGGCAGGCCCATGGACGCGACTATTACCAGCGCCTCGACTTCGAGGAGGTGGATGCCGCCGCCGCCGAGGATCTCATGGAGACGCTGCGACGGCGGATGCCGCGCCTCGCCGGCGAGCTGGCCGGACGCCTCACCGTCACCGATGTCAACGACTTCGCCTATGACGACCCCGTCGATGGTTCCACGGCGACGAAACAGGGCGTCCAGATCATCGCGGACGAGGCCCGCATCGTCTATCGCCTGTCGGGAACGGGAACGCGCGGCGCCACGCTGCGGGTCTATCTCGAGCGCTTCGCCCCGCGCGGCGCGGACCACCAGCGCCAGCCCGCCGAGGCACTCGCGGAAGTCCAGGCCATCGCCATGCAGGTCGCCGACGTGACGCGATTCACCGGGCGCACGAGCCCCTCCGTGATCAGCTGACCATCGGCGGCCGGCGCGCCGCCTCAGCCCTGGCGGCGGAGGAAGCGCGTGATGGTCACGCTCTGCCAGATTCCGGCGGAGTGGAAGGGGTCGGCCCGGTTGAAGGCCTCGACACGGGCGCGGTCGGGCGCCTCGACGAGGAACAGGCTGCCGATCATCGCCTCGCCATCGTCGCTCATCAGCGGCCCCGACATGACGATGCGGACGCCATGCGCCGTGGTGTCGGACAGGAAGGCCTTGTGGGCGTCGTAATGGGCGAGCCGGACCGGCAGGGCGCCGGCCCGGTCGACGGCATGGATGGCGAAGAGAGCGGTCATGGGCGGTCCTGCTGGCTGGCCGATCCGGCGGGTCAGTGGCCGATGGCGAAACCGGCGAGAAACCGGTCGACGGCACGTTCGATCACCGGCATCACCTCGTCCGGCGTCGGCAGATGGTAGATGTGGCGGCGGATGCCGAGATAGATGATCCCGCCATGGAGGTTCCACAGGTCCTCCATCTCAGGCTGGACATCGGGCCGCGCGGCGAAGCGGATCTCCGCCAGCAGCGGCGCCAGCAGCACGTCGCGCACATGGTCGAGATAGCGGCGGTTCAGCGCCTCGCCGGCCAGGCCCGCCGCCATGAAGATGCGCAGCCATTCATACGAGAAGATGGCGCCGGTATACTCCGCGTAGAAGGTCAGCATGCGCTCGCGCAGCGGCCGGTTGCGATCGGTGATCAGCGCGGGCCAGCGCGGCGACATCCGGTCAAGATAGACCCGTGCGAAGACCGCCTCGAGCAGTTCCGCCTTGCTGCCGAAATACTGGTATAGCAGCGCCTGGGTGATGCCCGCCCGCTTGGCGAGGTCGCGCGTCGTGCCGGCGAGCCCGACCTCCGCGAAATAGCACACGGCCGCGTCGACGATCTGCTCGCGCCGCGCCTCGGGCGGCAGCCGCTTGCGTCGCGCGGTCAGGGCCATGCCGTCCGCCATGCGTCTCCCCCGGGTCGAACGACTGGCGCAAGGGCCTTGACTCACGGCCCGCCCGTCGTTGATCATTTGACCAATTAAAGAATACGGACCGCTGCGCCGCAAGGCAACACAGCCGGCCTCGACGAGGAGACGTACCATGAAGTGGCCGGCGATGGGCTATGCCCGCGTCGAAAGCCTCGACGAACTCTGGCGCGTGCTCGACGCCGCCGGACCCGAGGCCCAGATCCTGGCGGGCGGGCAGAGCCTGCTCGCGACGCTCTCGTTCCGCCTGTCGGAGCCCTCGGGCCTCATCGACATCACCCGTATTCCGGCCCTCCACGGCGTGTCGGTGACGGGTGGGACGCTGCGCCTCGGCGCGTTGACGCGGCATGCCGATCTCGGCCGCGACCCGCTCGTCGCCGCCCATGCGCCGATCCTGGCCAAGGCCGCCCCGCTCATCGCCCATCCCGCCATCCGCAACCGCGGCACGATTGGTGGCAGTCTGGCGCTCGCTGACCCGGCCGCCGAACTGCCCGCCTGCGTCGTGGCCCTCGATGCCACGATCGTCGTCGCCTCGCGGGGCGGCGAGCGCCGCGTGCCCGCCGCCGATTTCTTCCAGGGCCTGTTCACGACCGATCTCCAGCCCGGCGAGATCATCACGGCCGTGGAAGTGCCGGTGGCGACACCGGCAAGCCACCAGACCATCGTCGAGGTGACGCGCCGCTCCGGCGACTACGCCATGGCCGGCCTCGCCGCTGTTCTGGCGATGACGGCGGACGGCAGGGTCGACACCGCGCGGCTCGTCTTCTTCGGCGTCGGTTCCGGCGCCGAGATCGCGACGGGCGCCTCCGCCGCCCTCACCGGGGCATCGCTCACGCCTGCCACCATCGCCGCGGCGCAAGGCGCGCTGGCCGACGATCTCGACCCGCCGGGGGATCTGCACGGCGGACCGGAGCTGAAACGGCACCTCGCCCGCGTCCTCATTGCCCGCGCCCTCAACCCCTTCCTCGCATCGGCGGAGCAGGCCGCATGAACCGCCGTATCGACATCACTCTGACCGTCAACGGCGAGCGGGTCTCCCGCAGCGTCGATACCCGCCTGCACCTCATCGACTTCCTGCGCACGGAGCTCGGTCTCACCGGCGCCCATACCGCCTGCGAGCACGGGGTCTGCGGCGCCTGCACCGTGCGCCTCGATGGCGATCCGGTGCGCGGCTGCCTCGTCATGGCCGCGAGCCTCGACGGCTCCGTGGTCGAGACCATCGAGGGTCTTTCGGATACCGGCGAGATCCGTGACCTGCAGGAGGCCTTCGTCGCCCGCAACGCCGCCCAGTGCGGCTATTGCACCCCGGGAATGCTGATCACCGCCGCGGAGATCCTGACCACGGCGCCCGATGCCTCGCGCGAGGAGATCCGCGAGCACATTTCCGGCAACTACTGCCGCTGCACCGGCTACCAGGCCATTGTCGACGCGGTCGAGGACGTCCTGAAGGCCCGCCGCACGAGCGAGGCCGCCTGATGAACGAGATCGTCACGCCGAAATCCCTCGGGCTCTCCCGCGAGGACCTGCCGAATTCCTATATCGGCCGCTCCGTGCCGCGCCCCAATGTCCGCAAGCTGGTCGAGGGCCGCGCCACCTATACCGACGACGTCACCCTGCCGCGGCTGGTCCATGCCGCCTTCCTGCGCTCGCCCCATGCCCATGCGCGCATCGTCTCGATCGACACGGCGGCGGCGCTGGCGGTTCCCGGCGTCGTCAGGGTCTTCACCGGCGCCGACCTCGCCAAGGTCTGCGATCCCTGGGTCGCCGTCCTCGCCCATCTCAAGGGCATGAAATCGGCGCCGCAATATCCGCTGCCGCTGGAGCGCGCGACCTGGCAGGGCGAGGCGGTCGCTGCCGTCGTTGCCGACACCCGCGCCGCGGCCGAGGATGGTGTCGCGGCCCTCGCCGTAGCGTTCGAGCCGTTGCCGGCCCAGGTCGACATGGAAACAGCGCTCGCCCCCGGCGCGGTCGTCATCCATCCCGAACTCGGCGACAATCTCGTCTTCACCCGCACCGCCGAGACCGGCGATGTCGCGGGAGCCTTCGCCGCCGCCCACCGGGTCGTCGAAGCCACCTTCCACACCGGCCGCCACACCGGCGTGACGCTGGAGCCGCGCTCCATCATCGCCGACTACAACCGCGCCGACGGGACGCTGACGGTCCACCATTCGACCCAGGCGCCGCACATGATGCAGAACGTCTTCGCCACGCAATTGCGCATGGCCGAGGGCGACGTGCGCGTCATCTGCAAGGATGTCGGCGGCTCCTACGGCATCAAGGTCCACGTCTATCCCGACGAGATGGCCGTCGCCTGCATGTCGAAGATCATGGGCCGGCCGGTGAAATTCATCGCCGACCGCTTCGAGGCCTTCGGCAGCGACATCCATGCCCGCGACCATCGCATCAAGGGCCGCCTCGCAGTCGATGCCGAGGGGCGCTTCCTGGCCTTCGACATCGACGACCTCACCGGCATCGGCCCCTATTCGGTCTATCCCCGCACCAGCGCCGTGGAGGGCAACCAGGTCGTCAATCTCTGTGGCGGCCCCTATGCCTTCGCCAATTACCGCTGCACCACGACGGTGGTCCTCCAGAACAAGTCGCCGACCTGCCAGTACCGCGCCGTCGGCCACCCGATCGCCACGACCGTGACCGAAGGCCTCGTCGACCTCGCCGCCGAGGCGCTCGGCATGGACAAGGTCGCCCTCCGCCGGAAGAACCTCATCCGCGACGACGCCTATCCCTGCACATCGCCGGCTGGCATGCGGTTCGAGGGCCTGTCGCACCACGCGTCCCTCGACAAGCTTCTGGAGATGGTGCCGGTCGAGAAAATCCGCGCCGACCAGGCCGAGCAGCGCAAGCGCGGCGTCTATCGCGGCCTCGGCTTCGCCAGCTTCATCGAGCTGACCAATCCCTCGCCCTTCATGTATGGGATCGGCGGCGCCAAGATCTCGGCGCAGGACGGCTGCACCGTGCGCATGGATCCCGACGGGTCGCTGGTCGCGCTGTCCGGCGTCACCGAACAGGGCCAGGGCACCGAGGCGATCCTCGCCCAGATCGTCGCCCACGGCGTCGGCGTGCCGGTCTCCAAGGTCAAGGTCGTCACCGGCGATACCCAGACGACGCCCTATGGCGGCGGCACCTGGGCCTGCCGCGGCGCCGGCATCGGCGGCGAGGCGGCATTGCAGTCGGCCATCGCCCTGAAGGAGCAGATCCTTGAGGTCGCCGGCGCCATGCTGCAGGCGCAGGCCGCGAGCCTCGACATCGTCATGGGCGAGGTGGTGGACAAGGCCACCGGCCAGGTGCGCATGCCGCTCGCCGAGCTCGGCCGCATCGTCTACTACCGCGGCGACACGCTGCCGAAGGATCTGGCGCGCGAGCTCGTCCAGACCCGCCATTTCATCACCAAGGAATACCCCTTCGCCTTCACCAACGGCATCCAGGCGAGCTGGCTGGAGGTCGATGTCGAGACCGGCATGGTGAAGCTCCTCGAGCACTGGTGCGTCGAGGATTGCGGCCGCGTCATCAACCCCATGCTCGTCGACGAGCAGGTGCGCGGCGGCATCGTCCAGGGCATCGGCGGCGCGCTTTACGAGCACTGCATCTACAACGAGGACGGCCAGCTCCTCACCACCACCCTCGCCGACTATCTCGTGCCGATGGCAGCCGAGATGCCCGACATGCATGTCGGCCACGTCGAGACGCCGACGAAGGAATCCCTCCTCGGTGCCAAGGGCGCGGGCGAGGCCGGCACCGCCGGCGCCCCGGCCGCCATCATGAACGCCATCAACGACGCCCTCTCGCCGCTTGGCGCGCGGGTTCTCGCCCAGCCCTTCACACCCGACCGGATCCTGAGGGCGCTCGGAACCATTGCATGAGCCTGGGGGGCCGGTGATAGCCTGCCCCCCGATACCGAAAGGCCGGACCAACCGGCCGCCTAAAACAGCAGGAAACAGAGGATCGCAGCGATCCTCGACCCCAAAGGAAGGAACGACGATGACGACCACCAGGCGCACATTCATGGCCGGCGCTGCCGGCGCGGCCACACTGCCGGTCTTCTCCATCCGGGCCTCGGCCCAGCAGACCCTCAATGTCACGATCGCGGCGAGCCATCCGGTCCAGAATTTCTGGGTCTCGATGATGAAGAACGTCTTCCAGCCGGAGGTCGAGAAGCACCTGCGCGACAACGGCAACCAGCTGCGCGTCAACTGGCGCGAGTCCTATGGCGGCACGCTCTACAAGTTCCAGGACACGATGGAGGCGGTGCGCGACAACATCACCGACATCGGTTATGTCGGCACGCTCTGGGAGGGCTCCACCATGCCGCTCCAGAACGTCAGCTATTTCACGCCCTTCACCACCGGCGACCACGGCCTCATCGCCCGCACCTTCGACACGCTGAACGAGACGGTTCCGGCCATCAAGCAGAACTGGAACGGCCTCAACATGGTGCCGCTCTCCTCGTTCATCACCGACACCTACCACATCTGGTCGACCTTCCCGATCCGCACCCTCGACGACCTGCGGAACCGCAAGATCTCGGCCCCGGGCACCTCGGCCAACTGGCTGACCGGCACCGGCGCCACCCCGGTCGACGGCGCGCTGACCACCTACTACACCGACATCCAGACCGGCGTGTCGGAAGGCGCGCTCTCCTTCTTCGTCGGCATCCTGCCGACCCGCGTCTACGAGGTCGCGAAATACGTGACCAAATGCGACACCGGCGCCATGTATGTGGGTGGCATCGCCGCCAACAAGCAGCGTCATGACCGCTGGCCGGCCGCCTTCCAGAAGGCCATCGCCGAGGCCGGCAAGATCACCACGCAGAGGCACATTGCGGACGTGTCTTCGCGCATCGATGCGGCCGAGAAGGAGATGGTCGCCAAGGGCTCGATCATCACCACCCTCGCCGATGCCGAGCGCAAGCGTTGGATCACCGGCCTGCCAAACATCGCCAAGACCTGGGCCGACAGTTCCGGCCCGGCCGCGCGCGACGTGCTGCGCGCCTATTTTGCCGCCATCCGCGCCGCCGGCCAGACGCCGGGCCGCGACTGGGACCGCGAAGCCTCGGCCTGATCCGACCACGATCCCGGGCGCCGGCACCCTGCCGGCGCCCGGACCGCACCCGCATTCCTTCCGAGGCCGCCTGGAGAGACCTGCATGGCCGACGACATCGACGTGTCGGCTTTGGCGCGCGCGAGCGCCCCTCAGCCCTTCGATCCGGTTCGCCTCATCCTCGACGCCCTCGCCGCCATCGGCACCGTCTGGACCTTCGGACTGATGCTGCTCATCTGCGCCGATGTCATCGGGCGGTCCTTCCTCTCCATGCCGATCACCGGTGTCTCGGAGATCGCCGCCCATTCCATTGTCGGCATCGTCTTCCTGCAGATCGGCGCCACCATCTATGGCAAGCGCATGACGCGGGCGGATTTCCTGATCGACGGGGTGCTGCACCGCCATCCCGCCGTCGGACGGGCCATCGAGGCGCTGTTCCTCCTGATCGGCGCCGCCGTCATGGCCTTCGTCGCCTGGGCCGCCTGGCCGGGCATGTGGGGCTCGCTGGCCTCCCGTGAATTCTTCGGCGTCCAGGGCCTGTTCACCGTGCCGACCTGGCCGTTCCGCGCCCTCATCATTCTCGGCGGGAGCGCCGGGGCCCTCGCCTATCTCATGCTGTTCGTCGCCGAGATCGCCGGCCGGCGCAAACCGGCCGGGGGCTGAGCCGCCATGGAAGACATCACGCTCGGTTTCGTCCTCATCGGCGCCATGGTGGCGCTGATCCTGCTCGGCCTGCCCATCGGTCTGTCCCTCATCGGCACCGGCGCGATCGGCGTCTGGCTGATCCGCGACAATATCGATCTTGCCTTCCGTTTCACCGCGCTCGCCACCTATTCCGGCATCCAGGACTATCTCTTCGCCACCATCCCGCTCTTCGTACTGATGGGGCTGCTGGTCAGCATATCCGACGTCGGCAAGGACACGTTCGAGGTGGCGCAGGCGCTGCTGCGCCGCATCCGCGGTGGACTCGGCATGGCTACGGTGGCGGCCAATGCGGTCTTCGCCGCCGTGACCGGCGTGTCCATCGCCTCGGCGGCCGTCTTCACCAAGGTGGCGGTGCCGGAAATGGTGCGCCACGGCTACAATATGCGGTTTGCGACCGGCACGGTCGCCGGCTCCGCCATTCTCGGCATGCTCATCCCGCCGAGCCTCCTGATGATCGTCTACGGGGTCCTGGCCGAGGTCTCGATCGGCCGGATGTTCGTCGCCGGCGTCATTCCCGGCCTCATCATTGCCTTCGGCTTCACGCTGATGATCTGGCTCTACGCGACGGTTTGGCCCCACAAGATCTTTGTCGATGCCGGCAAGTCCGACGTGGACGACGTGCCCGCCATGGGCACCGCCGAGATGCTGGCCAAGTCCGTCCCGATCGCCAGCCTCGTCGTGCTCATCCTCGGCGGTCTCTACACGGGCTTCTTCACGCCGACCGAGGCCGGCGCAGTGGGGGCCGCCGGCGCCCTCGTCATTGCCCTCGTCCGCCGCCGGCTCGACTGGCCAAAATTCTGGCGGGTGCTGAAGGAAGCGGGCATCGTCTCGGCCTCGATCCTTTTCCTCCTCATCGCCGCCAGCCTCTATTCGCGCATGCTCTCCATGGCGGGCGTGCCAAATGCCATCGGCGACTTCGTCCAGCATCTCGGCCTCGGGCCCTACGGCTTCCTGTTCGCCTTCGTCATCGTTGTCCTCCTGATGGGCATGATCCTCGATTCCACCTCGATCCTCCTGATCATGGTGCCGATCGGCGCGCCCATCGCCTCGGCCATGGGTTTCGATCTCATCCACTTCGGCATCGTCACCATCATCGCCGTCGAAATGGGCCTGCTGACGCCGCCCTTCGGCATCTCGGTCTTCACCGTCAAGGCGACATTGGGAGACCCGAAGGTGGGGATCGAGACCATTTTCGCCGGCGCCATTCCCTATCTCGCGGTCATGGGTGTTGGACTGGTGCTGATCGCCTTCTTCCCCTTCCTCGCCACCGCCCTGGTGAAGTGACGCCATGCTGAGCTTCGACGAGCACAATCTCACCGACGCGGTGGTCAATCGCTTCGCCGACTGTC
>JAIEPJ010000127.1 GCA_019749835.1 Phreatobacter sp. | reverse complement strand
CGCCAGGTACGGACGTTCGGCTTTCGGATGCAAAACACGCGACTACTGACATTCATTTCAGCACAGCAAGGGCACCGATGGCACCGGAAGCCACTTTCGCGCCCGGCTTCAGATTTCAGTCTGTTCCGATAAGACCACAGCGTCATCCGCCTCGATCCCGAGGTATCTGATTGTGCTTTCCATTCCTATGTGACCGAGCAGCAACTGGCAGGCGCTTAGATTTCCGCGGGGAGCAAGAAAGGCTCAATCGCTTAACGAAAAAGTGCCGTCGTGCTCAGCATGGTCTCCAGTCGTATTGTCCATGTGGACATGTTTTCACCAGTACGAGCAGAAAGAGAGATGATCTCCGCCTTGGGGTTGACAGCAAGGACATTCGCCCGGCAAGCCGCTTCATCAAAATCGATATGTCTTGCAAGGTCGATCTTGTTGATGATCACGATCTGGACCGCCCGGAACATATGCGGGTATTTGAGCGGCTTGTCTTCGCCTTCCGTAGTGGAAATCACGGCGATCTTCATGGCCTCGCCCAAATCGAACATGGCCGGACAGACCAGATTGCCGACATTCTCGATCATCAGGATCGAGCCGGGCGCCGGATTGAGGCTCTTCACCGCCTCCGCAACCATATCGGCCTCAAGATGACAACCCGCGCCTGTATTGATCTGCACTGCGGGGGCGCCCGCCTCGCGGATACGAATGGCGTCATTGCTGGTCATCTGGTCACCTTCGATCACCGAGATTGACAGCTTATCCTTGAGCGCGCGAATGGTCGCTTCCAGAAGGGTTGTCTTGCCTGAGCCGGGGGACGATACGAAGTTCAGGGCCAACACGCCGCGGCCTTCGAACCAGCCACGATTGCGCGCGGCTATGGCGTCATTCTTGCCCAGAATGGCCGCTTCAAGGGCCACAACCCGCTGGTCAGCGCCCCGCCCGTGGCTGTGCGTATGCGGGTGCCCATGGTCATGCGGATGGCTATGACCATCATCGTGGCTGTGATCATGGCCGTGGCCATGCGAATGATCATGCGGGTGAACATGTGTGTGCCCGTCGCCATGGCTATGCGGATGGCTATGAGGGTCGCCCTGGGCATGCACGTGATCATGCGAATGGGCATGGCCTGGGCGCAGCAGGCTCGTCTTGCCCGTGGCCGGATCTGTCATGGTCACTTCATTTGCCGGATCAGCACAACCGCAAACACCGCACATCTTCATTCCTCCCCGAATTCGAATTCCCTGACCGTGAAGGTGTCGCCCTCGGCCTCGATGAAGCCCAGGCTTGCACCGGCAAGCCCGGTCTTTTCCGTTACGATATCCCAGCAAAAGGCCAGGGCCTGACGCTCGATGCAGGCCAGCGGTCCGATCGCCACGCGCACCGCCTTGACCGGACGGCCATGGGCATGTTCGCCAATGATGGCCGCAATGCTGCGCGCCATGCCCAGTTCATGCATCAGACCAAACTCCAGGCCAGCGGCAGGGTGTGCCGTATGATGCTCAAACCGATAAAGACGGCCACGCCCGCCACACCGATTTGCGCCCATTGGTTCAATCGCGCCGAAAAGGTCTCAATCCGGGCAATGGGCAGGCTGACCACCGCCGAAAGGGCGGCCATGCCCAAGATCGAGCCAAGCCCAAAACAGAGGATATAGGACAGCACCAGGGTGACCGATCCTGTCGTGGCCGCAGCCAGGGCGATCAGCCCGGCAGAGCCCGCCGCGCCATGGACAAGCCCAACCAGGAGGGCACGCCATGGAAAACCGGTAGGATGGGCATGGTGATGCGCGTCCCGTTGCTGCTCCGGGGCTTCTGGATGGGCATGAGCGTGCAGATGCGGCTTGCCGTCCTGATGACGGTGCAGGTGAAAGTGCACCTGCTTCCGATACATCCGCCGCAGCACATCCATCCCCAGACCGACCAGCATCACCCCGACCGCAAATTCGAGCATGGCGGCGCGCGCTTCCGTCAGGGCAAAGCTGAATACCAGGACGGCCACCGACATGGCAAAAAGCATGATCGTATGGCCGATGCCCCAGGCCATGCCACGCAGCGCCAGTCGGCCTTTGCCCTGGGCGGCGAGCGTGCCCATGGCGGCAAGATGATCAGCCTCCAGGGCATGGGTCATGCCCATCAGCAGGCCGAGCAGCAGAAAGCCGCCTGTCGTCGGCCCGAGCCATGTCGCAAGCTCCCCCATGTCCGCCCCCTCAACAGATTCGTGGCAATTGCTCGCCGACCAGCATGTCGACGATCCGTGCTCCGCCCAGCACGGTCTTCATGATGACGGTGCCGGGATGGGCCGCCACCGCCTTGCCGATCACCCTCGCGTCTAAACCGGCCGGGACGGACTGCATGGCGGCAAGGGCTTGAGCGGCCTGATCGGGCGGAACAAACAGAACAAGAGTGCCTTCATTGGCAAGGTAAAGCGGATCCAGCCCGAGGATCTCGCAGACACCCTTCACCTCCTGCCGCATCGGCAGATCCGCTTCGATGATCTCGATGCCGATGCCGGCGGAGCCGGCGATTTCGTTCAGGGCCGAGGCCAGACCGCCGCGCGTCGCATCCCGCGCCGCGCGCGTATCGGGCGCAGCGGCAAGCACGGCCTCGATCAGATGATTGAGCGGCTGGCAATCGGAACGGACATCGGTGGTAAGCGCCATGTCGCCGCGCGCCGCAAGAATCGCTGCGCCATGGTCTCCCAACACCCCGCTGACAATGGCAATATCCCCGGGCCGGACGGTCTCAGCCAGCAGACTGCGGCTCGGCGGAATGACGCCAATGCCCGACGTGGTGACGAATACGCCATCGCCGGAGCCTTTGCCGACCACCTTTGTGTCGCCGGTGACGATGCGCACGCCCGCTTCTTCCGCGGCGCGCTGCATGGAAGCAGCGATCCGGCGCAGGGTCGTGATCTCAACCCCCTCCTCGATGATGAAAGCGGCGGAGAGCCAGAGCGGGCGGGCCCCGCCGACAGCGAGATCATTCACCGTGCCGCAGACCGCGATCGTGCCGATATCGCCGCCTGGAAACTCCATGGGCGAGACGACGAAGCCATCGGTGGTGAAAGCGAGCTGCGCGCCCGGCTCCAGCATGGACGGATCGCTCAGCCTTGCCTGGTCCTCCATGCCGGGCGGCGCAAAGACCGAGGTGAAGACATCCTCGATCAGATCGCGCATCGCCTTGCCGCCGCCGCCATGGGCGAGCGTGACACGCTCGGCAACGACGCGGCGCGGAGGGCGAACCATCTGGTTCATTCCGCCACCTCCAGCTGGAAACCGCCATATTGATGATAGGCCGCGCAGGCGCCTTCGGAACTCACCATCAGCGCGCCGAGCGGCATCTCCGGCGTGCAGCCCTTGCCGAATTGCGGGCAGGCATGTGGCTTGATCCGCCCGGTCATCACATCGCCGCAGCGGCAGCCATCCTGCTCACCGGTGAAGCGCGGGCCGGTGCCATAGCCGATGCCGAATTTCACCTCGGCATCGAAGGCGGCGTATTTGTCGCGGATGCGCAGACCGCTGGCATCGATTTCGCCTAGCCCGCGCCATTCGAAGGTCGGGCGCGGCTGATAGACCTCATGGCAAGCGGCGATGGAAACCGGGTTGCCGTCATCCGGCACGACACGGGAATACTGATTTTCAACTTCGGCCCGGCCATCGCGGATTTGTTCCATCACCATCAGAACGGATTGCAGAAGATCCAGCGGCTCGAACCCGGCCACCACGATCGGCTTGCGATAGTCCCGCGCAATGAAATCATAAGGACGGATGCCGATCACCATGGAGACATGGCCGGGGCCGACAAACCCGTCCAGCACCATGAAGGGATCATCGAGCAGGGCCTTGATCGGCGGCGGCACAGTGATGTGATTGCAGAAAATCGAGAAATTCGTCTGCTGATCGGCATGGGCCTGAAGGATGGTCAGGGCGGTCGAGGGCGTGGTCGTCTCAAACCCGAGCCCGAAGAAAACCACTTCCTTGTCCGGATGGCGCCGCGCCAGCTCCAGCGCATCGAGCGGGGAATAGACCATGCGGATATCCGCGCCATCCGCCTTGGCCTGCATCATCGATTTGCGCCGGCCAGGCACGCGCATGGCGTCGCCGAAGGTGGTCATGATCACGCCAGGACGCTCGGCGATATCCACGCATTCATCGATCCGGCTCATGGGCAGAACGCAGACCGGGCAACCGGGGCCATGGATGAATTCCAGGCCGGGCGGTGTCAGCTTGTCGAGGCCATAGCGGAAGATCGCATGGGTATGACCGCCGCAAATCTCCATGATGTGGAGCGGCTTTTCCTTGGTGGCGCCGATCTCGTCGACCACGCGCGCGATGGCCGCCAGAACGCCGCGGGCCGCGACCGGATCGCGGAACTCGTCCGTATAGTTCATTGGACCGCCCCCATCATCATGCGTTCGGTGGCGCGCATGGCCTCGATTTCCTCCTGCGCCTCGCCCAGCTGGCGCAGTACGTCCAGCGTCAGCGCCGCTTCGCGCTCATCGATCCGGCTCATGGCAAAGCCGACATGAATCAGCGACCAGGTGCCGATCAGGCTTTCCAGCGGCTCATCCTTCATGATGCAGGCGACATTGACCTGCCGACGCACGCCCATGACCTCGACAATGGCCAGCTTGCGGGCGGCATCCGCGATCTCGACGATCCGTCCCGGAATTCCTAGGCACATGATGTTTCCTCCGCTGCTATGTTAGCCGATGGGGCGACGGCCAGGGCAATCGCCGCCTGGCCGAGGGCAAGCCCGCCATCATTGGCGGGAACCTTGCTGTGTGAGAGAACCGTCTTTCCGGCGCGCTCCAGACCTTGATGGACGAGCGCAAACAAAGTGGCGTTCTGAAAGCAGCCTCCGGACAAGACGACCGTATCGATCGCGGTGTCCGCCGTGATCCGCGCCGCCATCGCGACGATCGTGTTGGCAAGCCCGCGGTGAAACCGCGCGGCGATCACGCCGGGAGGCGTTTTCAGGATGAGATCGCCGAGCATGGCGCGCCAGACGGCAAGCGGCTCGATGTAGGGCAGGCCGGCGCCCTTAAGCAGCGGAATGGAAAACGGATAGGCAAGGTCATCAGGCTCTGACAGCGCATCCGGATCGATGGCTGCTTCGAACAGCATCGCAGCCTCGCCTTCATAATTCTGCGTGTCCCAGGCAAGGCCGGCAATCGCTGCGGCTGCGTCAAACAGCCGGCCGCAGGAGGATGAGAGCGGTGCGTTCTGCCCCTTGGTAATCATGGCATCGAGCGTTGCGCGCGGCACGGTCGCGAACTGCGAGTTGAATTTCCCGTAGAGTTCGAGATCGCTGAAATTCATCGAGAACTCGGCCCAGCCCATCTGCGCCATCAGATGGGCATAGGCATTGCGCCAGGGCGCCTTGATGGCGGCCGTCCCACCCGGAAGGGCGACGGGCTTGAGACATCCGACGCGGCGATAGCCCCGGTAATCGGCCACCAAAAACTCGCCGCCCCAGAGCGTGCCGTCGTCTCCCAACCCACTCCCGTCCATGGCGATTCCCAGGACCGGGGCAGAATCGAGCGCGCGGCCATTCTCCGCCATGCAGGCGGCGATATGGGCGTGGTGATGCTGGATTTCGATCACGGGGCGATCCGCGGCAATGGCATAGCCGCGCTGGGTGGAAAGAAATTGCGGATGCTGATCCACCGCGATCCGGCTTGGCGCATGATCATACAGCGCGGTGTAGAGCGACAGATTCTTCTCTGCATCGAGATAGGTCGCAGCCTCTTCCAGATCGCCCATATGCTGGGAGAGAATGGCCTGACCGTTCTTGACAAGGCAGAAGGTGTTCTTCAGCTCCGAGCCCATCGCCAGAGCCTGAAGATCGCGCGGGAACCCTGCCGGAAGCGCAATAGCCTGCGGGGCAAAGCCCCGCGCACGGCGCATCACGCGCATGCGGCCAAGATCGACGCGCACGACGGAATCATCAATCCGGTTGGCGATCTCGCGATTATGCAGGCAGGCGAAATCGGCGATATCGGCCAGACGATCCCGCACCTCCTGATTGCCGGTGCATTGCGGCTGGCCCGACGGATTGCCGCTGGTCATCACAACCGGCCGGCCGATCCGCCGCATGATCATGTGGTAGAATGGCGTGTAGGGCAGCATGATGCCAAGCCGGTCCAGCCCCGGCGCGATATTGTCCGGCAAACTGTTCGGTTTCGCCTTCAGCAGAACGATCGGCGCTTCCGGTCCTGTCAGCGCATCTGCTTCCGCATCCGATACCTCGCAGAAGCGGCGCACCACATCGAGATCACGCGCCATCAAGGCGAAGGCCTTGCCGTCGCGCCCCTTGCGGCGGCGCAATTCGGCAATGACCTGGGCATTGGTCGCATCGCAGGCCAGATGCACGCCGCCAAGGCCGCGGATCGCCACGATATGGCCGTTCAGGATCATGCCGCCGGTTGCGTCCACATCATCCAGCATCGAAAAGGCTTCGAGATTGACAGCTCCCCGGCCAAGCTTCTCGATCCAGATTTGCGGGCCGCAGCGCCCGCAGGCGATCGGCTGGGCATGAAAGCGGCGGTCGCTCGGGTCGCGATACTCGGCCTGGCACGGCTCGCACAGATCGAAGGGCGCCATGGTGGTTCGCGACCGGTCATAGGGCGCGGCCTGGATGATCGAAAAGCGCGGTCCGCAATGGGTGCAGTTGGTGAACGCGTAGCGATAGCGGCGTTCGAACGGATTGCGGATTTCGGCCAGGCAATCGGCGCAGGTCGCGGCGTCCGGAGTGACGCTGGCCGTCATTTCCCCGCCCATCGCCGAGGCGACGATGTTGAAGCCGGACGGCGCATCCGCGTCCAGCGGCTCCATGGTCAATTCCTCGATCCGCGCAAGCGCCGGCAAGGAGCGTTGCAGCCGCGCCGGAAAGGCCTCACTCGCTTCACCCCAGATGCGGATGACCACTCCGTCGTTCGTATTCCGGACATCGCCGGAGAGGCGCATTTCCTGCGCCAGCCGCCAGACCGCCGGGCGGAATCCGACGCCCTGAACCTGCCCCCGGACGGTGAGGCGCGCGCCGCTCATCGCGCCGCATCCCAGATCAGAACGCGATTGTTGCCGCTGTCGGCCACAGCAAGAACCGAGCCCCTGGCCGATAATCCATAAGGCCAGCACAAGGTATCCCGCTCCGCCGGGCCCCAGCGATTGTCACCCTTGGCCGCAAAATCCGGCTGACCGTTCAACCGATCGGCGCAGGCGGCCATGGAGGTGCCGGAAAAGGCAACAAGCCGCGAATTGGCCGTGTCGGCGACCACCAGCCGCTCGTCCAGCACCGCCAGCGCATAGGGCATATTGACGGCCTGAGCGGAAGGGTAATAGGCGGCCATGTTGAAATCGCAGCCGGTCATGTCCGACTGCCCGAGCATCGCGTCGGCCGCTTGGCCGTTGCGCTTCGGGAACCCGTCCCAGATCATCACGCGGTTATTGCCGGCATCGGCCACGGCCAACCCGCCGCGCCAGCCCACGGCCATATGCGGCCAGCGCATTGAGCGGGCGGAGACCGGACCGCCGGCATTCTCATCGCGACAAGAAAACCCGTCCTGCCCGAGTACGAGATCGGCGCTTTGCCCGGTCTGCTGCGGGTCATCGAAAACCAGCAGGCGGCGATTGCCCGAATCGCAGACTATCAGACAATCGCCCAAGGCCGAGACGCCATAGGCCCAATGCATCGTGTCGGCTCGTGGCTCATCCATGCCGCGATTGGCGAGCGCGGAATGGCCATCCGCCTGGCCCAGAATGATATCGGCCGGATGGTCGGGGCCGGATGGGGTCTGCCGCCAGATCAGAACGCGATGATTCCATGGATCGGCGACCGCCAGGCCGCCGCGAAAGGCGGCGATGCCGGTGGGAACATTGAGCGTGGCCGGCGAAACCGGCCCCTTGGCATTGCGGCCTTCACGCCCGAAAGCCGGCTGGCCGAGAAGAACATCCGCAGGCGTATCGTCAACTGTCGGCACCGTCTTCCAGCCCAGCAGGCGATGATGGCCCGTATCCGAAACCCAGAGCGAGCCATCCTCATGCAGGCAGACGCCGCGCGGCCCGAACAGGCGGTGGGGCAGAGGCGTGATCGGCTCGGCCAGCATGCCGCCATCCGTCCCCAGGATCACGCGCGCGCCCGCAGGATCGAGCAGCGGTTTCCCTTGGGTGATGGTGCCGGGCGCCTTGTTCGGCGAGAAGGAATGGGACAGCGAGACTTTCATCGCTGGATCCGGACTTCAATCCGGTTGCCGATGACCCGCACGGTGTGGGGCTGCAACTGCACCTCGGGCGCCGTCAGGCATTCACCGCTTTCAAGCGCATAGCGGAAGCCGTGATAAGGGCAGGTCAGAATGCCATTCGCAATCTGACCATCAGTCATCTCCAACCCCATATGGGCGCAGGCGTTCTTGAAACAGGTGACCTGATCGCCGTGGCGGGACACGATGATGGAATTGCCATCCAGCTCCAAAAAACGGGTTTCGCCATCCGGCAATTCGCTCAGGGTCAGCGCGGCGAGCCAGGGCCCACCCGGCAGATTGGCGAAGGGCGAGGTGAAATGCACCGTATCAGCGCCGCCGCCGCCAAAGCCTTTGGCCTGGCGCACTTCGGTGATCTCGGGCACCTGATCCTGGATCGCTTTCTTGACCCCGGCATAGAAGGTGAGCTGCGAAGCCGGGCAGCCATCGCAGGCCCCCAGGAACCGGATATCGGCCCGGTTGCCCTCGACCGCCGCAACTTCGGCATTGCCGCCATGGCTGGCAAGCATTGGCCGCACGGTTTCAAGCGCCGCCTCGACCCGTTCGAAAAGCGAAGGCTTCAGGATGCCATGCCGCCGCAACACGGCATAGACCACCTCGTCCTGCGCTGCCTCGGCAAGGGCAAGTCCAAAGCCGGGCCGGTCCTTCAGCGCGCGGATCAGCCGCCGGAACGCCTCGGCATTGAGCGCATCAATGGCTTCGGCCTGCGCTTTCGCGCCCATGCGGGCGGAATCATCCCACGAAGCGGCCAGCCCCTCCAGCGCGCGCAAATCGCCCAGCAGCCGGTCAAGGCCGGGGGATTCCGCAAGAGGGGCCAGCCCATTTTCCATGGCCTCAGTTGTACTTCACGTTCTTGAGCAGGATCGGCTGCAGGTAGCCTGCAACCAATCCTGCGACAGGCGCCGCGATCCATATCGGCGCGAAAAACCAGCCGATCAGAATGCCCGCCGCTGCGCCCGCTCCGAAACCGGTGAGCAGCAACCGCACAACCGTTGCGTTGTCCTTGAAGAGCTTGCCGGTGAAAAACAGCTTCGCCGAATTGATGGCCATTCCGAGCATCGATAGTCTCCTAGACGAAAGAAAGCACGAGCACGGTCACAACAACCGCGGCGCCGCCGGAAATCATGCCGTAGAGCCCGCCCATATAGGCGGCGAGTTCCGCGCCAAGCGCCTCCCTGCCGATCTGCAGGCCGGACGCCACACCGGCCGCGAAAGCGGTCGCCAAGCCGGCGACAAGAGCAAGAATTGTGATCAACGTTGTGTCTCCCGTGTGGAACCGTCAATGTTCCGTTGAAGATTGAAAGGCGGAATGCGGCGCGAGCGCTGAAGACAATTCGGTCACCGTTTCCGCCACCACCGCCGCCTTGTCCATTGCCCCGCGCGAACGGAAAATCATCTGCGCCTCGCGCAGCAGGCCGATGGCCGCCGTAATGTTGCGCGGGTTGCCGGCTTCCGGGTTCTCCGGGTCATCCGGCAGGTTGGACAGGCAATTGGCCTTGTTTGCGATGGTATTGGCATACTCTTCCGGCATATCGCGCGCGGTCCGGACCTTGAGCGCCTCGTCATAGGCGTCCAGCGCCCGATAGCCGTTCTCGACGCGGTGCGAAGACGAGACATATTGCAGGGCATTGCCGAGATTGTTATGCAGCATTGCGTATTCGACCGGCTGATCGATCAACGTTACAACTGAAAGACCTTCCTCGAACGCAGCGACGGCCAGGGCCTCGCGCATCTTGCTCGCTTCATCGGTGAATGGCATCGAGAGGAAAGCGGTCGCCAGATTGTTTTGCAGGATTGCGAATTCCTTCGGGTAGGCTTTCTTGTCGAAGACCCTCAGGGCGCGCTGATAGGCGCTGATCGCCGGCTGGATCGGCATGATGCGCATGCCGGCCAAAGTCTGGCAGATCAGGCCGAGATTCATTTCCGCTTCGGCGATTTCTGCATCCGAGCCCTCAGCGGTCAAGGTCGCCAGAGCCACCGTGATCTCGGTCTTGGCCTGTTTCATTTCCGCCGCGTCGTCGGATGGCACGGCCATCAGGGCGGTCGCCATCCGAGCCCTGATGCGCGCTGCTGCCAGCGCTTCGCTCGGGGGCACGAGCGCGAGCGCCTTCGTGTAAAGATCAACAGCGGCGACAAGATCAGAAGCTTCGCGTGGGTTCTGCTGCAGACCCATGGCGATTTCCATGAGCATCTGCGCTTTGTCGGCGTCCGACGCGTCCGCATCCTCGACAGCGGCCAAGGCGGCGTCAACCTGCTGCTTGGTTCTGCTTCCTGCTGCCATTTCTCTCCCCTAGGATCGGCCCGCTTTCCGCAAGCCTTGTTTTCATAAGGCAAACCATGGATGCAGCTTCTTGTCCACTTACTTTTTAAATCTGCAAACTAAGTTTTCAGTCTTTCCGGCAATTCTGCGCAAAGCGCCCCTTCACTGGAAACCCAGCGCGCGGGCAGCTCATCGGCTATCAGGTCAAGCAGGTCCTGATCCTGAAACACATCCCGCGCGCTGGCGACACGGTCGCCCCTGGCATTGCGCAGCTTCAAGAGGCAGCCGCCGGCCGTGGCCTGATGCACCGGCATCACCATAAGGAGATTGTCCCTGATCAGTACAATGACCGCATCAACACCGGCAAAATAGATCTCCACGACTTCGGCGGAGAGATAGACCGAGCCTTGCCGGACCGAAAGGGTCGCACTCATGCGGCGAGCCATTCTTTCGCTCGTGCGCCAATCTGGTCGGCGACGATTTGGACGGCGCGCGTGACCTCAGGTCCGGTTTGCAGACCTAGATCCAGCGAGGCTGCCTCGATCAGGAACACCGCCACCACCCCAGGAAACGCATCCTTGTAGATCTTTTGACCGGCATACAATGCATGGTCCCAGCGAAAATCATGAAGTCCCTGTTTAGGATTGGGCGCAGCAGCCAGCACATCGCCCGGCACTTCATAGACAGCCCCGGGATTGCCGGACGGCTTTCGCGCATCAATGATGACGAGATGGCTTGCGCCCCTGGCCTGATAAATCACTGACATGCCATCCGTCCCGGCATCGTAGAGCCTTACGCCGTCAGGCACGCCGCGATCCCGCAGCCGCGCAATGACCGCAGGGCCGGCCCCGTCATCGCAGCGGTTGGCGTTGCCGCATCCGATCACCACAATATCCGGCCGCTTTAAATCCTCCATAGTCGGCAGGACCAGTTCGGTTCGACTGGGAGCATCAATTCCGGAAGATCGCAGAAGCGCGCATGAACCTGATAATACATGCAGGTTTCGCAGGGCTGTTCCAGCCCTTCGGCAACGATCACATGGTCGGTGAACCCCGCAATGATGAGCTTCTTGTCAAGATCATCTTTCGCTTCGACCTGAAGCCGCCGGACAATGGCGTTGACATCCGCGCTGGTTTCGGCGCGCGGCCAGACCTCGGTTTTGAGGCCTAAGGCCAGACGCTCGGCGATGGTCTCGCGCAAGGTTTCGTCTGCCATTTTGCCCCCGACCTTTGTCCTGACGCCCTGTGTCCTAGATCCGCCAGAGGCGGCACCACCAATCCGGCTTCGCAGGCAAATCCAGTTCTGGCAGATCGCACCAGCGCCGGTGCACGAGATAGTACATGCATTCCTGGCAGCGCATCTGTTCCTTGCCATATGGCTTGAGCAACCAGCCGGAAATTACCAGTTTCGCGCGCAACTGATCTGCGCTCAGCGGCCGCAACTCATCCAGGAGCTTGGCGAATTCGCGGTCCGTTTCCGGAAAAGGCTCAACCTTCGTGACAAGCCCAGCAGCAAACATGTCCTCAATCATCTTGATCAGCTGGTCATGGCTGGCATTGGCTGGCGTCACGCCGTATTTGTCGATGAATGCTTGTTTCTCCGATGCAGAGAGTGCGGGTTCCGCGCTGCCCGTCATGTCATTGCCTCCGCAGTCTTGTTTTTGGTTGCCGGGGCTGACCTCAGCCCCGGCAACGAATCCTGCTCACGCGGTCCGGAACCGGGCGAGTTCCTCACCGGTGGTCGCGTCATGCGCGTGAACCGTGCAGACAAGGCAACTATCGTAAGAGCGGCAGACATGACCGACTTCTACCGGATCATGCTGGTTCTTGATCGGCGTGCCGATCAGCGCTTCTTCAATCGGACCGCGCTGACCGTCGGTTGAACGTGGCCCGACATTCCAGGTCGTCGGCGCAATGATCTGATAATTCTTGATCTTTCCGCCTTCGACTTCGATCCAATGGCAAAGGGCACCGCGAATGGCCTCGGTGGCGCCCCAGCCACGTCCATCCCGCTCGGTGGGCTTGATGTACCATTCATCGTTGAGCTTGAATTCGCGCAGGATTCGTTCTGCTTCACGGTACAAGATGCACAATTCATGCATGCGGGCAAAATGCCGCAACATGATCGATGCGCCGCCCATTTTGCGATACATATCAAGGACAAGGCCGTCCGAGTGCTGGAATGCCTGCCCTGCGGTGTTGCCAGCGATCAGCCGACGCGCTAGCGGGCCAGCTTCCAATGCGCCGCGCTCGGAATGCCGCACTGCGGTCGCCCAACTGTACTTGCCATCCGGATCGACCGCATTCTTCGAGATCGGCTTTGTCGTACGGTCGAACGGATGAACGACCTTGCCTTCATCATACCACGCCCGGGACATATCTTCGCGGGTGAAGATGTGCTCCATCGGCCCGAATGTGTCGGTTGCACCATCATAGGTGCCCGACTTCATGATCACTGCCGAAGAGCGGCCATCGATCGTGGGCTTCTGATACTTGTCTTCATGCGGCAGGTAGCCCCAGGTTACGAATTTGCCATGGCCCTTGCCGTAGTGTTGCAGGCCGATCTCCTTGGACATGCGCCAGAAAAGGCCGAGATCGGAATTGGCATGTTTGGGGCTTTCCTCGATCCATGCCTCGAATTGGTCGAGCGTCTGGATCTGTTCATACCGCTCCATCGAGCATCCGAGCCAGAGCGGCTCGATCCAGTTTTGCCGGAAGTGCTCGAGAATCGACCACGCGCGCGTTACATCCGTCAGGGTAGGCGCACACATCACGCCGCCGGGAACCATGAAGGAAGAATGCGGCCATTGCCCGCCCAGGAGCGCATAGATTTCGACCGGCCGGCCGGAAATCGTGACTCCCGCTTCATACGAAGTGCCCGTGAAGGGCGAATAGCGCTTCACGGCCTCTTCATAGAACGGGCTCTTCGCGTAATTTTCATTGGTGTAATCGATCATGAACAGACCGTAATGGTGGCGCGGCAGCGATTGCAGCGACTCCACGATCTGGCCGAGATTGCGCGCGAGAATGGCGTTGCGCGGCACGGTGGTGCCCCAGGCGGTGTCAAGCGCCCAGGCGGCGCAGGTCAGATGCGACGCGCCGCAGATACCGCAGGCGCGTGGCGTTACAACAAGGCCAGCTTGTGGATCCTTGTCCTTAAGAATGACCTCGAACCCGCGAAACAGCTCCGCATGGGTCCAGGCATTGGTGACAACGCCATTCTGGATTTCGACCCGGACATCCAGATCGCCTTCGACCCGGCCAACCGGCGAGATGTCTAGTGTTTGTATTGCTGCAGACATGTTTTCTCTCCCTGTACGCGGATCAGACCACGAAGATGTCTTTTTCGGCCCAAGCCGGCGCCATGCCTTTGGCGGCGGCCGTGAGCTTGATATAGCCGGTCTTGTCCACGCCGGTGGGCATATCCTTCGGAACCCCCATGACGGTCTGGGTCTTGAACACCGTGCCTGGCGCCAGATCAAAGAAGGGAAATTCCGGCTCGGTGCAGCCCAGGCAGGGCATCCCGGCCCGGGTCTTGGAGGAGTGCCGGTTCCAGAGGATGCGATTGCACGGGCTGTGCGTCATTGGCCCACGACAGCCTAGATCGTAAAACAGGCAGCCCTTGCGCTGGCCAAAGGCGGTGGTGGAAACCTTGTAGGCAAAGTGCATGTTGCGGGTGCAGCCCGTCTGCGTGAAGGACGAGAAGAACGTTTTCGGGCGATGGAACTCGTCCAGCGTGAGATCGCCAGCTCGACCGGTCGCCACGGCCACGAGAATCTGGGTGACCCAATCCGGATGGGCCGGGCAGCCGGGAATATTGATCACCGGCAGACCCGACTTGGCGACGAAACCAGCACCAAGCGATCCGCCCTTGGCCCGCTTCATGAACTGCATCCCAACGCTCTCCGACGGATTGGGGGCCATGGCCGGAATTCCACCATAGGTCGCGCAATCGCCGATCGCGACGACGAATTGCGCCGCTGCGGAAAGCTCCTTCACCCATTCCTTCATCGGGCGGCCGCAAAAGCGGTTCCACTCACCGGTGCCGTTCGGGGCGTTGACCACGGTGCCTTCGAACACGAAGATATCGAGTTTGATCTCACCTGAAATGCATTTCTGCAGGATGGTTTTGACATTGTCGCCAAGCTCAAGCCCAAGCGAGGGCTGCCAGAGGATGTTGATCCCGAAATCGGTAACCAGATCGCAAGCGCTCGGCTCCTCCGCATTCAGGAACGACATCGTATTCCCTGAGCAGGCTCCGCCCTGCAGCCACAGAAGATTTGCCATGTTGTCCTCCCGTCCCTTGCGCGAGTCATTGCAATATGGCCGCATGGCCCTTGGCCACATCCTATGCAACGATGCTCCTGATATAGCTATATCAGGTAATATCTCGGCTACAATGGGTCGGACCTTCAAAATTTCATTCTAATTGTGCTGCATCGCAGCAAAAATGATCCTGAAGTGCAAACTGAAAAGAAAGTATTCAGGCAAATTTGACTACAAAGTTTGCTACCGTTGACGAACGTTCAGCTCCGTTGCCTGCACACCGGACAACGGGCCTCGTGCAGGTAGCTGTACCAGACCCCCTGGCATGAATCGCACCAGCGGCCCTTGGCGCCACGCGCCTGCGGCCCGAGCGCCTTGGAGAGTTCCGTCAGGCCAAGATTGCGCGATTGTCCACGCTTCTTCAGGCGGTCGGATTTTTCGCGCGGGAAGGTTATCACCACCGATCTGTGCAGCCCGCTTCCGTCCGTTTCATCCGCCATCATCGCCTCTCCCGCCTCAGCTCGTAGCGCTTGATCTTGTTGGCCAGCCCGACACGGGACAGCCCGAGATCCTGGGCGACCTTGCTCTGGTTCCAATGGCTGCGATCCAGCGCTTGGACGAGAATAGCCTTTTCCAGGCTTTCAACCATGTCCTTGAGCGTATCGCCCATCGGAACAAAACCGCCCGCGCCCTCCTCCTTGATCGGTGTCCGGGAGATGCGGTCCGAAAGGTGACGGAGCGCAATATAGCCGCCTTGTTCGGCGACAGCGACCATGCGCTGCACCTCGGTTTCCAGTTCGCGCACATTGCCGGGATAACGATAGGCCTCCAGATATCTGAGCGCTTCACTTGTGACGCCCAGCACCCGGCGCCCGACAACCCCCGCATACTTCTCGACAAAGAAACTTGTCAGGAATGGAATGTCCTCCGGGCGTTCGGCCAGAGCGGGGACATGCAGCTGAAAGCCCCGCAATCTATAGAAAAGATCGCGACGGAAGCTCCCCTGTTCGACCATTTTCTCAATCGATTTGTTTGAGGCGGCGATGATGCGGACATCGCTGTGGAGCATCTGGTCAGAACCCAGCGGCTTCACTTCACCCTCTTGCAAGAAACGCAGCAAGGCCACCTGGAACTGCGGCGAGGTTTCCGAAACCTCGTCGAGGAAAATGGTGCCGCCATCCGCGGCCCGGAACAATCCGAGCCTATCCGAAATCGCGCCAGGGAACGCGCCCCGCAGATGGCCGAACAATTCCGACTGGAGCACGACATCAGCAATGCCGCCGCAGTTCTGCACATGCATCGGGGAATTGCGCCGCGTGGAATTGAAATGGATCGCTCGCGCCAGTAACTCTTTGCCTGTTCCGGTGTCTCCCTGGATGAGCACGGGCATATTGGTTTTTGCTGCAATCCTGGCTTCATTGACGAGATCAGCCATTTTCGAACTGACGTAAACGAGCCGCTCGAACTGAGAGTAGCCACCCTGAACTGAACTGTCTGCCGTTCGCATGAAAATGTCGTCATCCAGCGACAGCTTCAATTCGCGGCTGAGCATCCGGTGCCGCCGCGATAATTCGACCTGTTCGAGCGCCCGCTTGGCAGCCACCCGCAGTTGCGCTTGATCGAGCGGCTTTTTCAGGAACAGGAATGCGGCCGCTCGCTCGCTAAGGGCAATGCCCTCCGCTTCATGGGCCAAATCAAACAGAATGATACGCGCACAAGTCGAACGCGCCAAACGGCAGTGCATCAGAGCGCTCTGATGATCTGGAACCGGTCCCAAATGGTCGTAGAGCAGAAGATTTGCCTGAACTTCATCCATACGGCGGATAGCGGTGCGATCATCCTCGCAAAAAACCAGACGATAGTCCTCAGCATCGTTCAGCGCCACGGAAGCTAGCTTTGCGATGTCCGGATCGCTGGACTTGATCAAGATCGTCTGAACATTGCTCATGCGTGCCCACGAGTTGACGAGCGATCGATTCAGGACCGCAGGCGAAAACTAAGTTTGCACTCTGCATGCTACAAATGCAAAATCAAGGCCGCACTGGGCCAAGGTCGCCACGCTCGCTCAGACCGCGATGCATAACGACACCGATGCCGAGACCCAGGGTATATGAACCGCCCCGGGTTTGCCGGAGGCCGTATCGTTTGAGTCACGCCGCCAGCTTCTGCTCGTCGAGCATGGCGTAGAAGCGTTCCTCGGCTTCGGCCGGCGGGATGTTGCCGATGGGCTCCAGCAGCCGGCGATTGTTGAACCAGTCCACCCATTCCAGCGTCGCGAA
>JAIEPJ010000023.1 GCA_019749835.1 Phreatobacter sp. | reverse complement strand
GATCGATGTCGTCTTCACCAACAGGCTTGGCGACTGGAGCGAGCTCTACACCTTCTCCTGGGTTCGCTGGAGCCGCATCCAGCCCACCCTTTCCGATCCGGAAATCGACGAGGCCATCCAGCCGTCGATCCCTCATTCTGCGTCTTAAGCTGAGGTAGCCATATGTCTGACGAAGGTTCGAACATCCAGCCGTTCAAGGGCCGTGAGCTTGGGGGCATGCAGCCCCGTTCAGGCACGTCCAATCTGGCCGAGGCCCTGCCGGCGGCTGACGCCGCCAAGGCGGCTCGCGAACAGACGTCGGACGGCGTGACGCCGGCCACGGATGTTGTGGCGCCGACCGTCAGGCAGGCCCCGGTAAAGGCGCCTGAGCCGGCCGCTGTCACGGCGCAGGTCGCCCCGCATTTTATGATCGTCGGCAACCGCACGGGCGGGCAGGGGAAGACGCTCATCTCCCAGCTTCTCGCCCGTTCGATGAAGGATGTCATGGTCGTGGCCGCCGACAAGGCCGACAAGGACGAGAAGTCGAAGATCGGTCACATCATCGAGGATGCGAGGAAGTACGACGCTCCGAAGGCGTCGGAGGGCCGTCCTGTTCTCGAGCATCGTTTCGCGCCTGTCGGCGTCATGGAGCTCGGTGCAGGCCCGACTGCCATCGAGGTTCTCAAGGACCCCCACCAGAGCATTGCGATCTGGGACAAGGTCGGCGAGGCGGCTCTCAAGAACAATCTCGTTGTCGATCTCGGCGCGCAGGTCGTTGATAGCCTTCTCGACTGGGCCGAGAACTCCGGCGCGCCGGAGCTCCTGGCGACCAGCGGTCCGAATGGTACCGAGATCCCTGTGACCATGGTCATTCCCATGATGGCTACCGGCAAGGCCGTCACTGACGCCTGGGAGATCTACGAGCGCCTCGCCAACGCGGAGCGTTTCCCTGTGCCATTCGTCAACTCTGTTCTTTTCGTCTTGAACGAGGCTGATGGAAGCTTCGGTCAGATGCAGCATTCGAGGGAGATGAAGGCGATCAACGAGGTTGTGACCGCCCCTATTGCTCCCATCAAGGCTCAGGTGGCGACCATCAAGGCCTGCGCGTCCAATCTTTTGCGGGTCGCTGAGGCGAACAACAGCGCGATCGACACAGTCTGTCTCATGTCTCCGCAGGAGATCAGCAATCAGTTCGGTCTGAACATGTGGGATGCCAGCCGCCAGCGGAAGCTCCTCACCGAGTGGCGCAAGGAGAGCCTTGATGCGCTCCATTCCGCCTTGACGGTTCACACCCCCATGGGGGTTCGTGGCGGCTGAGTCCATGCGCATCGACAGCGATCTCATCTCCAGCGCCCAGGCGCTCGATATCGCTGTCGAGAAGGCGATTGAGGATCCTCGGCTGCTGACGTTTCCGGAAGAATGCCGTCAACTGTCGACGGCTTTCTCGCCTGTGGTCTCGTCAATGACAGCCGAGGATTTCCGCGCAATCCTTGTCTATGTCCTTGCCTTGCGCATCATGAAGGCCAAGGCGCTCAGAATGGCCAGCAAGGGCGGCGCGCTCGGCTCGTCGGACGACGATCTCGTCATCGAGGATATTCCCGAGGAGATGCTGGCTGAGGCCCGCAGGATCCTTCGCAATCACCCACCGCCGACACCGCCGGTTAAGCCCACATTGTGGGAACGCTTCCGCCGGTGGCTCCGTCGCTTGCGCCGGACGGTCTGGCCTTAAGCGAACGTCGATCTCACCATGCAAAAGGGGCCGGCATTAATGTCGGCCCCTTTTTCGATGTCGTGGTCTGTGAAGGTTGGCGCTCGAGTTGCCGCTCAGCTTTCGCTGGGGCGGCGCCGCGGCGCCATGGCCATGGGATCGAAGGCGCCGGCGGCCGACGTGCCCATATAGGCGGCCGATCCATTGGCGGCCGTCGACGAGCGGCGCTCCGGAGAGCGGCGCTGATCATCGTCGCGGTCATAGTCACGATTGTCCCGGGGGGTCGCTGGCGCGTCCCGACGCGGCTCCTGATTCTGACCATAACGCTCCGCTGCGGCCGGCGCCCGGCTGTCTATCGGCCGGGCCTGCGCTGGCTGAGGACGCTCGTCGATCTCTTCCTCGTCCTCGTCATCGGCCAGGTCAGCAAGGCGGCCCGGATCGTAGGCGAGGTTCTGGGCGACCGTCGGCCGAGGTACGAGGCCGTGGTCGCCGTTGCCGATCTGGGGAACGGCCCGCTCGTCCTCGATCGCCTCGTCGTCATCCGCGTGATCATGCTCGCGCTCATCATCGCGCTCGTCGCGCTCGTCGCGCTCCTCGATGTCGTCCGGCAGCTCGTCTGCACCGGCCTCGTAGGCGTCGACCTCCTCATCACCGCCATCGTCATGATGGCGGTCGCCGTAAGGCTCGTCGGCAGCGCCGGGCGCAGGCGCGAATGCGTCCTGACGGTCATCCCGACGCCGGGGCGGATCATCCCGATAGGCTTCATGTGTGCGGCGCCCATGAGGACGCTCATTCTCGTGAAGATCATGTCCGTGCCCGCGGGCATGATGACCATGACGATCGTCATCCTCACGCTCGGCAACATCGCCCGCAACAGCGAAGGCGGCCGGAGCCGGGCGCGGCGGCGCGCTGCGCACAGGTTCGCGGTAGTCGCCAGGGCCATTGCCATGAGGCCGCGCCGGCACGGCTTCCCGCTGCCGAGCCGCGGTTTCGCGGGGAGGCGGCGATACAGGAGAGGGATCGCCCCCTGTCAGGTGATCCTCGAACTGCGAGAGTTCCGCCTGGATCGCGGACTGAACGCCGGCGAGCAGGCGATCGATACGGCATCCCTTCTGGGAGAGGCGTTCCTCGATGTCCTGCATCACGATCTGATCCAGCTTCATCTGATGGATGCTGCGCTCTTCGTTCTCGAGAGCTGCCCGCTTGTCGTCGAGCGCCTTGCGGGCTGTGGCGACCTTCGCCCCGAGATCGGCGGCATCAGTAACGCCATGCGTCATCTGGAACTGGATCAGCCGAAGCACATCGTTGGTGAAGTCGGTGGTCATGAATATGTCCGTTCGAGGTTGGACCAGTGAGGCAAAGCCTTGATCAGCCAGCCTGCATGATTCGATGATCGATGTCTTGTCGATCATCCTTCAGCAATAGGCGATTGCGAAGATAGCGGTGCATCATGCCACCGGCATCACGACGCAACCCTTATCGAACCCCGGCGTAACCGTAGATCTTCGATCGTAGTCCTCGACAGGTCCACATCGGCGTGACGCCGGCCCGGTTTCTGGCGCACCGCGATTGCGAGCGCTGCCGCCAGTTGTCGGTTTGCCGGGTCGAAGCGCTCGTTCGTCAAGACATCGCCATTGATGGCGCTCGCCGGGACCTGCCGGGAGAGAGCTGCAATGGTCAGGCGCCGCGCCTCGTGGCGCTGCGCCGGCGTATCGTCCTGGTGGTAGAGAACCAGCAGCAGGGCGCTGCTCATCGTCTCAGTGTCATAGAGCATCAGGCTTTGGCGCCGGGGCTCAACAACGAGCCCTTTGCCAAGCAGATGGGAATAGAAGCGGCTGTATGTCTCGGCCAGCGGCATGTGGAACCACTCCGTCGGGGCGAAAGCCGCCGCCGTCGGGCCCTGAACGATCAGGTGGAACGTGTGCCGCGCGCGCGTTGCGATGACCTCGAGGTCATGAACGTCGAGGGGTGCGCGACCATCCGGCTCGGCCTCTGCGCTTGGATAGATCACGACGTTCTCGTCGTTCCCCTGCAACTGGTCGGGTCCGATCACACGCAGCGTGGGGAAGGGGATCTGACGCCCGAGCTCCCGCAGGATCCGCACGGTCTCCTCGCGGGAGATCACGACGAGCAGCGGACGGCTGGACAGGGCATAGCGAACCGCCACCACGCTGATGGCAAGCGCCGTGGATACCGGGTCGCTTGGCGCGGACGTCATGTTGAAGGGGCGTCGCTCGAGGGTGGCGAACACCGGTTCATAGACAGGCATGTCGCTCAGGAGGCTTGCAAGCGTTCCGGTGGCAGGCCGAGTGGAGCGGATGTTCTGCTGGAGGCGGTGATGCCGGCCGCCACGATCGGAGAGGACGCGGGCAGCTTCCTCCGTGATCATGTGACCCTGTCCATAGGACCACGTCATGATCACCTGGTTGTAACGCGAGAACACGCGGGACGCTTCGCGAAGATCGTACCTGTTGGCCTCGTCGATCCAGAGAATGCCCGGCATGCTCATGTCATGATCGAGGGAGGGCAGGGCATCGATTGTCACAAGCCTCGGCTGGCGGAACAGGCCGGTCGGCCGGCCGACGATATCGATGGCGATCGCATCATGGGAGCGTTCCGCGAGGTAGTGCCCGACGATCCGGTTCTTGCCGGCCCCGCCACCTCCTTCAATGACCACGTCGGCGCCTGCGCTGAGGTCGAGAAGGATCCTGAACTCCTCATCTGTCCGCCCATCCAGCCAGTGACTTTTGAAGACCGGCAGGGGCGGGCGGACGCCGTCCTGCGGGCGGCCCGCAGGGCGGGAGATGGGCGACGGCGCGCCTGTCATCAGGCCGCCGTGTCGAGCTGGATGAGACGGCGCGCGTCGCCGGAGAGGATCAGCGAGTTCTCGTCCTTCTCCATCATCTGCTTGGCCCGGATGTCGTCGTAGGATCCGGAGATCACGAAGAAGATGCTGTGGACCACCTGGGTCTGGCCACGCCGGTTGGCACGATCCTCGGCCTGCTTCACGCGGTCGGCGATGTTGTGCAACTCGAGGTGCAGAACGCGGCTCGCCCGGGTGATCGTATAGCCCTGATAGGCGCTCTCGTAGGTCGCGAAGAGGGCGTCGAACTCCCCGCCCTGAAAGCGGTCCACGAAGAGCTGGCGGATGCGTGCGCTCATGTCGCCGCTGATCACGCCGACCTTCAATCCCTTGGCTTCTGCCGCGGCCGCAAGGGCCGCCAGAACGGGCTTGTGGTACGTGAAGACGAGGCAGGAATGGCCATCGGCCTTCTGGTCGATGACCTCCTGGATCACGCGCGGGATCTTGTGCAGGGCCGTCCGCTGTCGCAGCTGCGACAACTCGCTCATCGTGGCGCTGCGCAGCTTTGCATCGGCATGGCCGTCGAGGATCCGCGCAAGTTCGCCTTCGCGGGCCGCCATGGCGAGGATGCTCTTGTCCGAGCACGGCACCACGACGGTATGCCGCTTCTTGCCGGGCGTGTCGTTCTTGAGGCGGCGCAGGCGCAGCGTGCTGTCGAGGGCGCGCGCAAGCCGCTCCATGCGATGCTTGCGGGCGTCGCGCTTGGCCTGAGCCTTCATCTCGTCCTGAGATGTCGGCGGCGCGAAGGCTTCCTTGAACCGCGAATAGGCCGGCAGGGCGACGGAGCCATTGCGCACCTCCTCGAGGCGCCACAGCGCATGGATGATGATCGGGTAAAGGTCGATCGCTCCAAGCGGCGTCTCCGTGCCGGTCATGCCGAGGAAGTTCTGGGTGACAACGCCCTTGTACGGATCGAGGGAGCCGCGCGGCATGAGGGCCGCCCCGCGGAGCGAGAACGGGTTCTTCGCCATGTGGCTCTCGTCGTAGATCACCTGGTCCCAGGCGATATCGAAGAGCTGCGGCGTGTTGATCGCCTCCTCATAGCCGACGATCACGACGGTCCCCGTGCGCGACGTCGTCGGCACCGGATTGCTCTTTCGCTCGAACCGGATGTTCGGATTGTCGGCGAACTCCGGGTCGGGCGCATCGAAGCGGACGATGGTGAAGGGGGTCGTCACGATCCTCGACAGCGTCCGTGTCCAGTTGGATCGCTGGCTCGCCGGCACGATGACCATGATCATCGGGTTCTGGGTCGGATGAAGGTGGCGGCGCATGTCGCAGACGCCGACGCCCATGTAGGTCTTTCCGAACCCCATGTCGTCGGCAAGCGAGGCCACCGGATTGGTGATCGCATGCATGATCCCGTGGATCTGGGCCCGGTCGTACTTTTCGCCCGGGATCAGCTCCGGAGGATCAAGCCAGGGCTCGATGTCATTGGGCATGAGCCGCTCGATCAGCCGGCACACGACGCCGATCTCGGCGTCATGGTCGAGGCGCTTGCGCTCCGAAAGGATGAGATCGAAATCAGCGACGATGAAGCGGCTCTCGTCCTTCGGGTCGGGCGGCAGCTTCAGCGCCAGCGCAGTTGAGAAATCGCGGGTGAAGAAGACATCCGACGAGCAGTCATAGGAGAACACGCGCTGCTCTTCGGCGCTGACCTTCTTCTTTTTCTTCGAGCCGGCTGACCGGTTATCCTCGCCCATGGCGAGGTTGAAATCCTTGATGCTCAGGCTGCGCACGCTGAACGGCCAGAGGGCCTTGAAGGTCTCGAGCTGGTTCTTCAGAACCGCATCCGCCTCGCCGGCGAACTCCATCGCCGCTGCCAGTGAGGTCGTGTACCAGACGCCGCCGTCACCGCGGGCGAACCCCGCATCACTCAGGTCCCGCTTGTCGTTCAACGACAGGACGTAGACGAAGACGTTCTTCCGCTTGTCATAGGTGAGGAAGGGGAGCGACGGGATGTCCTGGCTCACCGCCTTGGAGACGGTGAGATTTTCGAATGTCGTCTGGAGCTCGCCCCGCGAGGTCTCGCACAGAAACCTCCATTCGCTGAACAGAAGGGGCCAGAGCGGCACGCTCTTGTTCACGATCCCCGTGCGCTGCGAAAACTCCTTGCGGAACGCCGGCGGCCCGAAGACGGAGAAGTCCCACTTGCCGAACGTCACCGGGTGACGGATCACGCTCGGCGACCGCACGATCCGGTTCAGCTTGACGTGGTTGAGGATGTGCTCGTGCCCGATGAGGCACGGCTCGAAAACCACCTGGTCCCGGCAGGGACCCCGGTACTTGAACCCGAGGTTCTCGTAGAAGCTGGAATCGACGCTTGGCGCGATGACAATCTGCGTACGATCGACCTTCACCACCTCCGGCAAACGTGACAGGTTTGTGCTCAGCAGCGGATAGGTCATTCTCAAGCCTGCGTCGATCGCGATCGATGGTCTAGTATTGTATGTCGATAGGCGATTCGCGTGAAGGACTGGTTGTCAACGTGGTTTCCAACAGCCGGCATCAGATTGTCCCGTTGAGAGGATTTGCAAGAGCGGCCACACGGGCGGCCGTCACGGCGTTTCTTCTCGCCTCAGCAGGTCTGCACCACACGGCTCGCGGACAGGCCCTCGACACTCTTTTCCCCTTTGCGGCAGCCTCTGCCGCTGATGCGATGCGTCAGTGTCAGCTGCTTCTTGATCCAGCCCAGCTCGTCCAGGCCGCGAGGGGCGCCATCGTCACAGTCAGTCCGACGGAAGGCCCGGCGAGGTCCATTGTTGTGGCGACACAGGATGTTCCGCGCTTTGCCGCGGAACTCGCGCGGCCGCCGGCCGGCGCACGGCCACAGGCTGTGTTGCGCGAGGCCAATGGCGGTCGCGCAGTTGTCGAAGCCTTCTTTGTCGAGGCACGCGACTTTTCAATCCTTTGTCGATATCATTCCATCAATGGGTCGATGCGCCTTGTCGGTATCGATTTTCCTCTTGTTCGCGGGCAAAGGTGAACCATGCCTTTTCGTCGTTGGTCCGGCATCCTTGCCATCGCGTGTTTTCTCATGCTCGCCGCTGCAAATTCGCCAGCGAGCGCCCAGCAGGGGACGCGTTTCCAGCAGCTCGCGCAGGAGCTTGGGAACCCCAATTACTGCTGGTCGTGCAAGATCTATGAGGAGGTCTTCAAGGGCATGCGCCGACTGGTGAATGCCTCCTATGGGTATTTCACCAATGGTCAGGCTGCGCCGTCTCCCCTGGATTGCGCCGTCACCAGCATCGGTCTCGACGACAATGTCACGGGGCCCAATCTTCAGGACACCAATGGCGGGCAGGCAGGGGGCGGCACGTCCAGCACGCCGACCTCCACATCGACCGCCAATAACTGCGCCGGACAGTCTGCGACCGGCTCTGCCGGCGGCGCGATCGCGCTGGTCACCACGATCCTCGCCATCGTCCTCATGGTGAAGCTCCTGCCGATCGCCATCGGCGTCGGCGATTCCCGCCAGACGGGCGCGCAGATCCGCATGTTCCTCGTGCGCGTCGCCGTGGTCTATTCGATTTTCCTGTCGGCAACGTCGGCGGCCTGGATGCAGAACGGCATCATCAGCGATTTCTTTGTCGATGGCCCGCTCGCCGCAGGCTCCGAGATCGGCAAGGAGCTTGCCAACGCCGTGTCGACGTCATTGAACATGCAAAACAGCCAGCTGACGGCGTCCGGCGGCAATTTCGCCGAGATTCATGTCAATGCCACCAAGGAGCTGCTCGGCAAGATCCATTCCCTTGGCGCCGCTGGCATCATCACCGGCATCTGGTTGATGGTGGAAGGCGCCTCGCAGACCATTGGTGCGAATATCATCACGGCCCTTGGCGTGCTCGTTGTTGGCCTCGCCATGGCCTGGATGTTCTTCATGTTCACCGTCTCGTTCGGCTTGCGCTATCTCGACGCGCTCATCCGCTCGATGATGATCTTTGCCCTGACGCCGGTGTTTGCGATCCTTTGGATCTTCGATTCCACGCGCGACATCGCCGTTCGCGCCATCAAGGCCGGTTTTGCCCTTGCGGCTGTGTTCGCTGTCTCCGGCGTGGTCTTCATGCTGGCCGTTTTCATCATGCAGCAGGGCTTCGAGAAGGCGTTCAACATGGGCGGAAGCGGCACGCTCAGCACCAGCGGTCTGAGCGACGCGCTCAAGTCGATCGGCTCTGGCGGTTTCAACTTCCTGCAGGGCCAGTCGGGATCGGCAACCGCTCTGAACTGGTTGTCTCTCGCCTATCTCATGGGCTGTGGCGCGCTGGCGATCGCCTGCGCCCGTCTCGCCTTTGACATTGCCGGCCAGATCTTTGCCCTTGGGCAGGCCGAGACCGGTATCGGCCGCGAGATGGAAGGCCGCGTCGAAGGCGGCATCAGCTCGATGGCCTCGAAGGGCGGCTCTATGATCACAGGAGCGATCCGCAAGTGAGCATCATCATTCCCCGTGCCCTCGATGTGAAGGGCACGGCCTTCAGGCGTTCTGTGAAGGTCTTCCCTTGCGGGGTCTACTATCAGGTCCGCTTCGAGGGGATCAGGACGACGCAGGGCGTTGTCGTCCTGACCGATCCCCCCGGTGCGAAGCGCGTCCTGAAGGGGCGCCGGTTTCTTCTCGATGTCGGCTATTTCTCGTCGATCATGAAGGCCTATTCCTTTGTTGAGGAACTGGCCTTTCTGGTCGGCACGGAACGGCTGGACCATTCGGCACTGCCGTCAGCCGAGGCCAGTGTTCCGCATAGCCCGTGGACCGTCGATTTCGGCCGAAACATCGAACCCAGTTCGGCAGCAGACGCCTTCTCGGTGCTGCTGGCCGCGCTTGAGAGCTGCCCGGATGACGATCGAATCCGGGAGCAGATCGTCACCCATCAGTCGATGGCGGTGCGAATTGAATCCGAAGGCGATGTCAGCGATGAGGATCTGCTTGTCCAGCTCGAGGCGAGCATTCACCGGTCCATGACCGTTCCTAAGCTGGAATCGAATACCCGGTCTATGGACGTCAATCTGCGCGTCGATCTCGATGTCCTGGAGGCCCTGCCGACCGCTGATGAGATGCAGTTCACCGATCTCGTCGCCCCGGTCGCCGCGGCCGGGCCGTTCCGTATCATCGCGCATGAAGTGCTGGTGAGGGGAGGGCAGGGGCGGAGCTATCAGCTCATCGCCCAGTTCGAGCCGGCAGCCGACAAGGTTGTCCAGGAGATGATCGATCGGATCACGGACAGCCTGGTCGGGCGCCCCTGAGCCCGACCAGCCACTGCTGTTTCACTTGCCGTTGTCGATGACCGGCCGGCCCGTGGGCCGGCGCTGTGCCGGCAGCGGCGCCGAGGCTGGGGCTGACGTCTCGGTCACCCCGCACATGTCCCGTTCATACGGATGGCGCTCTGAAGCGCCCTCACGTTCCCAGGACCGATCGGGCATCGGATAGCCCATTCGGCATCGCATGACGTTGTCGAGATCCGCGGTGTTCCGCATCTCATGAGTGGCGCTGATGGGCGGCCGGAAGTAGCGCTCGACCTCTGTCGTGTCGCAGCCGCCAGCCGCCAGCGAGACGACGGCGAGCCCCGCAAGGCGCAAAGCGCCACGGCGGCTGATCAGAGCGTCGCCGGTGATCTGCCGCCTCATCGGCCCGCTCCGCGGCTTTCGATGCGGTCCAGCACGCTCTTCTCGATCAGCACGAGCGGCGTCAGATCGCAGCGGGCAGCTGTCGCGATGTGGAGAAGCCGCTCCATGGCTCCGGAGCGATAGACCTGGCGGGTCATGATGTTGACCGCGTCCGGGACCGCCTGGTTCGTCGGCCGATACGAGTTCGTGACGTTCGCGGCCTGGCGATAGAGATTGAAGACGTCATTGCAGAAGATGACACGCCGCTCATCCGGCGTGGAGCTCGCCGCCGTAGCGCTGGTCGTGCCGGCAGGCTGGCTTGATTGGGCCATGGCAGGCCTCGATGATGACGTGCTCACCATGATTCCTGCGATCAGCAGGGTTGTGGCCAGGGGGCGCAGGATCATACTTTGTCCTTCATGGTTCATCGCATCTTCGCCGGCCGTTGGGTCCGGCGTTCACACGTCGGTTAAGCATATGCAAGATTGCGCGCCATATCGATGCGAATCCGCTAAGATAGTCAGTATGGCATCGACAACAGATTTCATGAAGCGTCTTGCGGCACCGCTCATTGCGTTGGCTCTTGGCGCCTGTGGCTCGCCGGACTTCGACGCGGTGTCGAAGGAGGCCTTCGTTGCGTCCTGCGTTCGTTCGGCAACTGAGTTCTCCCAGAAGACCCGCGCCATGCGTCCCGATGAGGTGGCGAAGGTCGTTCTGCTCGCGGGAGGACGGGAGCTGGTGACCGAGGATGACCGCGTTGTTCTGAGGCGATTCGACCCGGGCCGTCCGCCGGCAGTGGCGGGAACATTCATCCGTGAACGGTCGGACATTGCCGAGATTTGCGGTGAGGCGCACGCCTTTGCTGCGACCCTGTCGTCGATGTCCGTGGCGACGGCGGTCGATATCGGCCTCACCAAATGGATGGCCGCGCTGAATGAGCAGTTTCGTACTGCGCGGGATGTGAGGCGCGCGGTCAATGATGCAGTTGCGGGTGTGCGGCAGACCGAAGGCCGCCTTACCCATCTCGTTGGCCGGCTTGCGCCGCGGGCCGGCGAGTTCCGCGTCACCCGCCGCGGCGCCCGGCTGGTGCCAACGGTCGTGATGGAAGTGGTCAACCCGCTGGATCAGCCCATCCAGGCGCTTCTTCTTTCGCTCGATGTGCGTAAGCAGGATGGTCAGGTTCTTGCATCTGGTCGTCTGACCTTCCGACCAGCGCAGCCGCTCGGTCCGGCGGTGACCTCGCGCTATCTTGTCGATCTCGCCGGCATGCCGGAGTTCGAGAAGCTTGTCGATTTGCGCGAGGAGCTTCAGGCGACCGTGAAGGTCGAGGACGTTGTCATGGACAATGTCCGCCTGCTTGGCGACCGTGTGGTCGACAATGCTGATCAGCAGCGTGCTGTCGCTCTTGGCATCCTCATGGGGCGCATCACCGAGATGCGTGATCTGGTCCGTCGCATCCGCGAAAGGGTCGCCGCGTCATGAGCTTCAGGTCGCTCATCACTGGCCACCCTGTTCGCCCAGGGATTGCCATTGCTGACCAATCGCCCGAGGCGATTGCAAGGGCCCTCGACGATCATCGGGGGTCGTCGGGGTTCTCCGCGGCGCTGAACATCGCCAATATGTCGCTGAGTGCTGTGTTGGCGGGCTATCAGGGCGCTGCCAGCGAAGCGGGCCGCACCCTTGGAGAATGGGTCGCGGACGAAAAGCGCATCGCCGTCTTCGGCGACTTCGATGTCGATGGTCTCACATCTGTCGCGATTGCATCCTGCGGCATCGCCCTTCTGAAGGGCATGGAATGGTCTGAGGACAACCTTCGCCAGCGGATCGCGGCGGCAGGCGTTATCCCGATGATCCCGGAGCGGGCGGACGGCTATGGACTTCAGCCGTCATCGGTCGATGCGGCGATCAGCATGGGCGCTGAGGCCATGCTGGTCCTCGATAGCGGGGCGGGTGCTGCCGCAGGCCTGAAACACGCGGTCAGCCGGGGTCTCCCGATCATTGTTCTCGACCACCATGCGGTTCAGCAGGATGTCGCCGACTTCCTGCTGACCGGGCCGAAGAACCTTGTCTTCGTGAATTCGCATGATCCCCGTTATCGTGTTGCCGGGCATCCTGTGGAGACCTGCACGGGCCATATGACCCTTGCTCTCATTCTGGATGCGGGAGCGCAGTTCTTCGAGGACTTCCGGAATGTCGGGAACGGGTCGGTCTTCGAGGCGCTTGCCGCGCTCTCGGTCGTTGCCGACATGATGGATCTCGAGGGCGAGAAGCGAGTGCTTGTCCGTGACATGCTCACGGGTCTTGACCATGGAGCGGGGCCGGGTGGCCTGCGCGCTCTTGTGGCAGCCGCGAGGGAGCGCAGCGGCGCGAGCCTCGGGATGATTGATCCGCGCAGGCGAGCTCCTATCGGCGATATCGATGTCGACACCCTCGGCTTCACGCTGGCGCCGCGACTGAACTCGCTCGCGCGCAGCCAGCTTGCCGAAGAGGCCCTCTGGTTCATCCTGGCCTCATTCCAGGAGGCCGTGCGCCGACTGGACGGCGTTGATCGCGTCAATGTGGAACGACAGGCTGTTCAGCATGATGTGTCACAGGCCGTTCTGGACACGGTCATGCCCTTTGTCGGGCCGTCGAGGCGTGCCGACGAGATCCTTGCGGCCTATCCGGATCGCGCGGCCATTGAGGCCGCTGCGCTTGTTGTCGAGAGCGCCGACAAGCTTGTTCAGGCGCTGGTCATACCTGGTTTGTTCATCATCGCGTCGGCTCCCTTCCGCCTTGGCGTTGCTGGCCTGGTCGCCGGCACTATCGCCGTGCGGGCAGGAACCCCGGTTCTTGTCACGGCGCGCAACGAGGACACGGAGAACCACCTTTACAAGGGTTCGGGCCGTGTGCCTGAGCGCCATCCGATTGCGGATGGAGTCCTTGAAGATGCGTTCGGCGCGATGGTTGCCCACCGTGCCGGGCAGATCGGCGGAGGCGGGGGAGGCCACAATGCTGCCTTCGGCGTCTCGTTCCGAAGGGCCGCCATTGACGATCCGGATTTTGTCGCCTTTGCCGTCGACATCGCATTCCTCATCCGATCCGCCTTCGAAGCCGTTGAGCCCGAGCGGCAGGTGCTTGAAGGCGCTTTCGACATCCTGACCAGCGGGCCTGGCGAAGCCTGCAGGATCCACCGTCAGCTCGCGGCCTTTGCCCCCTTTGGCAAGGGATTGAAGGCGCCGCTGATGGCGGTGCCGGCCCGCGACGCGTTTGCCGAGGAGAAGCGGTCTTCTACGCTCCAGATCCGGCTTGGCGATGCCCGCCGCGGCTTCAAGGCGGTCGGCTTTGCCAAGCAGATTGGTCCAGCCTCGCTCCTCCGCCGTCATGGCGTCTTCGATGCGATCGCATCAGGGGACGCGTTCCTCGTCGGTGACCTGTCGAAGTCATTCTATGGACATGACAGACAGGTCAATGAGCGCACATGGGCAGGCCCATCCGTCGAAATGAAGATCTCTGACATCATTGTGAGGACCTGAGGATCATGCGGGCCGGATGTCTCATCGCTATGCTTGCCGTCATGTTGAGCTTTTGGGCCGGCCCCGCCGGGGCCGGCGACCATATGACGCCAAATGCGTCGTTCATCATGGCGCAGTCACAGCCGGCGCAGCCGACGCGCCAGAACCGCTTTGACGAGTCCCGCGCTTTCAAGCGTGACATCGCCGCCCGTTTCACGTCGATGCCTAACCTCGTTACGACGATGCTCCTGGCAATTGGCGCGCAGGAGGCCGTGCCGGGAACCCAGACCGGACCTGGCATGGTCGATGCGTTCTGCGGCTGCAGCTTTGACCGCGGCGGCAGGCTGACCCAGCCAACGGTGTGCGCCGCCATGCGCGGGATCGACGATGAGGCGCAGGCCCGCATGGATCACGTGCGACTGGTCGACGTTGAAGCGATCGCCCGCAACCTTGCCTGTTTCCGCGAGGGGAGCAATCGTTGTGTCCGGGACGGCCTTCGTCTTGGCGGGGTCCGCTGCTGCGAGATGTCCGATAAGGACTTTGTCTCCGCATTGAAGGACCCGGCACTTTATCTCCTTGCTCCCAAGCCACTGGCCGATCGTTTGCGCGGCCTTGTGCCCGGGCGTGCGAGCCCGGGCTCGCCGGAAATGTGCGGCGTCGCCATTGATGCTGATCGCGGCGTCTATTCTGTCCCGCCCAGACTGAATGGCGCCTTGGCCCGGGCAGCTCTCCTGTCATCGGAGCGCTATGGCGCCGAGCTGCCGCTTCCTGTCATCGATCTGATGGCACTGGCTCAGGCCACGCCCCCGACGAGGGGCGAGATTGCGATCGAGCGCCTTGTTCGTTCCCGCTATGGCGTCGCAGCCAGGATCATGGATCGTTATCTTGCGACAGTCCCGCTGTCCGACGAACAGAAGAGGATTGGGCTGCGCTGACAGGGGTTATCGATCATCATTTTTCGGCCCATCCGTGATCGATTATCAAGGATAAGCCTTGTATAAACGCGAATAATCTCCTATAACGTTTGGACAGGAGTGTTCATCGCTCGCCTGACAGACGTGATTGTGATGGAGATGGAAGATGGTGCGCAAGACGTCATCGTCGCAGGACTTTCGTGATATTGTCGACACTGCTGAGCAGATGCGCGCTGCTGCGTCTGTTCTGCATGGAAGCCTTGAGGGCTTCATCAAGGCCTGTGAGGGCTTTGACGAGCGGGTCGCCGGCGTAGCCCCCCGCGATCTTCTCTCCCAGGTCTTTGAGGCGCTCGGCCCCCGAGCCCATCTCCTGCCCATCGCCACAGGCGTCAATACGAAGGTGCTTCGCTCCCTCGAGACGTCGCTCTCCGCGTTTCTCGAGGCTACCACGGGCCTGACGTCGCCGGCGTCGGCCGGCGACAACCTGCCGGCTCAGCCGCCCATGGGGCGGATGATCGGCGGGTCTGGTCGCAACGTCGGCGAGTTCTCCGCTTCGGCGCCTGCATCCACTGCGTCGCGCGTTGATTCCGCTGCACCGGCTTCGCAGGCTCCGGCTGCGGGCGGCAAGGCCCCTAAGGCTCAGCCGGATCGCCTGAAGAATTTCATGGGCGGCTTCAATATGGGCGCCGAGGCCAAGGCCAATGGCACCTATGATCCGGCTGAGGAGGATCGCAAGGGCTACACCGCCCGCGGCTACAAGGCTGGCGGCGACTTCTATCAGCGTACCGGCAAGACCAAGGGCACACTGCTCGACATGCTCCCTGTTCTGATCGAGGAGCTGATCGAGGCGGGCAAGGCGGCCGAAGCGGAGGAGATGCGTCAGCTTCTTGCCGAGCATCGCCGGTCCTTGCTTGTCGATCCGGATGCGGGTTCCCAGGTGCCGCAGGCCTCGGTCGCTGGTGCCCCTGCAGTCGCTCCGACATCGTCCGATCAGCCGGATCAGTCCGGTGAGGACAAGGGTGTTCATGACGGCGCCAACCACGGCTTTGCCGATGGCTCTGCCGATGGCGCGGGCGCGGCTCCGAACCCCGTTGTCGAAAGCCCTCCGCTTGATGGCGACATCGGCGTTGGCGTCGACGAAGAAGCCGATGAGCCTTTCACCGGGTCGCCTGCCGCTGAGGGTGAGGCTGACGGCGCCGCCGCTGGCGATGGTCAGGCTCAGGCGGCTGGATCCGATGCCGGCGCGCCGGCTGATGATGCCGCCAGCATTGCCAACGATATCCCGGAGTTTCTTCGCAGGTCGTGATCAGCGCGGTCGTCGCTGAAAGCGGCGACCGAGCCTCATCCATGAAAAAAAGGGCGCGAGGCTTGTCCTCACGCCCCTTTTCTGTGTCGTCTGGCCCGCTGTTTTCGTAGGCGGGTCAGGCCATGATATCGCTTCTGTCGCGCTCAAGATCCGTGGATCTCGCCGGTACAGGGACTGCCAGATAGTCGGTGCCAGGGATATGAGCCGGAAGCCGCAACTCGCACACCCGGCTCGACATGTCGGATGACTGTCCCACGATTACCAAGGGCACGTTCCAACCAAGGGCCAGATTGGCGATCGTCACCACCTCGCGGGACTTCACCAGCTGCATAGCGTCGTCGATCACGATGCATTGCGCCTTGCGCGTCGTCACCAGGGCCGACAACACCTCGAAAGCGCGTCGTTCGTTCCCCCGTTGGAGTACGACACGTTCGGCAGTGCAGTCCGTCAGCGGCTCGACATCGGCGCTGACGAAAATGCTGCTTGTTTTGTTCTTGATCATTCCCAAGGCGAACGCCGTACGACCGCTCTGGGAAGGACCGATGATGATATCCACGGTTGCGCGTTCGGATGTGAATCCCGGGCGCTTCCGTGCAACGAAGGTGAACTGATCCTCAGGGACTTGTCTGATCCTGTTCATCGTCGGGCGTTTCGCCTTCCTCGTCTGTCGGGTTGTTCTTTTGCTCCTGAAGGATCAAGTACCGCTGGGTCATGTGCCAGATGCTTGCGCAGCCTGTCAGTGTCCCGGCCCGGATGGATCCTTGCTCGAGCTTGATTGGATCGTGGGTCAAAGCCACATGGATCTGCGCTTCTTCGATTGCCACTTCGTTTGACAAGGTGAAGAACGATTTCCCCGTCGCCTGATCCTGGCGGAACGAGAGCTCGAGCACCCTTTGCGAGAAGCTGAATATCCGGTCGAGATAGTCACGCGGAGTAACCTCCAGTGACAAAATCACGTCGTCCGATATGCCTTCCAGTGACCGCGGGGCGGCTGCGTCCTGTTCGCTCATGATGGTGCGCATTCGTTTGTGAATCGTCACACATCATACCACGGAGCGGGTGAGGCTCTTCATCAAAATGCAATAGC